>JAOZUO010000264.1:5640-7665 GCA_029938605.1 Deltaproteobacteria bacterium | reverse complement strand
TCGATCTTTCTTCAGCTGGCCAATATTATTGGAGATTCTAGCTGTTCACGCATGCCTCGCGGCGACAAGTTTCCCTACGCAATCCTGTGCCCAGTCCCCACCCCGCTACTGCATCCGAAAAAACACTCACCGCCGGCTCGCCCTCCCCCAATATCGCAGCCTTCCAAGTGCTCTCAAACCGCGCAACCGAAGTCGCTCCCCCCAAAACACAAATCTGTCCCCTCTTCATGGGATATTCCAGAATTTACACATCTCACATAATAACAACATGTCTCCCAGTTTTAGTGCTTATCAATCCGGATACGCCATCCTCTTGGCACTTCTCCCATTCCGTTTATTCCCTACATTTCAGAAGGGTGATGCACAGGTTCGGCGATACGAGTGCATATGGAGTCCAGAATGCTCCCCAAAGGACCAGCAATACTCCGGAATATGCACACCCAAACGTACATGCAAGGTCATCCGACATGGGCCCAAGGGCTCCTCTAAATCAGTACTCTACCGGGAATAACAGAAATCAGATTATTTGGCACCAATACCAATAATACACCACCCAACCAGCAAGAGGGATTTATGACAACGCGCCAGAAATTGAGAAAGTTAATCATTGTGTGCTCTATCACTGGGGCTACCCTCATAGCGTCTGCCTCGGTAGCTCTCGGACAGCCCACATCTGCTAGCGGGAAACATGATACAGCCAAGCAAGCCCCCCAGTTTCTCCATCTGCAACGAGGCGAACAAAAACTAGCGAGTTCGTACGGTGACTCTTCCGAGAAGGTAGGCACCTCGGATGCGGCAACGCGCACATGGACTAAGATAGAAATCCTCAAGACGAAAGCCAGTCTTGCTTCAGCGAACAGCGTGAGGGGTTGGGGAGCCGGGCTCAGCATCATTGGATTAATCACAGACACAGTAGGTCTGATTGCATTCCTCTCAGCTGAGGACGAAGAAAATGCGATTGTCGGCCTTATCTTTATGGGCGTGGGGACATTATCGGTATTAATCGGTACTCCGATGTGGATTGCCGGCGCCATCAGTTCGGCGATCTACTCCAATCGACTCCGCCTCATGAAAAGCGCGCAGTACGAGAACTCCAGAGGGTTGAACAAAGCAATGGGTTCCTACGTAGCGCCTAGATCCAACTACGTTCTCCGCTATTCCCTAAGCTGGTAATATCGAATGCGTAGCGCCGTGCGGCAAACGTTGTCCTTCCGGCAAGCGTGCAGAGGCGCCATCTGTGTGCCACATCATGGCCGCTTGAAAAACATTTACCCAAATTGGCGATCAGGAGTATCTATGTATTCGAGAATGCTTTTGCAGTCACCATTCCCATTTCTATCGCTCTTTGCAATTGCCTCAATGACAGTGTTTATTTTGGGGTGTGACAATCCAGTGGACGAATACGATTGTGCATCATTGCGATCAGTGGATGAGCAAATTGACTCAGATATCTGCCAAAAAGACCTCGAATGCTGGCAAAGCGACTGCATGATTATGCCCGACGACGAGTATTACCTCACAAGATTCTGCATTGCCATACATCAACAGGAACAGATCCTGGACAGGGAATGCATGGACGCCCTCGTGGCCTTGTATTTGTGCCAGAATGACACAACCGTGACTTGCTCTGAGTATGAGGATTGCACGCGAAACTCCACTGAATTTTATACATGCAGTCGATGTGCATCAGAATTCGCAAGGTGGGAGCCTTGTGTCCACATCTTAAACGGCGAAATTTGCGATGACGGGATCGATAATGATCACAATGGAGAGATTGATGAAGGATGCGATGACCCGAAAGAGGTCAGCTGCACTGACCAACTCGATAACGACATGGACGGAATGACAGATTGTTCTGACAGCGACTGCATCGACTCTCCGTACTGCCAGACAACCTGCAATAACAACGGCTTGTGTGAGCCTGCGATGGGCGAGAACTCCACCAATTGCTTTGGCGACTGTTTTGAAAGCTGATGATTATGGGGTGCAAGTCGTCCTTAGTCATACGCCCATATTCCACCCGTG
>JAOZUO010000264.1:0-5630 GCA_029938605.1 Deltaproteobacteria bacterium | reverse complement strand
TCGTGCAGAACGATGGGATCCGTAACAATCAGGTAACCGTTCAGGGGGTCAGGTCGGTGGTTGCGAGGCCGGGTGGATTTCATCGGAAACGTAGACGTAGGCCCGGGGGGGTGGCGGGGGTGGTGCCGCCGCAGTAGCCGAAGCCGGTGGCATCGATGACGGTGCCTTCGGCGTTTGCGTGCCATTGGCCCTCGGGGAGGTAGCCGTTGACGTTCCAGGTCACACCGCCTTCCAGGTCGACGGCGAAGGGGGTTCCGGTGAGGTCAATGTTCATGGTACCGGGATCGCCGAGCGTGCAGGAATTTGCGGCGTCCCACCGCGTATAATCGGCATATTCCCCGTTTCCATAGCAGGTGGCGAAGCGTCCGTCGCGACCATCAAGTATCAGGTTTGGCAGGTCTGCAAAAAGGATCTTGGTGTACTCACAACGCACCTCGGTGTCGGGTGTGGTGTAGAGGTAACGCGCTGAATTGTGGGTGGCGTCCGAGACGGTTAAGGAGAGGTAGGTCTTCGGGTTTGATGTGTCCATGTCCGCGCAAAAGACCTCGAAGGCTGGCATAGAACCAAAGCCGTCTGGATCGATGAGGTGCTGACGGTCCACTGGGACGTCAATGAAAGCGCAGCTCGTCGGATAGTCGGCCGGGAGGCAACCTGCGTCATCGAGGGCCTGGCAATCATTCGAGCACGCCAATGAGCCTCCGCCGTATCCCAGGTGGAGACAGGTGTTAACGCCAAAATCCTGTCCGTCGCACATTTCTCCAGGCTCTCGAAGGTGGTTACCACAGCTGTTTGGATCGCCAGGCACGATGAGCCGCATCTCGCCGCTATCGGCCTCCTGGTAGGACACATAGACGCCCGTGTCGTCGATGAAGCAACCGATCGTAGTACTCGCTTGCTGACGCAGTCCAGACAGATAAACGGTTCCTTCGTTCCAATGCACGCCGCCGTCCAGGCTCCGGAAGACCTGAACGGTCCCGTTGTCGTAGCTTGCGCTATTTCCCGTGGCGCAGAGATAAACGGCCCCGGTTGTAGCGCTGCGGTGAAATCGCTTAGGCGCCATGACCATTGAGGATTGGATTGCCGAAATCAGTCCGAAGCTACGGGCGTCATCCTCGGAGCCATAGATCTCCATGATGTTGCTGGTGTTGTCAGTGGCGAGCAGCACCCGCGTTCCGTCGATGGTGAGGACCGCGCTCCCCCGACGCTCCACGTCGTAAATGGTGAATTCGCCGGCAAGCGCCCAGGAGGAGGCACTAGCAGCCTCGCTGCGCTTGGCATAGACACCGCTGTCGCGCGGATAGGCCGCGATCCAGGCGCCCTCGGGGGTGAATGCGACGCAGGACGCGCCGAGATAGGAGACGGCGTTCGGTTCATTTCCCGAGAGTCGAATCCAGTCGCCAAAGCTCTGGCCGCCGTCGTCACTCAATCGCAAATGCGCGTCCTTGGGGCTCCCGGTTTCGTAGGCGGTGAGGCCGATGGTGCCGTCATCTAGCAGCCAAAGTCGAGGTGAAGCGGTGTCTCCTTCCACTCGTCCCAGGTTTTCGATCTGCCAGGAATCACCGAAATCCGTGGACCGCGCCAGGAAACAGTCCATGTCGCCGCCAGTCCCATGAAAGCTCACATACAAGGTGCCATCTGGTGTGTGGAGGACATCGCCGACTGAGTGTACCAAGCCACCGACCGTGGGGAGGGCAAGGCTGTCTCCGGGGCGGTAGCGAAGCGGCCCCGGGTTGCACTGGGTCGGCTCCGCGCGGTCGCAGTCCCAGCCGGCCTCCTGGCGACAGGCGGCGCTGCAACCGTCATTTGAGGCGAAGTTGCCGTCGTCGCAAGCTTCGGTCGCTTCGATCGCGTCGGTCGCGATGTTACTCGAATCATCGATGAAACCGTCGCCGCAGTAGGGTCTAATACACACGCCTCGGAGACAACGATGGAGCCCCTCAGAATCGGGCGGTACGCAGAATGCTCCGTCTTCCTTTTCATCGCAGAGGGAGATCTGGATGGGGAATATGCACTGGCGATGCTCGTCGTTACATATCTGGGCCGGGTGGCTACAGGGACCAAAGCTGCAGGTCATCACCTCCTGGCCAACGCAGCCCTGATAGCGCTCACTGCACACCGTACCGGGTGGACACACGGTACCCCAGGAACAGAACTGGCTATCGGATTCGATGCATCCTGTATGCAAAATTATTGTGACTGCTCCAAGGAGCCCCAGAAATCGTGGTGTATAGCTCATGACAGTTAGGAGCATACCGCAATCCAATCACTGGTATCCACACATTCTGAGGGGGATCCGGCACTTCACTTACTGGACAATCCGTGCCACGGCTGACATTATTGCAGACGTAATTATGGCCACGGTTGAGGCATGTTGGCATGACCAACTCTCTATTGGGCGTGCGGATCGCGGAACGCTATATCATTGACTCCCGGTTGGGCGCCGGTGGCATGGGACAGGTGTACCTGGGCCGGGATTTGGCGTCTGGGAAACAGCGGGCGATCAAAGTCCTGACGGAGCGTCGGAACACGACACCCAAAGCCATCGCACGATTTCGCCGGGAGGCGCGGATCCTCTTGCGTCTGAAGCACCTGCATATCGTCCGCCTCTTCGAGCATGGTGATCAGGCGGGAGTGGGCCCCTATCTCGTGCTTGAGTACGTGGAGGGTGTCCGCCTGGACCATTGGGCGCGAAGATTCGCCCTGGGGCAGCGCATGTTGCCGATGATGGTCACGATCCTGGCGCAGGTGGCTAACGCGCTGGCCTATGCGCATCGCCTGGACATTGTGCATCGTGATCTCAAACCGAACAACGTCCTGCTGGTGGGAGGCAAACCCGAGGCGGTAAAGCTCATCGATTATGGATTGTCCCGGCTGCACGACGATGTGATGCAGACCTCCCTGACCGAGGAGAATGAGTTGGTCGGAACCCCGGCGTTCATGTCCCCAGAACAGTGCCGCTGTGTCGAAGCAGGGCCGGCGGCGGACATCTATTCGTTGGCGGCGACGGCCTACGCGCTCATCGCCGGGCGACCACCATTCATGGCGGACACTCCTGAGGAGATGATCTTGGCTCACAGTTACGCCGAAGCGCCTCCCATACGTGACCTCCCAGAATGCAATGTTGTGCCCCGAGACCTGGAGCGCTTGTTGCTCGCGTGCTTGAGCAAGCAGTCCCAGGATCGCCCCGACGCACCTTCTGTGTGCCATCACCTCCGGATACTCGCCCAGGATCTTGCGTCCGAGGGCGGGGTGGCCGGTGTGGCCGGTGTGGTCTTCGTGCCGAGCGCAGACATTCAACCACAAGTGTGGTCACTTGGCCGTGATGGGGGGATGCCTGATACCATTGCCGCGCAAATATTTAAAACCCCCTCCTCCCATGAACGGGACCAGCAGCCCTCCACCCGCCTCCGGGAAGCCCTCCGAAATCAGATCTCGAGCACCATGCTGGACCTGGCGCAATTCCTGAGATCTCGAGATCGGGCGTCGGAAGGCCTGCGAGCCGGGTTGGCCAAGCTTCAACAACTCGATGAGACCCTGACTGATTGCGAGATCCAGCAGGTCCTCACCACATCTGAGTCTGAGCGAGATCCACATTCCGCTCAGGACCTTGCGGTACGCTTACGCCGTGCCCATCGCGAAACTTTCGTCGAGCTCTACAGTCAATCCGACGACGCCCCGAGCAAGCTGGAACGACGACTGTTCGCCACATTGGATGGCCTGGTGGGTCGTTTCCTGGGCTCGGATGAGCAGTACCAGACGCCGTGATACGCTCGCCCCAAAACAGCCCGACGGAGCTCCAAGCCATGGACGACGAGGCGACGGATCTGTCGATCCTGGAGCCCCTGACCGAGGTGGATCTCGATTTGCCCAGCCGCGTCGACGCGGCTCACATTTCGCCGGGTGATCTTGTCCACCACTACGAGATCATTCGTGAGCTTGGCAGTGGGGCAACGGGGCAGGTCTACCTGGCACGAGATACCCGGCTGGGCCGGAGAG
Source organism: Deltaproteobacteria bacterium (assembly GCA_029938605.1). GTDB lineage: Bacteria > Myxococcota_A > Polyangia > HGW-17 > JAJRWW01 > JAJRWW01. Next base: position 1,634 of record JAOZUO010000264.1, on the reverse strand, counting down.
TGGCCATCAAGATGCTGCGAAGACTGGCGCCGCATTCCAACGCGCGGTTCCTGAAAGAGGCTCGCATCACGGCCCGCTGTCAGCACGAAAACATCGTAGTCGTCCACGACGTTGGCGAATCCCAGGATCGGCCCTTCATCGTACTGGAGTACCTGGAGGGTCAAACCCTTCGTTCGAGCCTAAACGAGAAAGCGTTGAGCCCGGAGAGAACCCTGCGACTCCTGCTGCCGGTGGCGCGGGCGCTGGCCCATGCGCATAGCCACGGCATCGTGCACCTCGACCTGAAGCCGGATAACATCTTCGTCACGCAGCACGGGGCCATCAAGGTGCTCGACTTCGGCATCGCCCAGGCCCACCAGGTTGAGCTGGACGGAGACGACCTCGACGCTGCTACTACGGAAAACGGTGTCGCTGGGACCCGAACATACATGGCGCCGGAGCAATGGACCCGCGGCAAAATCGATGCCAGTACCGACCTCTGGGCGGTGGGCTTGATCCTCTACGAGATGCTCGCCGGGCGTCCCTTACTCGCCGGCTACAGCTCAGCGCAACTGCTGGCCAACGCGACGCTGGTGGATGAACCGCTTCCCATCGATGACAACTGGATCGCAGCGGTCCCCGTGGATATCGCACGTATCCTGCGCCGCTGCCTGCGAAAGCGTGCCCAGGAGCGCTATCCCGACTCGCAGTCCCTGCTCGAGGATTTGGCCGCGCTGCAGCCGGAGGCCTCACGCGTGATGGGTGACTCCCAAAAGAGCCCCTATCCGGGTCTCCTGGCCTTCAGCGAGGGAGATGCGATCCGCTTCTTCGGTCGCGACCGTGAGATCGCCAGCGCCGTTCATCAACTACGCAGCCAGCCTCTGCTTGCTCTGATGGGAACCTCGGGTGCAGGCAAGTCCTCCCTGATCCAGGCCGGGATTTTTCCCGCCCTGCGTGCTGAACAGCCAGACCTGGAGACCCTTACGCTACGCCCAGGCCGAGAGCCGCTGCTAGCCCTGGCCCAGGCCGTCGCGCACTGCGTTCCAAGCTCGCCGGAGGACATCATCGCGACAACCACGGATGACGACCAGGCCGAGAACGTAGCCAAGACCGCGTTGCCGGCCGCGATGGAACTCCTGGCCAAGGAGCCTGGTGTCCTGGGGACGTGGTTGCGCCGCCGAGCAAGATCGCGCGGAGCGCCCATACTGCTGTTCATAGATCAATTCGAGGAGCTGTATACACTGGGCGCGGACGCAGCGCATCGTCTAGCTTTCGAGGCCTGCCTAGTGGGAACCGCCGACGACGCATCCTCGCCGCTACGCGTCGTAATCGCCCTGCGCTCGGATTTCCTAGACCACGTCGCCGAAAATTCTACTTTCCTCGAGACCGTAACCCACGGACTGACGGTGCTTGCCGCCCCCAGGGCAGAGGGACTCCGTCAGGCACTATTGGGCCCACTCGATGGCGTGGGCTACCAGCTGGAATCAGAGCGCCTCATCGACGAAATACAAGCGGATCTGGCGACGACTACCACAGCGCTTCCGTTGCTCCAGTTCAGCGCCCTTCAGCTCTGGCTCGGACGAGATCGAAAAAGGCATATACTCACTGAAAGCTGCTACCGGGAAATTGGGGGCGTCACCGGTGCCCTGGCCACT
>JAOZUO010000124.1:12017-25464 GCA_029938605.1 Deltaproteobacteria bacterium | reverse complement strand
TCCCGAAACGCCCCCGCCCGGGATCTGACCAACCCAACAGGTCCCAAGCGCGCCGCTCCACCCAAGCGCACCGCTCCACCCAAGCGCGCCGGTCCGCCCAAGCGCGCTGCTCCACCCAAACGCGCCGGTCCGCCCAAGCATGTCCTTGCGCCGTCACGTCCGTCGCCGTCGCCGTCGCCGTCGCCGTCGCCGTCGGCGTCTCCGTCGCCCTACAAGGCCTGCGTCACGCCACCGGAGGGCATGAAGTGCGTGGCCGGTGGGCCCTTCTGGCGCGGGAGCGACAAGCACCGAAAAAACGAACGCCCGCGCGCGCGGGTGGTCGTCTCCACGTTCTACCTGGACGCGAATGAGGTCACCAATCCGATTTTCGCGCGGTGCGTTCGCATGGGGCTGTGCAAACGCCCCAAGGCGTTTATGTGGTACCGCGGATTCCATGGACGCACCCAGCCGGCTGTTCCCGTGAGCTGGGGAAACGCCCTCAAGACCTGCCTGCTACTCGGCAAACGCCTCCCCACGGAGGCGGAGTGGGAGAAGGGCGCCCGCACCACGGACGGACGCACCTACCCCTGGGGCAATGATCGGCCACGGTGTAGCCGAGCCCAGTACCGCGGCTGCAAGCCGGCCACCACCAGGCCTGTGGGGAGGTTCGGTCCCAACCCCTACGGCCTTTTTGACCTAGCCGGCAACGGCTACGAGTGGGTGATGGACTGGGCGAGCCGCTGCTACAAGGGCTGTCGACGCCCCTGCGGCGCTGCCTGCGAGGGTCGGGATCCGCGGGGCCCCTGCCAGGGCGTGCTCCATTGCAAGGGCCACCGACGACGTGTGCTCCGAGGCGGCTCCTGGTACTGGCCCACGAACCACATGCGCACCTCCTGGCGCCGACCCGAATACCCCAAGAGCGGCAACCACCGGCTCAGCTTCCGCTGCGCCACCCGCTCCGGGCACCCAAAGCCCCGCACCCGAGCCCAGGTACGTCAGATCATGCGCGCCCTGGCCACCAAGCCGCTGCCGCTGTGAAAGATAGGACCCCGGACACCACATCAGATACAATACCTTCAGGGCAACGACGGAGACGTGAATGACCTGGAATACACGGAACAGTAGCAACGGATCGTCGCCTGAGCGCGACTGGCGGAGCCAAGGCAGCGGCGCGGTGGCGGCGGTTATGGCGGCGGTGATGACGGTGGCGAGCTTCGGAATAGTGAGCTTCGGAATGGCGAGCTGCGCGCAAACCAACCCGCGGCTGGACTGCGGAAACGGGCTCCTCGATACGCAGGAGACATGCGACGACGGGAACCGGGAACCGGGCGACGGGTGCGACAGCGATTGTCGAATCGAGCCGGGGTTCTCGTGTTTCGGAGAGCCCAGCCTATGCCAGACAGGGTGTGGAGACTCTTCCATCGCAGGCCTTGAGGAGTGTGACGATGGGAACCTGCTCTCCGGTGACGGGTGTGACAACGCCTGCGCAATCGAGTCTGGGTTCACCTGCACCGGGGAACCGAGCCAATGTGCGTCCTTGTGCGGAGACGGTGCACTGGCCTCCACCGAGGCGTGCGACGATGGAAACACCATGGCGGGCGACGGCTGCAGCACCACCTGCCAGGTGGAGGACGGCTGGGTCTGCACCGGAGATCCCAGCCAATGCGAGGCCGTGTGCGGCAACAACACCCTCGACGCCGGGGAGGAGTGCGACGGCGCGCTGCTCGACTCGGAGACCTGCTCCACGATGCCCGGCGACTTCACCGGCGGAACCCTGGCCTGTTCAGCCTGGTGTACCTTTGATATCGGTGGGTGCATCACCGCCGGCTGCGGCAATGAGATCATCGACTCAGGGGAGATGTGTGACGATGGCAACCTCACCACCGGCGACGGCTGTACCGCCAACTGCCAGGTGGAGGACGGCTGGGCTTGCACCGGCATGCCGAGCCAGTGCGTGCTCCTGTGTGGAAACACCACCCTGGACCCCGGGGAGGACTGCGACGATGCGCTGCTCGGTGCAATGACCTGCACTACAGTGCCCGGCGGGTTCACCGGCGGAACCCTGGGCTGCACCTGGGACTGTCAGTTCAACACCTCGAGCTGCACCACCTGCGGCAACAACGTGCCCGAACCTGGCGAGGCCTGCGAGGACGGAAACACCACGGCCGGCGACGGCTGCAGCCCGACCTGCCAGGTGGAGGATCTTCCCGTGCTCTACTGGGCCACCGGCGACCCGGCCGTATGGAGCCAGATGACCATCACCTATGCGGGAGACCCCCATGCGCCCCAGACCCCCATCGTGGCGGCCGCCAACGCCGACCAGCGGGACTACGCCTATGTGTTCACCGCCACCACCTACCACCAGCTCTCTTTGCCCGGACACCAGTGGATCGACCACGGCTCCCTGAACACGCGCTTTTCCGGGGTAGTCGGCTCGCAACTCGGCAGCGCCCTTGGCATCTCGTGGCCGGCGGATTCCACCACGACTGTCGCGCTTATTACCACTACCGCCCAGGTGTACATGTACGGAGAGGACAACACTACCGGCGTGGTGACCCCCGACCCCACGAACCCGAGCCCGCTCGAGTGGCCCGGCGATCCACTCGCCCCCTCGCCCACGGCGGGCCGCGCTGCTTTCCAGACCCTGAACAACGCCAACGGCTGGACGGACCACGACGTGTACTCCCTGTGCTTCGATTCGGAACCGAGCACCCCGCCAGGCGCCAACGTGGGGCCCTACACGGGAATCATCACCACCTCCGACCAGCTCTATCTCAACAACTCCAGCTACTGCTTTCTCTTCTATGAGCAGATGCCCACCTCCGGGTTCGCTCCGTTTACCCAGTCAGGCGCCCCGGCCACCGCCGGCCTCGTGGCTACCTTCTACAGCACCGAGCACGGCAATCGGCTCTACGTGATCATCGAGCCTTAGATCCGGGCCCTTAGATCCGGGCTTTACACGGAGTTGCTCTTGCCGCAGTCCGGACAGTCCCAGGTGATACCGTTGCAGGAGAAGATCTTGTCGTTGTCCACGGCGCACTGCTGGCAAATGTGGAAGTCGCAGTAGCGGCACTGGTGAAAAAGGAGCGCCGGTTGCGCGCAGAAAGGACACGGCGTGTCGGGCGGCACTCTTTTGCGGCGGCCCCTCCCCTTGCCCTGCTTGGGTAGCTTTGTCCTCGCCCTCGTCCTCACCGTCGCCTCCGCCGCCAGACCAACCCCAACCACAAGACCAGCGGCAGAATCAGCAGTAGCTCCAAGCCATCGGTGGGCGCGCCGCCTTGGGATCGGCATCCACAGCCACCGCCACCCATGATCCGGTCTCCGGAGCCCAGACCGCCGTCAGCTACGATGCTTCCGTACTCCACCACCTTGAGGATCCCGGGCGCAGTGACCCGGTGCCCGTCGCTGTTGGTCACGATCAGGTCCTTGTCCCCCAGGTCTGTGAGCAGCGGAATCGTCAGCCGGAAGGACACCTCCTCGGACAGGACGCGATCGATGGCGACGACTTGGATATATGGATCCACGACCTCCAGATCGAACTCCCCGCCTGCCCAAAATCCCTTGCCACGGAGCACGAAGCTCACGTCCTGGCGGCCCCGCTCCACCACCGCCGGCTCCAGGACCAGGTCTGAGGGGGGATCCATCACAGGCTCAATGCCATAGGTGTAGCTCGAAATGGGCCAGTTGTTGGCGGTGTATCGATCGGGGTCATAGCCGGGCTCACCGAGGTTGGCCACCACCAGGAGCAGGGACTCATATCCCTCGGGCTCGACGACTACCGACGCGTCCCACGAGTCCGCGCTCAGGTCCAGGTCCACGGTTTTCATGGCCTCCCCACCGCCAAAGAGCAACATCCGGACAGCCCACCGGGTGTCATCGTCGCCGTCAAAGCGCACCGTGAGCAGGTGATCGTAGCTCGCGGGCAGGTCCATCAGAATGTGGTTGGACCCAAAGGAGGCCGGCTTCGCGAACGCCGGCGGAGATTGGCTCCGCAACGGCAGATCCGACTGATAGTGATGGGCAGCCAGGACCACCTCCGCACCGTGGAACTGCACGGCGCCGGAGATGTGCTCCCCGTCGTCCCGACTCCCCACGAAGAAGCGCGCCTCGGAAAAGCCCAGCAGGATCTCCTCGATGGTGTGGTCAAAGCCACGATCCGCCACGGTGTCTTCGATGGCGTCAAAGTAGTCCGGCTCATTGGAGAAGCCGGTCTGCACGCAGTTTTGCCAGATCTCCGCCACGAACTGCGGAGGCTCTTGGGGCGCGTAGGTGTCGGCCAGGTACCACACGAAGAGGCCGCCACCATACTCATAAAGATCACTGTTCTGGATGTTCATGTAGTCCAGGGCGCGCCAGGGTTGCTCCTGGAAATAGGACATGGTGCCCATGGTGTAGTTCATGGCTTCGGGAAAGACCCGGCTCATGATGTAGGTGGCGGTGTTCTCCCAGAAGGCCGAGGGCTCCAGCACATCCATGGCCGCCTGGGTAGCGTGGTTCAGCTCGTGCGCCACCGTCCCGGCGATGTTCCACTGATTGTTCGCCGCCGGGTCCACCACGATGTACGTGAAATAGTCCGTGTGGGGGGTAGCCGGGTTCTCCTCATAGGGAGCCGTGTAGGCCGACCCGCTACCGTTGGTGGAGGTGATGTAGAAGCGGTATCGCTCGGTGCCCGGTTCGATGGGAGGCTCCCAGAACCCGTACTGCTGGGTCAATACGTCCCAGGAAATCTCGGCGGCCTCCAAGGTCCATTCGGCGTGGGACTGATCCCAGGTCGTGGAGTAGCTCACCCGGATGGGGTGGGTCGCGGAATCGAGAACGTAGTCCAGATCCTCCAGAGGCAGCAGCAGCCGGTGCAGAGCACCACCCTGGGCATTGTTGGTCTGGACCCAGCGCATGGCCTCCAAAAAGATCGGTGTCAGACTGCGACGGTCCGAACCCCCGGTCCTCAGGGCGAGATCACGCAAGTCCAGGGGCAACAGGTCCGGACGCCGTATAGCCGCCACCCGATACAGGTGGCGCGTCTGGGCGTCGATGGTGGACTGTTGATAGCGACTGTCGATGGCGCTGAAGACATCCGTGTAGGACGTGGGTGTGGTCGGGGTCGGGGTCGGGGTCGGGGTCGGGGGCGGGGGCGGGGGCCCCCCAGACAGCAGCATGGAAGTGAGAACGAGTAGTGTAGATAGGCTCATGACTGCATCCTGGAAATAGGCTCCGGCTACAATATGACGCTTGCGGTCCGTTTATCAAGGGGAGGGACCATCGAAGCGTTGCTTATTTCGGATGCTTCGGGGACCGAACCGCCTCCTTCACCGAGGCGGTCAACAGCAGGGGTAGGTGATCCGAGGAGTATCGCGGCTGGTGCAACACGCGGATCTCATGTACTTGGATCTGCTTGCTCACGAAGATGTAGTCGATGCGGCGATCCGGCTTCTTCGCGCCGTATTTGATGTACGTAAAATAGCGGGACGGATCCTTCCGATAGGCCTCGGGGGACACCGCCAACCGATGGCGCCCGGCGAGCCGGGACAAGGGGCTGTCCGCTTCGGCGTAGTACTTGGCCTCGTCCCCCAGTCCGAGGCGGTGGACCGACTCCCCCGGCGGCAGCATGTTGAAGTCTCCTGCCAGGATCCACGGGAACCCACGTGCGTCGAGCTGGTCAAGGCGCTTGCGGATCACGTCCACCTGGCGCCCCAGGGTGCCATCACCGTAACTGAAGGCCGACAGGTGCGTGTTGAGCAGGACCAGCGGGCGCGGGCTCCCCGCGAGATCCACCGCCGTCTCGAGAATGGCCCTCTTGAGGTTGAAGGCCCGCCGGCCGAACCACTCGTTGAGCTGGGGTAGCGCGTGTCGCCGGGACCAGGAGATGCGGTAGCGCGACGCGGTGGCCAGATGCATATCCACCCGGCCCAGGGCGTTGCCGAAAGGGGCCGGCACATAGCGGGACCGGTGATAGGGCGCCGAGGTCCAGCACGCCCAATGGCCCAGCCGCCGCAGCCGCGCGAGCTCGTCGATGCGCGCCGTCCGGGCCGAGTCGCGATCCACCTCCTGTAAAAGCAGCACGTCGGGGCGATGGGTGGTCAGCAGCCCGCTGATGTCGCCGAGGGTCTGCTCCACCTTGTCCCGACTGGCGTGCACGGCCTTACCGCCATCATAGAAGAAGTGATAGCTGCGCCCGGCTCCGAACTGCAGGTTCCACGACAGCACGGAAAAGCGCTGCCCCGGCCGCAAAGTAGCCTTGGTCCCGGTGCACCACACCGGCCCCTTCTCGAGCTTCTTGGGAAAGTAGTTCAGACACCGCACAAGCAGCGCTCCACCAGCAAACACCAGGATCAGTAGGCCGCCGGACACCGCACCGATCCGGAGGATCCTCCTTCGCCAGACCATGGCTATTTATGCACGAAGGAGGCTGGCGTCTGCGGGCCCTTTTCGATGAAGTTCTTCATGCCGATGTCAAAGTCCTTCGTCTCACCACAGGTGCCGAAGGCCGTGGCCTCCAGCTCGAGTCCCTCGGCGAGGCTGGTGCGCGCCCCGTCCAGGATGACCTTCTGCTGGATCTCGTCAATCTTGAGACTCAGGTGGCCCAGATCCACCTCCGGCAAGGAGTCGGGCACTGGAATAGGGCCGGTCTCCATGGGCTTGGCCTTCGCCTTGCCCGTGGCGAGATCCCGGCACAGAGCCACCGCCTCGGGCACCACATCCGGTCCGGGGACCTCGCGAGAGATCAAGCCGATCTCCAACGCCCGGGCAGAGGAGATGGGATCGCCGTTGCGCAGCAGGGGCCAAGCCGCCTCCAACCCTACGATCCGCGGCAGCCGCTGGGTGCCACCGTAGCCCGGAATGACGCCGAGCTTGGGCTCGGGCTGGCCCACGAAGACCTTCTGTCCGACGGTGGCGATCCGCACCGTGCAGGCCATGGCAAGCTCGAGCCCGCCCCCAAAGGCGAGGCCGTTCATGGCCGCCACCACGGGCTTACCGAGATTCTCGGCCAGGCTAAAAACACGCTGCCCGCGTCTGGACTTGGCCGACAGGCCGGCGGTGTCCTCGATGCGCACGAGCTCCTTGATGTCCGCGCCCGCGGCGAAGGCCCGGGTACCAAAGCCGGTCACCACCGCCCCCACCATCCCCTGGTCTTGCTGCACGGCCAGGAGATGCTCCTCAAGCTGGTCAAAAACCGCCGTGTTCAGAGCGTTCAGGGCCGCCGGCCGCCGCAAGGTGATCACGGCCACGTCGCCCTCGTCCCGGCGCACCAAAACCGGAATCTTCCAGGGCTCGCCCGAGGCGGCTTGCGACTCGAGCAGCGCGGGCACGCGGAAACCGTCGTGGTCCTCGGCGTACGCACGGACCAGCTCCAAGACCCGACCCACGCCCAGCTTGTTCATGGCGGCGAAGGGCGGACGCACCGCCAGAGCCGTGGACACCGCAAGCTCCATGCTGCCCAGATCGATGACGTCACCGTCCACCGCCTCGGTTACGAGCCCGAAGAAGGCGCCCTGCAGCGCCTGGCTCACCTTCTGTTCCACCTCTGTCGGGACATCCACGGTGACGCCGCGCTTGGCCATGGGCCAGACTTCGCCTTCGTCCGCGGCGCGCTGCAAAATCGCGGGGCAACGGAACCACGGCATGAGACGCGCGCCGTATTCGGGCAGCGCCCCCGCGGTGAGGGGATTGCCGCCACACAGGTTCATGGCCGTAAAGGGACCCACGCCGTAGCCGAGGGTCTTACAGGCGACCGCGTCTACCTGAATGGGGTCGGCAACACCTTCCTCCACCAACAGGGCCGCGGCGAGGAACATCCCCTCGAACACCGGGTTGACGGCAAAGCCATAGCGGCTGCCTAACCGCACGGGGATCTTGCCCGTCTGCTCGTACAGGACCTCCATGAAGTGCGTCGTCTCCTCCGTGGTGAGAGGGCTCACCGCCAACTCCACCACGGGGTTGCGCTCCGCCGGGAAGAAGTAGTGCGCCACCAGGGCCCGCCCCGGCTCCCGCAGACTCCCGAAGATCACCTCCGGCTCGAGGTGCGACGTATTCGACGCCAGCACCGCGTCGGTGGCGATGATTCGCTCCACCTTGTCGTAGATTTTCTTTTTGATGGCCAGGTTCTCCGAGGCCGCCTCCACCACGAGCCCTGCGCCCTTGAGCGCCCCGTAGTCCGACGTGAAGGTCACCGCGCCGGTAACCGCCTCGCCACGCTCCGCCTTCCACCGCCCCTTGGACACGAGCTTTCCGACCTTCTGGGTCAGCTTGGCTTCTCCAGCCTGCAGGGCCGCTTCGGCCACGTCCACCACCACCACCTGCACGCCAAAAGGCGCCAACGTCGTAGCGAAGTGCAGCGCAATGTCCGGGCCGATGTTCCCCGACCCGATGACCCCCACTTTGTCGATGGTTCTTCCGAGCAAATTCAAGCTCATAATGGGCTCCTTCTTGTTGTCTGTGATTTCTATCACAGCCACCGGACACGTGGCCAGGGATCACGGAGTACGGATACGCCAGCCCAGATGACGGAGCTTCACGGTGCGGAACACGGCGCCGTCTGGGGCGGTGATGTCCAGGGTGTTGGTGCCGCGTACGGGGTGGGCCAGGCGGCCCGTGATTCGCTTTCCGCCACGGGGGACGATTTCGCGGGCCAGGTAGTGGCCGTTGACTTTTATCAGGACCTGGACGGGGTCGGCGCCCGGGGCGCTGGCGTGAATGGTAATTTGGATGGGGCCGGTGAGGTTGAGGCCAAAGAGGATCCGGGCGCGGGTCCCGCGTAGGCGTACGGAGCGAGCGGATGGGCCCCGCTCGAAGCCTATCAGATGCGGCGCTTTGGGGTGCACGAGCCGGAGGGTGGCGACCCGCCCACCACGACGCCGGTGGGGCGGCCAGGGATAACGCTCGTTGAGCAGGTGCTTGCCCACCACGTGATCGTAGGCGTCGAGCCGCGCGCCGAAATGCCAAGCGAACACTGCGCGCGCAGGGAGGCTGGACAGGTCAGAAGCCCAGGCCGCCAGGCGACCGCGGGTGCCCCCTATCTCCCGGCGGAGGATCCGTGCGGCGGGGCCTCGGTGGTGGCCCCGAACCCTGGTGCAGTCCATCTTCGCGGCGTAGGTGAGGTTGGCCCAGCTCAGACCGGCAGCGAAGAGGAAGGCGCCCACCACGACGCAGGTACGAGCCAGGCGCCAGAGCCGGGGAAAATGGGTACTCAGGGGCCAGCGCCAAACTGGGTGGCTCTGCCAGGTGGGGCGCACCAACACAAACCCCAGCCCAAAGACGAAGGCCACAAAGACCGAATCGAAGCGCCGAGCGCCAAAGGCAACCCCCGCCCACCAGTCCCAAACAGCGCCGTTGGTCCAGATCTGGAGGGCGACTCCGACCAGCAGACCGCCCGCGAGGCGGGGGTGGCGGCGTAGGGCGGCGAGGAGGCCCAAGGCGGCCACGGCGTACAGCGGCGCCCAGACCAACAGCCCGTTGCGCGCCGAGAAGAGCACCTCGTGCCAGGCGGGCTCGGTCCAGCGCATGAACGCCCCCCCCTGCGGGACCAGAAGGAAATCTCCGTAGATCACCTTCCAGACGATCATCTGGGGTCCGAAGGCCAGCAGCGCCGCCCCGGCTCCGGCGCCCCAGCGCGGTGCGACGAGAAGCAGGGCTTTGAGCCAACGTCGCCCCGGTCCGAAGGCGCCGCGGTGGGCCCGGCGAAAATCGTCTCCGACAGCCAGGAGATACAGCGCCCCCCACAGCACGAGCTGGGTCCGCGCCAGGGCGGCCAACCCCAACAGCGCCCCCAGCCCGATCCAGGTCCGGACCCTCCGGGGCTGGTCGCCACCGTCGAAGGTCCGGTCCCAGGCGTCCACCAACCAGGCCACCCAGAAGGCGGCGAAGGGGTGACTGTACCCCGGCTGTCGAATGGCGTAGTAGACCAACGGCCCCCCCGCGGCCAACAGCAGCACCACCCCGACCGTGGCAAACCGGTCTCCGAGTCGACGCCGCACCAGGAGGTAGGCAAAGAGCAAGGCTCCCAGGGAAAACAGCACCGAGGCGAACATGGCGCCCGCTTTTTCCGTCTTGGAGGTACCGTCGGCGCGCTCCCCCCGCAGCCGCGCGAGCCCATGCGCGACCAGGTAGGTGGGCAGGGCGTAGATGGCGGGACCGATGCTGAAGACGTTCCCCATGCGCCCGGTGGCGGTCTTGGGATAGTGGAAGAAGTTGCCCACGACCCGGTACTGATTGGCCAGGTCCAGATCACGATCAATGACCATGGAAGGCAGGTAGACGTAATAGTACCGCCCGTCCGTGGAGGGTTCGGCCGTGGGTCCCCGGGCGTGGGTGAACGCAAAGAACCAGTGGCACGAGACCGCGCACACCACGAGCGCCACCACGAGCGCGAAAGCCCGGGGCGGCTCTCGACGAGCCCAACTGGCCACCGCCGCGCCCCGACTCCTCACCCGAAGCGCCCCGGCCGCCAAACGCTGTTTCCATCCACTCTTCATGAGTCCATCGCATCGTAAAGGGGGCAGGACCAAAGTACAATTGTGATATCTTTGCCCGAAACGTAGAAAGGTCCGATCACCATGAGTCGTCCCAACTACCTAAGCATTATTTTGGCCGCAGGACTGGTCCTACAGTGTACGACCCCGGCCCAGGCTACCAGGCGCGGCGCAAGATGGTTCACGCGCCTGGCCGGCCCCACCTCCGCCGGTCCCGTGACCTCCCATGCCGCGTCGTATCTTAGGACGCGGGCCCATGTCCTCGACCTCGACGGAGTACAGCTCTGGGCGGCGTCGCGGGTGCTGACCTGGCGTGGACATCACGTGGTGCGCTTCGACCAGGAATACGAAGGTCTACCCGTGTTCGGGCGGGGTGCCCTCGTGCGCCTGGACCGGCAGGGTCGCGTCCGTACGGTAGTCAACTTCGCGGCCCGGGGACTGGACGTCGTCGGGCACCACACGATCACCGCCGACCAGGCCCATGGTACAGCCGCGGGCCTCTGGGCGCGAGATCGGTTGGGTAGCCCCGACATGCAGCTCGGCATTCTGGACAACAACCGCCGGGGACTCCTCGTCTGGCGGGTGGACGGAAACCTCACCACGGGCCGCGTGCGCACCTTCATCGACGCCATCAACGGCGAGCCTCTCCGGAGCTTCTCCCTGGCGCGCCAGGCACCGGGTCGGGTCTACCGCGCCAACCCCGTCGCCACGCCCGTCCCCGAGGTGCTCGAGCTGGGAAACCTCACCGGAGACGGGACCACCCTGGAGGGCCGCGCCGGAGCAGTCTACCACTACGTCTCCGGTAGCGTGAATGACTTCCCCACGCTGGAGCTGGATCAACTGGCGACCTCGGACTCCACGGGATTCTTCTACCCCGAGCATCCGGACGGCGTCATCTTCGACGATCCTTTCACCGAAGTGAACCTCTACTACCACCTGGACCGCATCGACAGCTACTTCCGGGACATCCACGGCCACACGCCCTTTCGGGACATGATGGTGGTGGCCAACTACGGCGAGGGGCCGGGGCAACCGTACAACAACGCTTTCTCCACGCCCATCACCACGGTGCTCCACGGCCTCTTCTTTGGCCAGGGAACCAGCGTGGACTACGGCCTCGACGGGGACGTGGTGTACCACGAGTTCACCCACTTCGTGATCGATGAGCTTACCCAGATGGGCTACATGGATGCGCTCTTTGACACCCATGGCATGCACTTCGCCCCCGGCGGCATCCACGAGGGACTGGCCGACTACTTCTCCTCCACCGTCATGGACGAATCCACCACCGGAGAGTACGCCATGGCGTCGGGGGCGCGCGACCTGGTCAACGACTTCGTCTGCCCCGACGATGTCTTCGGCGAGCCCCACGAGGACGGCCGCATCATCGGCGGGGTCACCTGGGAGATCCGCCAGACCCTCGGCGCCTCGAATCTCGCGGACGGGCTGATATTCGGCGCGCTGACGATGCTTTCGTCCCTGGCCACCTTCGAGGACTTCGCCGCCGCCCTGAACGACACCGCCGCGGCCATGCAGGGTGACGGCGACCTGACCCAGACCCAGACAGAGGCCGTAGCCCAGGTGCTCGACGCCCGGGGCATGACCCAATGCGGACGAAATCTACCTCTGGACAACGGGGTCGCCCAGACCACCCACCCCTTTGGCTTCGACTGGCTCGCTACCGTGGTAAACAGCGAATGCGAGTCCGTGCGGGTCCTCGGCATCTGGCTCCCGGGAGCCTTCCAGTACAGCATCCACGTTCCGGCCGACGCCCAGCAGCTCACCGTGCGGCTCCGGCAATCCCCGGACGACCGGCTGCTCACCCGCATCCTGCTGCGACGCGACACCCCCATCGAGTACATTGTGCAGCCGACGGGCATGGGCCTGTCGGTGGTCTACCCGCAGCAGTACGACCACGAGTTCGGTGAGTTCGAGGGAACCGACGTATCGGTCACCTTGGACATACTCTCCGATCCGCCGCTGCAGCCCGGGGAGACCTACTATGTGGCCGTGCTACACCAGAACTGTCCGGACTCCGAGCAGATCGTAAGCGCGTCCACCTCCACCGACGCCCCGACGCCCGACGGCGGCATCGACGGCGACGCCACCGCCGACTCCACCGATGACGACCCCCACCGGGGCTGCGGGTGCACCGCCACAGGGAACCCAGGGACGCTGCCGCTGATGCTGATGCTGCTCTGGGGTCTGGTGCTGATCCGCCTACGACGTCGCCGACGCTAGTCGGACTCGTCTTCCTTGCGATCCTTGGCCAGCGCGAGGACCTCGTCAGCGAGGTCGGGGAAGTGCTCCTGCAAGCAGTCGGGGCACACGCCGTGGGAGAAGGCGACCCCGGTGTACTTGCTCAGGTACTGCTCCACATCCTGCCAGAAATCACCGTCGTCCCGTACCTTGCGACAGTACGAGCACATGGGCAGAAGCCGCCGAAGCTCCACGAGCTCGGTGACATCCTCGAACACGACCAGGGCGAGGTTCTTCCCCTCATAGGTAAGCGGCGCCGCGGTGATCAAAAACGACACGTCCCGCACCCGCCCATGCTGCTCTAAGAGCATAGACATCATCTGCCGTTTCGCCGACGTTCCCTGCTCTGCCGCTCGAACGGAGCGCCGGATGATACACTCAGCGCACTTGGCGGAGCTGCCGCAACCCTTCTCGGAACGCACGGCGTTCAGGCACTGCAACACGTCTCCACTCAGCTGGCCAAGGATGTGGTCGGTGGAGCTATCGAGCAGGTCATCCGCCGCGCGGTTGGTGTCTAGGAGCCGGAATTGGTGGTCCATGACAAAAACCGCCGAAGGCATGGTATCGAGCACCACCCGGAGGTAGGAGTCGCCGTCAATGAGCCGCTTCGTCATGGACCTTTAGGGTCCGCGAATGGACAACTCGATCGATGATGGCCGTCAATGAGCCGCTTCGTCATATACCTTATACCCCGGCGCCGATTCCGTAGCTCTTGTAGGTATCGGCGAGCATCTTGCGCAGTT
>JAOZUO010000124.1:2778-11917 GCA_029938605.1 Deltaproteobacteria bacterium | reverse complement strand
ACCCCGGCGCCGATTCCGTAGCTCTTGTAGGTATCGGCGAGCATCTTGCGCAGTTTCCAATGGATGTACGCGGCGAACTCGTAGGGGGTGTACTCCCAGTAGCCCTTGCCCGCCAACGTGGAAGCGAAGGGCATGTACGTGGAATCGGCGATGGTGACAATAGAGGGGATCCGCTTGCGGTCGCGGAGCTTGACGATGAGGCGCCCGAAGCTACGCATGCGGCGGTCGACCAGGTTCTGAGCCTTCTTGAGCCGCGCCTCGTACTCGTCCACCGCGAGCTGACGCTTTCGGGATCCGCTACGCTTGGTGTCGGGGTTGCGATGAAACCCGGAGTTGGAGTCGATGGACATGAAATAGTCGCAGTCGATGTCCAGCACGAAGGGCCCCGCCGGGACGGCCCGCAGGAGCGCCTCCCACCGCTCATTCTCTCGGAGCACACCGTTGGTGGGGTAGGTCTTGATCAAGCTCATACGGAAGGGCCGGCGGTGGGTCATCTTCTTGAGGCCGGTGTCCTTGACGGTGGACGTCTCCAGCCAGGGCATGGTGGAGTAGGTGGGCAGCAACCGGCCGCGGTCCTCGCCCTTGTCGTGCAGCAGTCGGAAGGTGCCGTAGGAGCTCTTTTTGTCGGGCACGTTCGCGTAGAACATGGGCCGCCGCCCGAACTCCGAGGCGTAGGCCCAGTAGGGGAAACACCAGACCACGTCCGTGAAGTCGACGCCAAGCACGCCCCCCGACACCGGCGTGGCGTGATCATGCACCCCCGCGATGAGCTTGGAGAGCCCCTTTTGACGAGTCTTGCCTCCAGCGCGAACCATCTTCACGGCCTTGAGGACACGGTCGGGGCGGTTGAGCCCTCGCATGTCGTCGTGGGTGTCGAAGTGCACCAGCGGACCCAGCTTGCGATGCCGGGACTCATCGATCCACATGCGCGCCGCGTGCTGGTGCCCGTTGTAGGCGAGCACCGGGATCTTCGTCTTGCGGGACTGGGCGTTCTTGTACTCATGTACCCGCGAGGTGAGCTCGTAAAAGAGCCGCCAGGACTCGGCGATGGTCCGACTGTAGCTGTAGGAGACCAGCTCCTTATTGAGCTTGAGGAAGCGCGTCTTAACGTCGGGCCCCAGCACCTTCTGAAACTGGGGAACCGCGTTTAACGCACCGATCATGCACTCCAGGCTCTGGAACTGCTTGCGGAGGGCGGCGCCCCACAACGGATCTGTATGGACCGACGTCTCGCAGTACTTCTGCATTTCCGCGGCCCGCACCCCTGGCCCCGTGGGGCAGGTGGGACAGCAGCTCTGAAGGCCCGCCTCACCCAGGACTGCGGCGGTGATCGTCAAGAAATCGCGGCGTGTGGTCATAGGTCGTTCAGCATTCTCGCACCAAGCTCACTATTCTGTTCCTGTTCCACAAGGGGAGCAAGGACAAAGGGGAGCAAGGACAATGTCCTACACTCGCTCCTCCGCCCGACGCACCCCCCACATGGCCGCCATGAGCAGCACCGCGCAGAGCCCCACCAGCACGGCCAGTCCCCGCCACTCCCCTCCGAAGCTGGCGCCGGAGTACAGCGCCCGATTCAACCCCTGGGCCACGTAGTAGCTGGGCGTGGCGCGACTTGCCATCCCCACGGCGCCGGAGAGATCCGAAAAAAAAGCCCCCCACAACAGCGGGATATACAGGGCCGTGGCTACCCCCGAGGCCCCCTGGGGGGATTCCACAAGCAACCCAATGAGCAGCCCGATGAGCGTAGCCACCGCCGCGCCGAGCAACAGGAACACCAGCACCAGGGGCAAGTTGCCCTGGAGGGACCCGTTGGCCGCGAGCACCACGATCCCGCCCACGGTGCCGATGGCCACCCCGTACAGCCCCTTTCCCACCACGAACTCCCACAGCCGGATAGGCGTAACCAGTACCGCCTGCAGGGTTTTGGCCTGACGCTCAGCGGTGATGGACGACGGCATCATGGTGATGGCCGACAGCAGCACCATCACCACCCAACCCGGCAGCATGGCCTGCCAGGGAGTGATGCCTCGAATGCCGCGCACCTGCAGACGAGCGGGCTCCTTCTGATGGGCCTGGATGCGCAGCAGCTCCCGCACCACGGTCCGCAGCGAGAAGGCGGACACCCCTCCGGTCTCGTCGAAATACAGCGTCGCGGAGGGCTGTCCACCGGCCGCCAGCTGCGCGTCGAAACCGGGGGCGAGCACCAACAACCCCTGCAGCTTGCCCTTGGCCAACAGCCGCCGCCCTTCGGGCTCGTTCTTCACGTCCACCAAGCGCATGGGCGACCGCCCCGCCCGGTCGAATTCCTTGACGATCCTCGCCAAAGCCGGCTTGTCCTGCCCCACGATGGCTACCTTGGGGGGCTTGTGGCCCTCCCCGGACAGGATGGCCCGCATCACCAGGGAGACCAACAACGGCACGCCCACCAGAAGGTACAGGCTCACCGAGCGCAGCCCCACGTTCAGCTCCTTGCGCAGCAGCACCCAGAGATTGCCCAGGGGGCCCCCCTTCTTCCCTGGCGGAGGCCTCGTGGGAGTCGCCGGTGTCTTGTTCGAACTCATCTCAGGCTGCTCCCGGTCAACCGCAAAAACACGTCCTCCAACGTGGGCTCCTTCGTGGCGATCTCCTCCACATCCCCCCCCCGAAGCAGCTCCGCCATGCGTTCGGGAGTCCCCTCCGCCGACAGGATCAGCACCTCCGGCTCCGCCACGTCGCGCCGCCGCACCACGAGCTGCGGGGCCACTCCCTGACGCTTGAGTCCCCGCACCGTGTCCTCGGCCACCACCCGGCCGTCGTGCAGGATCGCGAGTCGATCGCAGACGTGATCCGCCAGCTCCATCAGGTGCGTCGTCAAAAACACGGTGGTCCCCAGGTCGCGGACATCCTGAATGAGCGCCCGCACGGACTTGGCCGACGCCGGATCCAGACCGGAGGTGGGCTCATCCAGAAACAACACCTGGGGCTCGGGCAGAAGGGCCCGGGCCAAAATCAACCGCTGCTTCATGCCCTTGGAGTAGGTCTTGAACTTCCGATCCGCCGCCCCGGTGAGCCCCACGCGCTCGAGCAGCGGAGCGATGCGGCTCCGAGCCGCGCGGTATAGATCCGCGAAGAAGGCCAGATTCTGCCTCCCGCTCAGTTGATCGTAGAGATTCGGGGTATCGAATACCACCCCAATACGCCGGTGCAGCTCCCGCCGGTCCCGCACCACATCGCACCCCGCCACCCGAGCGCTCCCCGACGTGGGCGAAAGCTGCCCCGTGAGCATCCGAATGGAGGTGGTCTTTCCCGCACCGTTAGGCCCCAAAAAACCAAACACCTCCCCCGGCGACACCGTCAAATCGATCCCGCGAAGGGCCTGGACCGCCTGGTCCCCCCGACCGTAACGCCGCGCCAATCCCTGGGCGTGAATAATGGGTTCAGACATAACGCACGCCTCAGGTTATACAGCAAAAACGGTTTTGGCCTATGGTTCTGGCCTATGGTTCTGGCCTATGGTTCTGGCCTATGGTTCTGGCCATCGCCCAGGACTTTGGTAGACTGACCGCTGCGATGCGCAAGTTCCTCCGACCACTGGCGATTGTTGCCCTGACCTGTTTGAATGCCGCGTCAGGCGCCGGACAGCCGGCAGCCCGCCGGGAGCCCCCTCCCCCACGCCGGCCCACCACGGCGCCCAGGCCCGCCACGGTGCCCAGGCCCGCCACGGCCCCCAGGCCCACCGCCGCGCCCAGGCCCACCGCCGCGCCAAGGCCCACCGCCGCGCCCAGGCCTAAGGCCCAGGCCGCACGCCAGCGACCGCCCTCGTCCGGTGACGTGGAGCCGGACTGCTACAACGCCCAGACGCGGTCGCAGTTCGTGGATCCCGACAGCCGCTTCGGTACCGTGAGCCTGAAGGGCAAGCTGGTCGACAAGCGCACGCAGCTTCGAATGCTCATCCCCATCAAGGAGGGGGACCCGTTCGATCTTTGCAAGCTCACCTTCCTTCGGGCACGATTGAACCGTCTGGGCTACTTCACCGAGGTCACCGAGGAACGGCTCGGCAGCAAGGTGAACATCCTGGTGAAGATCTCGCCCCTGGAGCACGTACGCCACGTCTACGTGCGCCACAACTGGCCGCTGTTCGAGGACGAGATCCTACGACGGGTGCGCTATCGGCCCGGCGCTCGCCTGCCGCCCCGCTCCAAGGGCGACGACATCAAGCGCAAGACCCCGAGCAAAGGGAAAAGTAAGGACGTGACGCTGACAGTACGTCAGGCGGAGTTCGCTCGCCAGAAGCGCCGCATCCAGGAGTTTCTGCGCAAGGAAGGGTACTTCCAGAGCGACCTGGCCATCACCGTGGAGAAGACCCGGCGGCCGGGGGTGGTGAACCTGCTCATCACGCTCAAAAAGGGGCGGCTCTACCGGCTCGGTCGACTGCGGGTCCATGGCAACCGGGCCCTGTCCGCCGCGCAAATCCGCAGGGTCTTCGAGCACCGTATCCTGTGGTGGAAGCGCGCTTTCACCACCACACGGTTCAAAAAGGACCTCAAGACGCTGGCGAAGCTCTATCACAAAAAGGGCTACCCCGGCGTCCGCTTGCGCCACGACTTCAACCTCCGCACAAGCCTGGACCACAAGCGAAAGCGCGTAGACATCAACCTCACCGTCCGCGAGAACAAGCGGATCGAGGTTAAGTTCATTGGACGCAAGCGGCTGTCTGCCAGCGACCTACGCAAATCGCTCACCTTTTTTGACGAGGGCTCCTACGACGCCTACGAAATCCGCCAGTCCGCCCGCGCCATCCAACGAAAGTACCAAGCCAATGGTTTCTTCCAGGCTTCGGTGACCCCGCGCTGGGAGCGGATTTCTCCCACCGAGCTACGCATCGAGTTCCTCATCGAAGAGGGGCCCCAGCTCCGCGTGGCTTCCACCACATTCTACGACAACAAAAAGGTCAGCGACGCCAAGCTACGACGCGTGATCAAGACGAAGGTGTTTCCACGCCTGGGCACCATCGGTCTGGGGAGCGGAGGCTTCGTGACGGACCGCCAGCTCCGTCAGGACGTCAAACGCATCGCCAATCACTACCGCGCCAAGGGCTACCTCGACGTCAAGGTCAGGGGGGCTGTGGCCACCCAACCCGACGCCTTCGGTCACCTGGGCGTGCTCGCCCTCGATACGGTCGGGCAACTGCATAAAAAACGCGGATACATCCACGTGCGCTTCGACATCATCGAGGGTCAGCGCTACGTCATGGAACACGTCACCATGTCCGGCCACCCGAACCGCATGAGCAAGGCGCTGCAAAAAGTCGCGCGGCTCAAGCCGGGCACCCACTTCACCCGAAAACGATTCACGACGGACCTCGAGCGGCTCAAGCGATTCTTCGCCAACCAGGGCTACCCCTACTGTCTCATCAAGGGCACCGTGCTCCGGGGCCGCGAGTCCGCCGCCGCCGAAAAGCGCGCCTACATCGAGATCAAATACGAGTTCAAGCTGGGCAAGCGCGTCCGGTTCGGAGAGATCTTCATCCGCGGCAACTTTAAGACCTCACGGTCCATCATTCTGCGGGAGCTCAAGTTCAAGACCGGCGACGTGTTCTCCCTCAAGAAGGTGGAAGTCGCCCGCAGCAACCTACGCAGCTTGGGTATCTTCCGTGCAACGCGCATCGAGTTCATCGGCCTGCGCAGCCGGGAGAGTCCAGTGCACGTGGTCGTCAAGATCACCGAACGCTTCGACGACCACGGAGCGCTGGAGTTCGGCGTGGGGCTGTCCACCGACAACCTCTACTTCTTCTCGCTAGCCTACCGAAACCGCAACCTCTTCGGCTGGGGCAAGGAGCTGGAGATCAAAGGCGAGGTGGGCGCCGAGATCCAGTCCGGACGCGTCACCTACAAAGATCCGCGCTTCTTCGGCAGCCGACTCACCTTCGACCTGACGGGCTTCGTTCGGCGGGAGGACACCGAGCGGCTCGGCGAGCTGCTGACCTTCGGCGGCTCGGTGACCCTGCTGCACCGGGTCACCAAGGAGCTGCAGTGGTTCATGCGCTACCAGATCAAGCGCGTGCGGCGACAGGAGGAGCTGCTCCGCGTAGCCGCAGGCGCCGACGAGAACGATCGGGTGGACAAGTTCACCAACACCATCTCCCTCGGCCCCACGGTGATCTGGGACAAGCGAGACAACCCTCTGGTGCCACGCAAGGGGTTCAAGCTCACCGGCGCGGTGCGGGTGGCGTCGCGCTACCTCGCCTACCCCCTGCCCTCGTCGGATTTTTTGCACGTGCACTTCTCCGGCCAGGGGCTGCTGCCCCTGCCCGCGGGGATCGTCATCGCCCTGGGCCTGCGCTACGATCACGGGATCCCCTTCGGCGCCAGCACCATGCTGCCCAAGACCGAGCGGTTCTTCGCCGGTGGCGACACCACCGTACGCGGCTACGAGGAGGATCGGCTCAAGACCGAGGTCCTCGAGACGGGTGTGGCACCCTTCGGTCAGCCCATGGTGTACCGGGTCAAACCCCAGGGCGCCAACATCCGCATGATCATGAACCTGGAGCTGCAGTTCCCCATCTGGGAAAAATCCATCCTCTTCGGCATGCCCATCCTCGGCGTGCTCTTCTTCGACGCCGGCTCCCTCACCAACGCCCTGCACCGTATGAAACCCGACGACTGGAAGACCTCCATCGGTGCCGCCCTGCGGGTGGTCACCCCGGTGGGCTTCATCTCCATCGAGTACGCCATCCCCTTCCAACCCGGCCCGGGCACCGACCCCACCGGCCGCATGCACTTCAACTTCGGCTATATTTTCTAGCTACTTAGGTACTAGATCCAGCGCCCGCACCATGGCGGCGATGGTGTGCTGCACGTAGTCGATACGCACGTCGTACTTGATGGGGCTCTTTCGGATGGCGCCGATGGAGTAGCGCGGCTTGACGAAGAGGTAGCTGTTTTCCAAGCGCACCTGGTGGCGCACGATGTACTTGAAGGCGCGGACGATCTGGGACCCGATGACCCGCTGCGTCTCGCCGCGGTGCCGGCTCAGGTCGAAGGCCGAGACCATGGCCTCGGTGCGACTCCCCGCCGGGGTCAAGTGCGGCGGAAAAAATGGCGTGATACCGTATCCGCCCTCGTAGTCGAAGACGCCTTTCTCCCGGGCGAAGAACTGCTGCCGCCGCTGGAAGGAGGCGAACTCATAACAAAACCGCGCGTAGTGCTCTCGCTTGATGTGCGGCCAGGCAGCCTCGGCGGCGATGCAGGTCCAGTGATCCTCCCCGAAGAGGAACTTCAACGTCAGGGGCCAGTAGTTCTCCCCCGTCAGGTAGTCCAGCGCCTTGCGGGTGGCCTTCATATACCGCTCGTCCCGGAGCTGATCGTACGCCAGGGCCAGGGCCAAGGCCGCCTCCCCGGAGTAGTACAGTAGCTTCTCCTTGCAGAGCCTCCGCCCACCCTCAACGTCATACCGATGACAGAACTCGCCGTCGCCCTTTTGCATGTACACCAGGAAGTTGGCCAACTGGCGCCCCAGATCCTCGTACTGCTTGTCACCCGTCTGCCGCTGGTACTCCATGATGGCCACCAGGGGCAGGGCCGAAGAGCCCAGGTCGGTGTGCGAGCCCCTCGAGACGCACACGTAGTTGCGCTCGTCGTTCCGACACTGGCCCCTGCGCACCATGTTGGCCAGATAGCGAATGGCCATGCGAGCGCCGTCGCCAAACTTCTTGATCTGCTCATCGGAGACCCCGGGACGACCCTTGAGCTTGCCGTAGAGCAGCGCCAGTGCATAGGTTGTTCCAGCGTGCCGCGGAAGGCTGTAGCCACCCACGTCGTAGTTGTCAGTCAGCGGGTAGTAGATGTACTTGAACTGGCCGAGTCCGAGACGCCTGCGCTGGGTGCGCAGCCGCCAGCCGTGCCCCAGAATATGAGCGTGTAGCTTGGGACGACTCCCCTGTTTCACGGCGATGCGCATTTTCACGGGCGCGCGCCTCTGCATGAGTTGCCGCAAGATGTAGTTGCCACCGGCCACGCAGGCGTTGATTACCGCCTGGCGGTTGAACTTCGGCGGCGGGGTGTTACCGCGATAAACCGGCAGCACGGGGTCACGCTTTCCGTCCACCCAGGGCGCCTCCACGAACCCCTCGGTGCGGAAACGAAAATAGGTCTTGGACGCCTTGGCAAAGCGCCCATCTTCCCACATGCCGAGCTGCCGGCCGAGGTACTCGTCCACCGCGGGGATGTGCATGCCGGCCTTGAACTCCCTGACGAACTTGAAGGGCTGGTAGCCCGTCACCAGCCCCCGTCGCAGGGACTCGTCAGGATCCAGGTAGGCGGTCTTGCCCCCCACTCGCACGCCCATACCGTCCACGCCGGGCACCAGGGAGATGGCGAAGAGGATCTCCGGCGCCGTAACGATGGGGCCCCGACCGTGGCCGATGTCGATCTTGAACCGGGAGAGACGCCGGTCGGCCGCAGACAGAGCGGTAACGCTTTCGCTGGCCCGCAGCTTCTTTGCCGCCGCTCCGAGGGCGTCCCAAATCACCACGGGGGAGCCGCTTCGATACTCAAACGGAACCTTGCCTCGCAGATGCAACCGCACAAAGATCGGCCCGCGCACCTTTCGCTTGAGCGCTGCCTGTCCAGGAGTCGCGGGCAACGCGGCCTGGGTGTCTCGTGCCGCTTGAAGCAGCCCCATGGCCTCGGCTCGCGCCGGGGCGCCGAGCCGCTCGTGGGCCGGCATGTAGGCCCACCAGTAGACCCCGAAGTAGATCGCCAGCAGGACCAGCACCGCGCCGGTTGCCGACGCAGCCACCGGGTGGCGACGCACCTGGCGCCAAGCAACAGCCACGCGGCCCGGGCCCAGGGAGGATTGCGAACCACTCTGCGAGGAGCTCTGCGCGATAGTCTGCGCGGTGGTCTGCGCGGTGGTCATTGGGCGAAGTACTCCCGCACGTCCCGGCGGAACATGCCATAGACCCCAAAGGCCCCCGGCAGCCCGAAGTACGGCACCACCATGGCGATACCCACAAACGTAGCGTAGGTGGCTCCCTGGCCAAAGGCGCCATACACTCCCTTGAGGTAAGCCGCCGCTGCCAGAAGCATAGCCGTGATGGTGAAGCACAGACCAATCAGCACAAAGCCCAGGATGATGCCGAAGAGCCGGCTCCACCGCT
>JAOZUO010000124.1:0-2678 GCA_029938605.1 Deltaproteobacteria bacterium | reverse complement strand
CACAGACCAATCAGCACAAAGCCCAGGATGATGCCGAAGAGCCGGCTCCACCGCTGGGCGAAGATCTGCCCGAACCCCGTGAAGATCATCGCCAGGCTGAGCAGCCCAAAGCCCCAACGCAGGGCCGAAGAGTAAGGCGGCACCACGTAGATGAAAAAGACCAGATACAGGCAGGCCACGCCGATATTCAACGCGCCATAGATACGTAACGTTTTCAGCGGCATCGGGGCTATGCCTCCTCGCTTGCTATGATTGGGCTTGTGAAGAGACAATGATACACAAGCTGGATACAGGAGCAAGCAGTGCCCGAGCTACCCGAAGTCGAAACCATGGCCCGCCGTCTGGCCACCCACACCACAGGGAGCAGGATCCTGAGCGTGCAGGTGCTCGACGAGAAACAGGACGCCAACCTGACGCAGCTTGTGGGCCACCGTATCGCCGGGGTGCGTCGCGTGGGCAAGCAGTGCGTGCTGGACCTGCTGCGCCCACGTCGACGCACAGTGGACCGCTACCTGGCGGTGCACCTGCGCATGACGGGGCTCCTGCTCTGGGCACCCACGTTGCCCGATCCGCTCCCCCACTTGAGGGTCCGCATGGACCTGGACCGGGGACGGGGGCGGGGACGGGGGCGGGGACGGGAGCGGGGGCGGGGGCGGGGGCGGGGGCTGTTGCTGTACCAGGACCTACGGCGCTTCGGCAGGCTCCGGCTGCTGGAGCAAAAGGACCTGGCCCTCATCGAGCCGGCGGGCATCGACCCCACCACCGACGGCTTCACCATCGCGGCCCTACGCCAATTGCTCACCCCCAGCCGCCAGCCCATCAAGCCCTGGCTCCTGCGACAAGACCGCCTGGTGGGCCTGGGCAATATCTACGCCTCGGAGATCCTCTTCGCCGCACGCATCGGCCCGGATCGCGCCGCCCAAAGCCTGGACACCAGCGAAATCAAGCGGCTACACCAGGCCACCCGCCAAGTGCTGGCGCGGGCCATCGAGGCCGCCGGCACGACCTTCTACGCCATCGAGGCCGGACGCCATGTGCGCGGCACCTTTCGCGAGCAGCTCGCCGTATACGGCCAACAGGACACCCCCTGCCCGCGCTGTGGCGAGGCGGTGCAACGCACCGTCCAGGCGCAACGGTCAACCTACTACTGCGGAAACTGTCAGGAGTAACTAAAATCCAGGGGTAGCTAAAATCCAGGGGTAACTGGAACTCCGAGCAGGTTAAAATCCCGTGCAGGTGCCGCTGTCGGGCACGCACAGGTTCCAGTTCTCGCCGTAGAAATCCTCCACCTGGCAGGTGGTGCCGGTGGGGCATGGGTCCATGCCCGTATCGCACTGGTTCATACAACGATCCGTGGATCCGTACTCTACGCAGAGCCCGGTCTCGCAGCCCCTGAAGGGGTTGAAGATTCCATCCGCATACCAGTTGCAGTAGTCGCACTGCTCGCCGCCATCGCTGGTCTCGCTACACTCGCCGGACCGCGGGAAGCACTGATCGTCTTCGCCTTCCACCGGGTAGCAGAAGAATCCATCCGGGCACAGGCCGCCTACGCAAGGCTCTGTACAGATGCGGTTGCTCTCGCCAAAGAACTGCAAGCCGATGACATCTACGCACAGGCCCGAGGTGCAGTCAGAGGTGCTCGTACACGAGGTGCAGCTACCGCCACCGACCGTACAGGAACCAGCGACATGGAAGCACTGGTGCACCGCGGCGCCTATGGGGCCGCAGGTACCGCTGCAGTCAGCGCAGTCGGTCACCCAGGTGCTGCTCTCCACGCAGAAGCTGGCCTCCAGGCACTCGGAGTCCGGCGGACAACCGGGATCGTTCGCGTCGAAATCGCAGGTGGTCGAGCAGTAGGCCGCCCCGGACGACACCGCGGGATCCGCCGACACGCATTTCTCGTTGGCGTAGCCACACTGGCCGTCGAACAGGCAAACGTCACAGAAGTTGCGCTTCAGGCATCGGTCCGTTCCCGAAGCGTCGGCCTGGCACACAAAACCGGGCGCGCAGTCGGTGGTGACCGCACACTCCCGGGTGCAGTAGGCATCCATGTCCCCGTCGAACCGCGAGATGCACACATTTGGCGAGGTGCAGGACTCCTCAGCGCAACTATGCCCCAAAGTGCCCGGGCCGTCGTCGGCCGGCGTGATGGCGCAGCGCAGGCCATCGGACTCGGTCTCCACGCAGTAGGTCCCCTCGGCGCAGTCCTCGTGACCCAAGCACCACCGCAGACAGACACCGCTCGAGCAGTCATCCGCCAGGCAAACCATGCTGCCATCGCCTTCGCCCGAGTCACCGCAGTACAGCGTATCGGGGCAGTCCTCATGGGTGGTGCAGTCCGCCGAGCACAGACCGGAGGCGCAAAGTCCGCTCACGCAGTCTGTGTCCTCTTCGCATTCCACGCCCACGCCACCGGGCGGGCGGCACACACCGAGCACGCACGCATAGCCCGTACGGCAATTTTCGTCCTGATCACAGGTCGGAAGGCAGTAGTTGTCGCCGGCGATCCAGGTGCACTCCTCGTTCTTGCCACACGGCAAGACGGTGCAAATGGAGGTACACATCCCGTCGGGCATGCCGAGCAAACAGATGTTGTCACACACCGTAGTCTCGTCGCAGGCCGCCCCGTTCTTCTTGGGACCCTCGGAGCAGCCCAAAACCAGGGCGCTCCCCATAAC
>JAOZUO010000263.1 GCA_029938605.1 Deltaproteobacteria bacterium | reverse complement strand
AACCGACGAGCGACGCCGCCCAGCGGGATGGATCGGCGGCCAGGGCGACTGAGTTATCCATTCGCGGACCCTTAACCGCAATGCCGGTCTTTTTTCCTGCGCACGGAGCGTGAGAGCGTACCTTTCTCATTCGAGCGTCATCTGCAAGAATGATCTCATGACAAACATTCCGGACTCGCAGACGTCTCCTCCCGACGACCAAACGCACGATTCCGACGTCCAGACACCTCCCTCAATGCCGCAACCAGTAACAGGGCGACGCCGATTTCTCGAAGCGAGCGCCATGGGTGCCATCGGTGCGCTAGGCGCCAGCGGTCTCGCGGCCTGCTCTTCTCGCGACGATCCCCCCGAAGGGGATCGCGCCACAGCAATCCGTTCACCGCTCGACGTCGAAGGCATTTGGAAAAGCGACTATTTTCATCATGACACCGTTGACGCTTCACGCGCCGCCAAGGGCGTGATGCGAGCGCGTCTCGACGGACGCTGGCGCGACCTCCCCCTCGTCGATCTGCCCAACGCTTTCGTGCACTGGAGCCTCACCGAACGTAAGGAGCGCTTGGCACGCCTCGCTCGGTATGGCTTTTCGCAAAAAGACCTCGCTGGCCCGCACAACGCGTGCGTCGCCACCTATGGTGGACCTCCCCGCGACTCCGCCATTTCATTGAACACAGCCTACAAAGGGATGGGATTCTTGCCCCGTGAGGACAAGCTCTCAGCGACCATTACCCAACTTAAGACGGCGCACCGCACGATCGAGGCCAGCCACGGTGGCTCTGGGAAACCCGGCGCTCAAATGAGACAGCTCCTCGAGAAAATCCGTCTGCTCGCCAAGCTATATAGCGATCCCAGCCTCTTTGATCGGCGCAAACAGATCTCCCTCGAGCTCTTTTCTCACCCTACGTTCTTCACGCATACCTTCTTGAACATGCTCGCCAACCCCGTTGCTTCGGCATCGTTTCTGGCCTATCCAACCTTCGAGCTACGCACTATCCCTCAGCTCCTTCACCCCAAAGACCCGCGCTTGACACAAATCGAACGCCTCGTCGTCGACTACGTCAACACGGTCCACGACTTCATTCACAGCGGTGACGGGACCCAGCGAATCACCTGCATCTACCACATTATCGAAGTCTTCGAAGATACGCCAAGACCACACGCCCGTGGCAAGCGGATCGCATAACGAGACAGCGATCTATCTGCGAATTCCGGACGGCGCGGGACGGATTTACTCACAGGGCTTCAAATCCTTCGCCATGGCCTTCGCCGTAGATTCGATGTTGCGCCAGGCACGCTGTACGTGTTCAGCGGTGGTGTGGGTCTGGCCGATGGAGAGGCGGAGAGTGAGGAGACCGCCGAGCTTGGTGTGGGTGAGGTACAGGTCGCCGGAGTTGTTCAGGAGGTCCAAGAGACGCTGGTTGAAAGCGTCACCGCCCAGGTGGCGGAAACAGACGAGGTTCAGCGGAACGGGCGCGGCGAGCTCAAAGTCCTCGGACTGGGCCACCCAGCCGGCGAAACGTCGCGCCAGGCCAATGTGCTGGCGGACGTGATGGCGAAGGCCGGCTACGCCGTAGTGTCGAATAACGAACCACAGCTTCAGCGCTCGAAACCGTCGCCCCAGGGGAATCTGCCAGTCCCGGTAGTCGAGCACCGCGCCGCTTTCCGTGGCCTCGTTCCGCAGGTACTCGGGTAACACGCTGAGCGCCTTTATCAAGGCCCCACGGTCCGCCACCCAGAAGGCGTCGCAGTCGAAGTTGGTGAACATCCACTTGTGGGGGTTGAAGCAGTAGCTATCTGCGAGCTCCAGCCCATCGTGCATCTTTCGGTGCTCGGGACACAGGGCCGCGGTGCCCGCCATGGCGGCGTCCACGTGAAGCCAGACCCCCAGGTGACGACATATCTCACCTATGGTCCCAATGGGGTCCAGACCGTGGGACGAGGTGGTCCCTATGGTGGCGCTCACAAAGCACGGTCTCCGCCCGGCTTGCCGATCCCGGCGGATGGCCGCCTCCAACGCCGCCGGACGCATGGCGTAGTTCTCGTCCACCTCGATGAGCCGCAGATTCTGCTGGCCCAGACCGGCGATACGCACCGCCTTTTCAATGGAGGAGTGGGCCTGGGTGGATGTATACGCCACCAACGTCCCTTGGCCCTCGCTGTCCTGCTGGCAACCGCGCTTGTCGGTGAGAAATCCCGTCGTCCGCTCCCGAGCCGCGATGAGGGCGCAGAGAGCCGCGCTGGATGCGGTATCCTGGATCACCCCGCCGCCGGTGGACGTGGACAAAAAGGTCTGGGGCAGGCCCAGCATCTCCACCAACCAATCCATCACCAGCGTCTCGAGCTCCGTACAGGCGGGGCTCGTGGCCCAGAGCATGCCTTGAACCCCCAGACCCGCGGACAGGAGCTCTCCTAGAATGGACGGCCCCGAGGCGTTGGCGGGGAAGTAGGCGAAGAAGTCAGGCGACTGCCAATGGGTAATCCCGTCCAGCAGGTGCTCGTCCACATCCCGCAGCATGACGTCAAAGGACTCGCCCTGCTGGGGGGGCGAAGCCGGCAGCCGCGCCCGAATCTCCCCCGGGGCCACCTGGGACCTCACGGGCAAGTCCCCTACCCGCTCCATGTACCCGGCGATCCAGTCCACGGTCTGGTGCCCCCATCGCCGAAACTCGTCGGGCGTCATGTGGAAGGATTTCTCCGGATCCAAGCGCTTGGTGTCGTCACTCATAGTCCGCCCAGTGAAACCCCTTCGGGCCATGCCGGTCAACCCAGAATACCATTCTGGATACTTGAACGGCGTTACGCACTTGCCCGGGATCCCTCACAAAAAACTGGGATGCGGAGAAATGTCCCTTGCGAGGACCGCGGTTTCCAGTTACGATTTTGGAAGACAGAAAACTCTGGACCGCTATCGGGTCTGGAGGATGATTCAATTCCCGGCGTGGCCGTCCTCTTTTTCCTCGACCGGGAGCTGGGCCCACCAGGGCCGACGGAAACCGGCCCTGGTGTAGCTCGGCGCTACTACTTGAGCCGCTGCTTCAGTACGAAGTGCGCGATGTCATCGATGACCCTGACGTCCATGTGTGCCGGTTTGTAGTACTCCCGCGGGTTGGGCGCGCCTTGGCCCGTGATCAAGAAGTGGTTCAGCTTGGGGTACATGCGGAAGAAAGCGTTCCCCTTGCCCCGTAGCGCCGCCTTCCAGCCGTTGAAGTCCGTGGCCGTCACCTGGTAGTCCCGCTTGCCGTTGAGCACCAACAGGGGTCCCTTGAGCGCCCTGGCGATCTCCTTGTGCTTGTACGCCCGACGGGCCAACCAGTACTCCGCTGAAGCGCCCATGGGGAGCTCACGATTGGGCGTGGCCGCCGAGAGCTGGGGGTCCTTCGCCTTCTGGATGGCCTTCTTCAGGGCGGCGACATGGGCCTTCACCGCGGGCTGATCCGCCACCTTACGCACCTTCGCCAGGAAGAGGATCTGCTCCAGGTAGTTCTCATAGAGCTGGCGAGAAGGCGCCGCGAGCAGGACGCCCCCGGCCACCTTGCCGCCCGAGAGGCTCACGATGAGCGGCACCGTGTATCCCCCGTCACTGTGACCGATGACAGTGATCGGGCTGAAGGTCTTCATGGACTCCAGGAGCTTCACCGCGGCGAGGGCATCGGTCACGTACTCCTGCATGTGCGTGAGCTTCTTTTTGAGCTTCAGCATGCGCTTGGCGTGCACCTTGGTGCGCTTATCGTAACGCAGCACGGCGATGCCTCGGCTGGCCAGGCCCCAGGCGAGGTCCCGGTAGGGTTTGTTGGGGCCAAAGGTGAGGTCGCGGTCCTGGGGGCCGGATCCGTGCACCACGACCACCGCCGGAACGGTCTTCGCGCTCTTTGGGGCGGTCAGGGTTCCCGGCAGCTCCCATTCCGTCCCCTTGCCCACGGTGACCTGTCGCTCGTCGAACTTGCTCTGGTCGGCATAGGACGGCGCCGGAAACTCCCCGTGGTGCTCGTGGAACCGCAAGCGAATCCCAGCCACGCCCAGGGTGGACCGGATGGGGATGATGAGGTCGAACTTACCCTTTTGCCACCAGCACGGCAGAAACACGAAGGCCAGGTCGCCCTTGGGGAGGATCCACACACCCTTGTCGAACTTCTCAAACTTGCCGAACTGAGAGACCAGCTTTTCCCATACCTTCTTGAGCGCGGGCTCCTTGAAGGTCTTACGCATCTTCGGCGCGTACAGGGCCCGGGCCTCCTTCCAGTTCTCCGCGCGCAGGAGATCCACAAATTTCCGGGCTAAAATCACGGCGTCCTTCCGGGCCATGAGCCCCTTGGACTTCGGCTGGACCGTACCCGGTCGCGCCGCCGTTTTGCCGGCCGGACGCATGGCGTTCACCATGGGCCCCATGGGCCGCTCCATGGACCCCATGTCCGCGGACTTGGTTTCAGCCCCCTTCTGCGCCGACTTCTGCTTACAGCCCGCGATTGCCAGGGCCAAGGCCAGCACCGAGGCAGCCGTCAAAAGAAGAAAAGCTCGCGTACGCATGGAATCCTCCGGTCCGTGGTTAGGGCCTTAGGACCCGACAATGCCCAATCGTGGCCAATTAATCAAAGACTGGACGGCGTGTATCAGCGAGAGGTGCTCGGTAGACGACGTAGCAGGACGCAGGCGCGCTCGTAGCCGCCCTGGCAAGCCAGCTGCAGGAGCTTCACACCCCGGGAGCGATCCGGGAGCAGCGGCATACCCTTGAGCAGCTCCACACCGAGCACGGCGCAGGCCCGGAGGTGGTCGACCCGGCACAGCTTCTCCAGAAGCCGCTCGGCCTCCTTGAACATGGGCGACCTCATGCCGTGGTTCCTCAGCGCAAGCACCGCGAGATCCACACAGCGCTCCTTGCTCCCCAGGTGACAGAGCACCGCGCAGGCCAGGGGTGCCCCCACACGACAGGCCCGGGTGAAGCAACGCTGCTTGTCGTCATAGCAGTTGCCCAGCCGACGGCTGGTAATGGACCGCAGCGGGTCAAACCGCACGCCAAGCACGATGCACGCCACGAGGTCGCCCCGACGGCAGGCATGGGTGAAGTCCGGAACGTAGGACGCCAGGATCCGGCTCTTTGGAATGGGCCGCCCCGCCCGGGCCATGGGCGTCCCCTGCCCGCTGAGGGCCAGTAGCTTCAGGTCCACGCAGCGCCGGGCCACCTTGAACCTGCGGCACAGCGCCGCGCAGGACCCTACCTCCACCCGATCGCACATCTCGCCCCAGAGGCGTCGTGACCGGGCCGGATCCTTTTTCACCCGTCCGAGGTAGCCGGTCTCGTGCCACAGCCCCAAGCGGTAGCACGACTCCCGATCACTGGAGCACTTCATCCAGTTCTGGGGAGTACACATTCGCCGTGCCCGCTCGCAGGCGCGCACGAGCACCGACGGATCCCGGGGTTGGACCTCGGGCCGCCCGCACCCGGCTTCGGGGACCCCAAACACCACCAAGAGCCACATCAGCCAGGGTCTGGACATGGGCCAAAGCCTAGCGCGGGTCCATCAATCGATCAACGCCCACCTTGACGCAGCCCGATCCGTGCAAATACTTCCCTCGATAACCCACAATCCCTTTTTCCGGATCGCCGGACTACGAGCCTCTTAGGTTCGAGGAGCATTGATCTCATGTCAAACAGAAACAGCGAAGCCGGGGCGGTATTCGACGAGGTGGCCGACGCGGTGGTGGAGGTGGCCAACGAGTACGGGGACCGCGATGGAGAGGCGGATCCCTGGGAGGTGGCCGCCGGAATGCTCGCCGGGACCGTACAGTTCTGGTTGTTTGCCCACCAACCCTGTGATGACACCAACTGTGACGACTGCATTCCCGTATCCACGGCCCAGCAGCGGCTGAAGATGCTCCTGTCCGAGGTCACCGAGCTGGCCGAGTCGAGCGAGTACTTCCACTCCCCGAACGACTCCAACGCAGGGACGGCGTAAATGGGCCCGGTGGGCTCTACGGACTGTCGGCCTGATTACACAGGAAAGGCACCACGAGGCCACTGACTCCGGACACCTCGTCCTCACCCTGCTTCACCGGCGAGAGCCACACAATGATCTGCGCGTCGGGCTCCGGATCCCGGGGGATCGTGACCAGACGCCGGGACCGCTTCTGCGTCTGGATACAATCGCGCAGGTCCGCCTCCAGCTCCGGGTAGAACTCCGTGAGACGGCTCTCGACCAGCGACGTCCCGCGGAGGGACCTGGCCGGCACCCGCATGAACCGCGCCATGGCCTGGTTGGCGGTGAGGATCACGCCTTCGGCATCCACCAGAAACAGCGGGGTCTCGGTGGCCTCGAAGACCAACTGCTCCGGCGAGACGTCCCTGCCTACGTCCCGGACTAGCCCCTGGTCCGCCTTGCGCCGCCGGTTTCCACGACCGCGCCCAAGGCCGAGCATATCCATGAGCGTACGCAGCTCATAGACCAGCTCGCGCATGGATCCCTGGCGATCCTCGGGGCTCTTGCTCAGCGCCTTCAGGATCAGCCTCTCCACTGCACCGTCAAGCGGCTCGGGCAGAAAACCGGAAGGCGGAGGGGGCGGGTCCAACAGGTGCGCGGTGATGATCTCGTCGAGCTTGCCCACAAAGGGAGGGCGTCCGGTGAGCAGCTCGTACAGCAGGACCCCCATGGCGTAGATGTCCATGCTCGCCCTGGGCGCCATGCCCCGAAGCTGCTCCGGCGCCATGTAGACCGGCGTCCCCACGACGCCCGAGGACGCCTTGAAGGTGGCCTTAGCGTCAGGTCCCGAAAGGCCGAAGTCGATGATCTTCACCACCGGGAGCTGCCGTTGTCCCTTGGGGGGCCTACACAGAAAGATGTTCTCGGCCTTGAGATCGCGGTGCACGATGTTCTCATCGTGCATGTATCGTAGGGCCTCGGCGGTCTGCAGCATGATATCCAGCGCCAGGGGCAACCGGAGGCGCTGCTCTTCTAGTACCCGCTCGTAGAGCGTCTGGCCCTTGAGGTACTCCATCACAATAAACACGCCGAAGTTGGGATCCGCTCCGAAGTCGGTCACCCCGACGATGTTGGGGTGCTCAAGCTGGCTGATGATACGGGCTTCCCGCAGTAGGATCCTACGGAAGCGGCGGTCTTCTACCTTGCCGGGGCGGATGATCTTCAAGGCAAAGTCACGGCCGAGCTCCACGTGGCGTACCTTGAGGATGCGCGCCATCCCCCCGGATCCGAGCTGATCGAGCACCCGGTAGCGACCGTCCACCAACACGTCCGATTGCATGGAGTCGGTCAAGGTCGGCGTCTCGGAACCCACTGGAGCCATGGTCGAACGCGAGTCCTCATCATCTTCCGAAGACACCGGGGCCGGTGTGCTCTCCGGTTCCACTGGCGCCCACTCCTCCGGTGGAAGTAGGTGTCCCAGGGGCTCCGGCCAGATCACCTTGTCCAGGGACTCGACTCCGGAGATCCCCGTCGCGAGGCCCAACCGGTCATCGTCAAGCAGGGTTGCACGACGAAACTGTGAAGTCTGGAAGACTCTCTTTTCGGAGTCCTTGCGCGATGCCATATCGAACGCCCTCAGCTTGGAGATTCAATCACACGAGAAACGACTGCGGGTCCTACCCTGTTTCTATTTCTATTCCTGACCCGACCATTGACAATGTAGATTACTTGTTAAATTAGGGTTATTCAATTGTGTGGGACCATGAGTTGGAGCCAGTTCTCGAAACTCGACACAGCACATCGATATGTTTATACATTCAAGA
>JAOZUO010000262.1 GCA_029938605.1 Deltaproteobacteria bacterium | reverse complement strand
CCATGCCGGCCCAGCTGCCCACGCCATAGTCGCTTCCCCGGTGGTTGGTATAGGTGAAGCTCTGACAGTCCCTGTCCTGCCCACCGTGGTCGAAATACGAGGTGGGGTAGAAGTTCGGATAGTCCACCAGGGAGGTGGGAAAGCGATACTGCTGGGCCTAGGCGTCGGCGGTGGTCCACAGAAGCAGCGCGACCATGATGGCCATGACGGTCATGACGGTCATGACGGTGTATTTCGAGTTTTTCATGGCAGCACCACCTCGTGCCAGCCATCGGGCGCCTCCCAACGCACCCGGTCGCCGAGCACCTCGGGGGGGCCACGATGGGGCACGGGCACGAACCCCGCCGGCGCCTGCCCCGGGGCGCGATTGCGCAGGACCAGCCCGCCGTTGGTAAGGGCCGCGGAGCCGGTGGCGTCGAAACCGATGACTCACAGCCCGGCCACGCCCCGGTTCCCCGCCACGAACACCACGCGCTCGCCGTCGGGGCTCAGGGCGGGGCGATCGGGTTGTCCCCTGGCCCACAGCACACGCAGGGGGCTCCAGCCCACTTGGGTGAGGGCCGTTGCCACGAGCTCACTTTGGGGTGACATCCGGTGGCTGAAGACGATTCGTCGTCCATCAGTCGCCACGGCTGGTAGGCCGAGCACGTAGGTGGATACAGGCCGATCAGTTCCCCCCGCCTCCCGCACCAGCACGCCGCCAGGCCTCAGCACCAAAGTGGAGCCGTCGGCCAAGGCCCAGCGTCCCTGACGCAGGGGAGAGCCGGTCACTGCCGCGCCTAGGCCTCCGCCTAGGCCTCCGCCCAGACCTCCGCTCAACCCTCCGCCCAAGTCGCACACCTCCGAGGCGCGCACCTCCGCCACGCGAACCTCCGAGACGCGAACCTCCGAGACGCGCACCTCCGCCACCCGCGCGTCGCACCCACTGACCACCAACACCACAACCGCCATACTTACAAATCGCATACCGGAATAGTATCATTACCTGCGCAATTACCTGATTGGGTTTGTCCTGCGCCGGTTCTGTACAAGGACGGAGTTAGCGTTTCAACTTTCGCGATATCGATGATGGTTCGCGCAAATATCCCGAGTGTTTATTAAGGACTCGTGAACTTTTTTACTGGCCTGTTCGGTCGTATTCGGCCTAGTGTAGACTGTTAGGTAATACCGGTTGGGCAGAGTCCAATCCGTGCGACGGGAAAGCGTTTGGGTTGGTGCAACAACCTACATCTAAAGGAGGTACTTTCATGCGCGGGATCCAGATACCTTTGTTGAGTCTTTTCTTGGCCCTGGGCGTCGTTGCCTGCGGCGACGACGACGGAGACACCAACGACAACAACGCCAACCAGAACGCGAACGCGAACGCGAACGCAAACGCGAACGCGAACGACAACGAGAACACGAACGACAACGGCAACGAGAACACGAACGACAATACGAACACCAACACCAACACCAACGATCCCACCCTGGTGGACATGGCGGGGATGTACCAGATCACTTCGGCACTGGTTGACGGTGACACGTTCACACGAACGCTTGCGAATTACGGCGGGACGCTGGCCATGATCCGGGGCACCTACTCCATCGACGCCACGGACGCCACCACGGGCACTGGCGACTTCCGCCTGGGGCTCGTGGCGGACGGTGTTCTGGACGGCATGATGCTGAAGACAGCTAGTATCACCCTGGAGACCGCCGCCAACAAGTTCGTGATCGATCCAGCCGGCGGAAGTGGCGAGGTCGGCGTGTACCTATACACTTATGACGCCACCGGGCTCGTCCTGGATTTGGACGAGAACGACGTACGCAATCAGGGCTATGAGGGCCCCGAAATACTGGAGCTCACTCGCTACACGCCGGTACAGCACGAGGTCGTCGGGGTGTACGACGTCACGTCAATTACCCAGGATCCCGAAGGCTCGGATCCTCCCTTCACCATGACGAACGCCTGCGGCATGCATCCGAATGGATATGGCCTTGTTTCGGGGATCGCCGAGTTCACCGACTTCGGATTTTTTGAACAGACACAGTTCGTTGGCATCTATGAGGTTTACACCTGCGACGCGTCGGCCTTGAGTGAGAGCACGAGCGAGATCGTCGGTTTCTACGACATCGACACCACCACCCACGAGATCGAATTGTGGATCAGGATAGTGCCCACGGAGGATGGGACTGGAATCGGGGAGTCTCTGGACTACACGGTCAACAGCGACGTGCTCACAATGGACATCACTGACTTCCGCTACCCGGGAGGCAGCACGGGCATCCCGACCACCGGGGCAGTGTTCACGAAACAGTAGCGCGAGCCCTCTTCGGCCTCCAGCCTCAACGGAGGGGCATCTCCTTCCGCGCAGTACACATTGAGCTGATATTCGGGAACAATTCGTGGCGGGGCGTGTCTCAGCTTCTCAAGGTTCACCTCAAGATAGGACCGGTGAAGATGCAACGATTCATCCTCTGTGCAGTGGGCGTGGTCCTGACGGCCGGCTGGTACTCCCCGGGAGCCGAGGCGCGGACACCCAGGTCACCATCGAAGGATCCGTTTGTTGGAATCACCTTTGACAAGAAAAACTTCGAGGCCTATCTGAAGCGGGGGCGCCTTCGGCTGAAGCTGCCCTACGTGTGTACCACCGCCTGCGGGGCCCGGGTTCGGGTGACGATCAAGACCATCTCCGGCAAGCAGCTGGCCCAGGGTACGACCCTCCTCGGAAAACACCGGACGAAGCGGGGAGTCGGCCGCCTGGTCCTGCCGCTTACGGTGCGCTGGAACCAGGCCGATCTGGCGGTGGCCCACTTCGAATACCTCCATCGCAACGGCCAACGCTGGGCCACCGGGCTGGGGGTTCTGCTAGACGGCCCCAAGCTGGTCATCCTGGGCCAGGACCAATTCATCACCGGTACGCCGGCCGCCGTGCGGCTCCTGGTGCTGCACCGGCGATCGGGCCGGCCGTTCCAAGGAGCCAAGGTCACCGCCAGCCTCAGGGGACCGCGGACCCGGATCCAGCGGGTCCGAGGTGTCACCGGACCACGGGGCACCCTGCGGGTGGTGTTTGCAGTTCCGAGCACCCTCATTGGAAAGAAGGCGACCCTCGATCTGGAGGCGCGGACCCACGCCGGTCGGCGCAGGCTCAAACAGACCATCCGCGTGGGCAGCAAGGCCAAGGTGCTGCTGGTTACGGACAAACCCATCTATCAACCGGGACAGACCCTGCACCTGCGAACGCTGTCCATGAGGATCCCCGCGGGGGGTGCGGTGGCGGGTCGCCAGGTGGTGTTCGAGGTGTTCGACGGGAAGAACAACCTGGTCTTCCGACGCAACAAACCCACGGACCGCTACGGCATCGCCCATTCCCGCTTTCGACTGGCAGATCAGGTGAACCAGGGCCGGTACCGCATCCGCGCCCGGCTCCTTTTGTCCGGGCGCCGGAGCGTCACGACCGAGAAAACGGTGAAGGTGTACACCTATCGTCTGCCCGGTTTCCGTATCCGCACCAAGCTCGACAAGCCGTACTTTCGCCCCGGAGAGGCCGTGAGCGGCGAGGTGTACGTCTGGTACGTCTTCGGCAAGCCGGTACGCGGCGGCTCCATCGAAATCAATGCGATCCTGCCTAGCGGTACCACCAGACGTGTGGTGCAGCATGGCACCACCAACCGGTGGGGGGCCATGCGCTTTCGGTTTCAAATCCCGAAGGGAGGTCCGTCCGTGCGGAGCTCGACGTGGGTCAACCGCAAGGTGGAATTGCGGATCCGGGTCAAGGAGCCCGGTGGTGAGGTACGTCGCGCGACGGCGAGCACCCCCGTCGTACGCCACCCGATCTTAATTACCCTGGTGCCCGAGAGCGGAGAGCTGGTCCCGGGGATCCCCCAGCGCATCTTCGTCACCACGTCGCTCCCCAACGGGGCTCCGGTGGCGGCGCGGGTGGTGTTGAAAAATGCCATCGCGCCCATGACCCCCCTGGGCGTGGTGAAGACCGACCGCCATGGGTTGGGTGTCCTGAAGCTCAAACCCCAGGGTGCGCTCCGGCTCCTGGCCGCGGCCAAGGACGCACAGGGACGCACGGGTCGACAGGTGATCACCCTGGCGGCCGGGGCGAAGTCCACCGCGCTGCTGGTGCGTCCCGAACGTAGCCTGTACCGGGAGGGACAGACCATGGGGGTCACCATTCGCGCCGGGTTCGCGGCGCGGGTCGCCTACCTCGACGTGATCCGGGCCGGGCAGACCCTGTCCACCCACGCGGTCACCCTCCGACGGGGCCTGGGCCGGGTCCAGATCCCGCTGGGCAAAGACAGCCGCGGTCTGCTGCTCCTGGCGGCCTACGTGATCCCCAAGCGGGGAAACCCCATTCAAGACACCCGCCTGGTCTACGTCCAGCAGTCCGGCGACCTCCAGGTCACGGTGACCGCTGACAAGCCCGTGTATCGCCCCGGAGACCGGGCCACCCTACGCTTCCAGGTCAAAGACGCCGCGGGTCAGCCGGTCCAGGCCGCCCTGGGCGTCCGCATCGTGGACGCCGCCGTGGCCGAGCTGGCCGGCACGCAACCCGGCCGATACCGCGTCTTCTTCCGCCTGGAGAGGGACCTGCTCCTGGGCGCCGGCTCCGTGCCCGCCTTTGACGACGAGAAGCTGGTATTCGGCCCCACCCGCGGCGCGGATTTTCGTTGGCGGGAGCGGGCCACCGCGGTGCTGCTCGCCGCGGCCTCCCCCGCCTTTCGTCACAGCCTGAACCGAAACAGCGACGCGGCCCACCTCAAGAAGCTTTCACTCCTGGCGGCCCGGCTGGCCCGGCCCGTGCTTCGGAAGATGGCCTGGCGCATCTCACGGGCCGCGCGACTCCAGCTCCGCAAGGAGTATACATCCTGTGGTTTTCCCGAGGTCACGCTCCAGAACCTGTTGGACGAGAAACGGCTGACGCCCAGGCAGGTGGAGGATCCCTGGGGCAATCGGATCCGTCTCCTGATCACCGAGGGCAAGCACCGGTGGTTCACCCTCAGGGCACACAGCTCCGGCTTCGATCAGGAGCGGACCACCGTCGACGATATCACCGTGAAGATTCGTTTCCGGGTACGACCGCCTCGACGCAAGAACAAGAGCAACGTCAGCTGCGGACTTGGTGGACTGGGCTTGGGTGGCGGAGGTGCAGGAGGCGGAGGAGGCGGAGGGTTCGGGCTGGGAGGCAGGGGATTCGGTCTGGGCTACTACCGAGTCGAGAAGCCGCGGCGTCACTTCCCCGAGGCGTTGTACATAAATCCGGCCCTGATCACCGACGCCCGGGGAAGGGCCACAGTCACCCTCAATATGGCCGACAGCATCACCACCTGGAACCTGTCCGCGCTGGCCTCCACGGCCGACGGCCGCTTCGGATCCGTGCTGGGAAAAATCCGCGTATTCACCCCATTTTTTGTTAGCATCAGACCACCGACGACCTGGCTCCTGGGCGACCGGATCACCGTCGGGGTGGCGGTGCACAACCATCGGCGACGCGCCGACCGGATCCAGGTGACCTTGAAGCCGGCCCCCTGGTATCGGCTGGTCTCGGGCGCGCCCACCCGGACGGTGGCCGTGGGGCCCAACCGCGTCACCTCGGTGGACTTCGTCATCGAGGCCCGGCAGGTGGGGCGCTGGCCCCTGTCGGTGCAGGCCCGCGGCACCGGAGTAGCCGACGCGACCACGCGACAGGTGGTCGTACGCCCGGGCGGAGATCGCGTCGTCTTCTCAAGGGCCCGCTACCTGGAGCGACCCCTGGACCATCGAATCACCGTCCCGAGCAACACCATCGCGGGATCTGCGGCGCTTTCGGTGCAGGTAGCGCCCGGACCCCTGGCGGCCACAGTGGAGGGCCTGGACTCGCTGCTGCGCCGACCCCACGGCTGCTTTGAGCAGAACTCCTCGACGACCTACCCCAATGTGATGATCCTGCAACACCTGCGGGGCAAACGCTCCGCCGGCCGTCTCCAGAAGCGCGCCCGCAAGCTGGTGGCAGAGGGCTACCAGAAGCTGGTCACCTATGAGGTCTCCCAGGGAGGGTTCTCGTTGTACGGAAGCTCCCCCGCTGACACCACGGTCACCGCCTACGGCCTGCACGAGTTCCTGGACCTGTCCGCGGTACACCCGGTGGACCCCAAGCTCATCCTTCGTACCCGGGAGTATCTGGCCCGGGAGCAGCGGGCGGACGGCTCCTGGAACGCCGTACCGAGCTACTTCTTCCACGGAAAAGCCACGCCGGCTGACCGTCATCGCGCTACGGCCTACATCGCCTGGGCCCTGGCCAGGGGCCAGCGCAGAAAGAAATGGAAGGGACAAAAGAAAGTACTCGTAAAAGCCCTGGCCTATCTGTTGCGTGTGACCCCGAAGATCAAGAGCCCCTACACCCTGGCGCTCCTGGGCCGACTGCTCTCCGTGAGACGTCCGGGCTCCAAGGAGCTACGACAGCTGGTCCGTCGCCTCGTGGCGCTGCGCGTGGACCGGGGTCGGCAGTCCCACTGGAATCTCGGCACCGGGAAGACCATCACCGGCTCGGGGGGAAAGGCCGCTACGGTGGAGACCACGGCGCTGGTCACAGCGCTGCTGTTGCGCACCGGCGGGCGACTCGCCCTGGCACGACGGGGGCTGCGCTATCTGGCGGCGGCCAAGGCCCCCCAGGGCGGCTGGGGCTCGACCCAGGCCACGGTGCTGACCCTGCAGGCCCTGCTGGCCGCGCAGCGCGTGCGCGGGGGCAGCGACGCCCGGGGGACCCTCGAGGTGACACTGGACAACAAGCTGGTGCACCGACTGCGCCTCACCGCCCAAAACACCGACCTGGTACAGCGAGTGGACCTCGGCGCACACCTCAAGGCCGGCTCCACCCATCAGCTCCGGCTGGTCTTCCGAGGTCGGGGCAGCCCCATGGTCCAGCTACGGGGCGCCTACCACCTGCCCTACGGAAAGGTCCGCCGCCCGGCGTCCTCCCAAAGCCCGCTGCGTCTGGACGTGCAATACAAAAAGGCGACAACGAGCAAGCGGCGGGGACGAACCCGGCGGGGACAAACCCGACGGGGACAAACCCGGCGCCGGCAATCCCGGCGCTGGCAAACCCAGGTACGAGTCACCCTTCGAAATCCGGGCCGCAGAACCGCGAGCCTCCCCCTGCTGGATCTCGGCCTACCGGCCGGATTCAAGGTGGCGCGCCGGGACCTGGAATCCCTGGTGAAGCGCCGGCTCATCTCCCGCTTCGAGGTGCGTCCGGGCCACCTGTACCTCTACGTCAACAAGCTGGCGGCCGGGTCCACCCTGCGCCTGCGCTACCGTCTCCGGGCCCAACGGCCCCTGCGCGTGACCGCGCCTCCTTCCAGCGTGTACGAGTACTACAACGCCCAACGCCGCAGCTACACCCCCCACACCACCCTCTCCATGGGCCGGCTTCCCCAATCAAATGCACCTTAATCTCGCCCCA
The DNA here is from genome assembly GCA_029938605.1 of Deltaproteobacteria bacterium. Lineage (GTDB taxonomy): Bacteria > Myxococcota_A > Polyangia > HGW-17 > JAJRWW01 > JAJRWW01. The sequence goes on along the minus strand of JAOZUO010000262.1, from coordinate 318 downwards.
AAAGATTGAGCACCCATTTTTTCGTAGAGAAACACCACGCCGTCGTAGTCTTCGGCGCGCAAGGGGAGGTCCAGCAGTGGCCGACGGTCGTGGCAGCAAGCATAGGGGCGGCGGTGATCGGCGAAACGGGTAGGGAAATAGTTGAGGGCAAACAGCAAGTCCATGGCCAGTCGGGCCGGATCCTGTGCGCTGAGTGAAAAAGCCCACAAAAGGAGCCTTTCGACTCTCCGTCATCGAGGATTTCCGGATGACCTTTCTGTCGTGGCGCTCTATCGTGCGCTCTGGTTGCCGTACGTTCCCTGTGCTACAATGAAATCA
>JAOZUO010000261.1:1638-7775 GCA_029938605.1 Deltaproteobacteria bacterium | reverse complement strand
CCGAAGTCTCCGGTCTGGCCCACGAGTCGATCGGGATAGGTGACCCGGACCTTCAGGGGCTTCGGGTCCGCCTGGGTGTGAAAAAGCTCGGGATCGTCGGGAGTCGCCTGGGGGTCGAACGGATCTACCCACGTCACGGTCTCGTCCAGGCTCCATGAGAACTGCCGCAGGTTGTTGTCCTCGCTTCGCTCGAAGGGTACGTCTCGATCCCTACCCATCATATAGCCGTTCAAAAAGTTTCTCACGGTGGGGTCGGGTTCGGTGCCACTGTACGGGAAGTTGCTGCCGACTGCGAATGCTGTTTCGTCCCGAATCGGGGTCCACGGGGGTCTTATTGTCTGCTCGCAGACTCCGCCTAGATCCTTGCAGCGATCGTCCCAATCCTCGTCCAGACCGGCACCGAAGAGTTCCTGGCAGACGCAGGCCTCCACGGAGGTACCGGCCATGATTCGCGCCCCGGTGGGGTTCGCGGAGTTTGCGCGGAAGGAGACATCCGCCAGATCCGTGGGGCAGGTCTGGTACAGCGCCCAGGTCTCGATGGTGGGCACCCACTGCTGGGAGACGACCAGACTGTGTACCCGAGACTCGCAACGATCTCCTTGGCCCAGCCCGTCGCTATTCTCCTGGACGGGGTTGGCGTACAGGGCCATGCAGGCTGGGTCGGGTGCGCCACCGCTCAGTACACTGTTTTTGCTGTCCTGGCACGCGGTGGTGACGGGGTTGTCGACGTCGTCGGCGCAGTTGTCGGCGTTGGCCGGATCGCACCTGAAGTTGCACTCGCCCAGCGCGGCGCTGTCCCACTGGTGAACCGCGGCCAGAGAGGTACACTCCGACTCACAAACGAATCGTGAGAATCCTGCGGGATATTCACAGACATCATCATCGTCGAGGTCGAACATCACGTAACGATTCAACGGGGCGCAGTCGTGGGCGTTGTGCACACCGTCTCCGTCTGTGTCCTCTTCACACGCGTCTCCTATTCCATCGTCGTCCTGATCCAGTTGATAGAAATTTGGCATGGTCGGACAATTATCACACACGTCTCCGACACCGTCGCCGTCGTCGTCCTGTTGATCAGAATTGGATTCGTTTCGACAGTTGTCATCCAATAGATGCACGGAGTCGCCGTCTGGATCCAGCTCGCAGATACGTAGATAGGGATGATAGTTGTCCACGGCGTGGTGAAAATCGTCGCCAAGCTGCGGCGCATCCACGTCGTTCATGGGGATGGGCTCGGGCATGGTGAAGGTGCCGGGCTGGACCGAGGCGGTTCCTATTCCGCAGCCTTCGGGCTCTGTAGGGTCGTACTTCCCAGCCCAGTCGGAGTAGCTGATCCACCAGGGAGCCTCATTGGTGACATGGCTGTTTCGCACCAGCAAAAAATCGTTGGTGTCAGTGATGTCAAAACCAATGAGGGTGATAACGTGCCCTCCTCCACCAGTCCGATCTGCCTCACAGTCAACACAGTCCATTCCAGATTGGCCCGGAATGCAATCATAGGTTACGCCTGTGGCCCAGTTCGTATTCTCTACGACCGGTCCCTCGTAGATTGCCTCGACGAGTCTCTCCAAATCCGCCCGGCTCTTGTCCCCCACAACGTTTACCGGAACGGGACCCGAGTGGCGATAGTACAGGACCTGGCTATCGGCGCGCTGCCAAGGTGAGCAGGTGGCAGGAATGGTCGCCTGGGGTCCAAGGTACTGGTCGCAGTTGTGACAAGGCGGCCGATCCTCGAAGAGCAGCCCGTGCGCAGGGAGTGGAAATGCGTAAGGATCGAAACAATCTTCCGGTATGCCGTGGTACTGGGACCAGCGCAGCATTTCGTCGGCAAAACCTGAGTCACTTCCGACCAGGTGGTTACAATTCCACCCGTTCAGGATCGAGAGGCGTACTCCTCGCTGCGTCTCACTCCCCCAGTTCCACCACAAGTTTGAGTCGATGGACGCCCGAATCTCAAGCGCACCGATGACCGCGAACAAGAAACATGTTCCCCCGGTCTGGGTATATGACGGTGTGGTGTAGTCCACAACGATAGTTGCGCTGGGGTTGTTCGGGTCGGTCTCCTCGACCTGGTCCCACCGAAATGTCGTCATCCCGGTTGGCAGGGGAAGAGGAGGGAAGGGATTTGTCGGCAGTGACCACACCCACTCCCGATAGGCTTGCAGCTCGGCTGGAGTCGCAAGGTTTGGACTCGGAGCCTGCGCACGCGCCTCATCGGCGAGCAGCGCCGATAGGACCAGAAAAACACCTACCAATCCAGCTGCTGTTACCCTGTAAGTCATCGGAGCTCCTTTCAGTGACCGCTGAGATTCTGTTTTGGGGTTAGGGTGTGGTCGACGGAATCGTCCACTGCCACGCTGCGGTGGTCTCGGTACATCCGGTCGCCCGGGGCGACGGCGGTGGATTTGATTAGAGGGAAGGGAAGGGAAGGGAAGGGAGCACGTAGATATGGGACTTGTGGATCAAACCAATCATGGTGGTCCTTCTTGTGCCAGTCCAGTTTTCTTCTGTCGGTTCACGGTAAGTTTCGGGTGTCGGGAGTGGATCTGTCAACAGGAAAAGCGTTTGTGACCGAGCTTGATTTGTTACTTTCGCAGCAAGGCTCACGTTATCATTTTGTGGCTGACGCTCCGGTAAAACTACTTTCGGAGCAGTACGTACAGCGCCCCGGACCCACCGTCCATGGGGCGGGCCGTGGTGAAGGCCAGAATGTGCCTGGCCAGGACGCTCCGGGTGAGCCACTTCACCAGGGCGTTTTTGAGCACCGGTACCCGATCCGGGGAGTTCAGCCCGCGCCCATGGACAAGCAGGACACACCGCTTGCGCCCCACCCGACTCTCGGAGAGGAACTCCTCCACGGCGGTCCGGGCCTCGCTTCGGGTGAACCCGTGCAGGTCCAGGTGACCCTGCTGAGCGAAATCCCCCTGCCGGAGCCGCTTGAGCAACCGCCGATCCACACCGTTTGCCACTCCCTCCACGTACTCCACCGTATAGGAAATATCGAAGTCCCCGTGGCCGGCCACCAGATCGGCCAGCGCGGCGTAGGCCTCCACGTCGGCGTCCTCCACCGGGCGGGGCTCCCGATGGGGGCGACTACTGGGCACCACCCGATCATCGGTCTTCAGGGGCTCAACTCCGGCCATGGCGTTGGAAAAGAACCGGGCCTCATCCACGGGCTCCCGGGCGACCTCGGCCTCACGCTCCCGGGCGACCTCGGCCTCACGCTCTCGGGCGACCTCGGCCTCACGCTGCTGGTTATGCCACTTCTCCTGCTGATCCTTCAATTGAGACTGCGCCTGACAGAAGGGGTTGTTGAAGGGGTCATTCCGACGGGCGCTCATGATGTACCTATTGTATCTCATATTGCTGATCTCGTCGGGGCTTGTCTCCGGAAGGAGGCTTTAGTATGCATCTCTGTGGGTAAGAACGGATCCGCCGCCAAACCGATAGACATCCGAGGGAGAGTATTCGCGTATGGCCATTTCACAGCAGATCAGCAATCAGATGGAGAAAGCCTCTTGGATCCGGCGCATGTTCACCCAGGGCATGGAGCTCAGACGGCAGTTTGGGGACGACCAGGTGTTCGACTTCACCCTCGGAAACCCCGTGGTCGAACCTCCACCGGAGTTCAAGAAGCGCCTGATTGAGGTGGCACAGGATCCAACCCCCGGCCAGCACCGCTACATGCCCAACGTCGGCTTCGAGGCCGTCCGCGAGTCCATCGCCGGCTTCGTCTCCGCTGACCAGGGCGTGGAGGTCACAGCCGACCATGTCATCATGACCACCGGCGCCGCCAGCGCCCTGAACGTGGTGCTCAAAGCCCTCCTGGATCCCGGCGACGAAGTGGTGATCCTGGCGCCCTATTTCGTGGAATACCTCTTCTATGTATCCAACCACCGGGGCGACTGCCACATCGTGGAGACCGACGAGAGCTTCGGGCTGGATCTGGAAGCCATCGGGGCGGCCCTGGGACCACGAACCAAGGCCATCATCCTCAACTCGCCCAACAACCCCACCGGCGTGATCTATCCCGCCGAAACCCTTGAGCGACTTGCAACCATGCTCGAGGACCATCGGCAGGAAACCGGACACACGGTCTATGTGATCGCAGACGAGCCCTATCGCCGGCTGGTCTTCGACGGGGTGACCACCCCGCCGGTGCTGAGCATCTTCGCCGACGCCATATTCTGCACCTCCCACGCGAAAGATCTCTCCATCCCCGGGGAACGCATAGGCTACATCGTGCTGGGACCCCAATGCGAAGCGCTCAGCGAGCTCACCAACGCCTGCGCCTTCACGATCCGGGTGCTGGGATTCGTCAACGCACCAGCGCTCATGCAGCGGACCGTGGCATCTCTACAAGAGGCCTCCGTCGACGTGGGGAATTATCAGAAACTACGAGATCTCTTCTACGACGGGATCACGGCGGCGGGGTACGATTGTGTGCGACCCCAGGGTGCCTTCTACCTCTTCCCCCGATCCCCCATCGCCGACGACGTGGCCTTTGTTCAAGCCCTTATGAAACACCGCGTCCTGACAGTGCCTGGATCAGGGTTCGGGCGGCCCGGCCATCTCCGATTGGCCTACTGCGTAAGCGCTGACACCATCGAACGAGCCCTGCCGGCCTTCCTGCAGGTCCGACAGGAGATGGAAGATCAGGCTTGATGGGGTTGGAAATATACGCATATTTTGATACGGTGCAGCGGTAATCTCGCCCGCCGGCATCGGTCGTGGGTTGAAGTCAGAGAGAGCCCACCCGATCCGGTCGGGCCCAGTTCGCGGAAACGGCACAGTTTGGCAAGGAAACGGAAAAAGAAAGCCAAAGGCGGTCGACGGAGGGAGAGGCGGGGAGCCTCTCAGACCGACTCCGAGATCGTGAAAACAGCGTCGGACCTAGACGTAGCGCCCGAGATCCCGACCGAGCCGCCATCCAAGGTACCTGCGGCGGAGGCGAAGGCGAAGGCGTCAGCCCCCAAGGACGGGGCGTCCGCCGGATCCGCCCCCAAAGCCGTGACCGGTGGCGGGGAACCCCTTGAGCGCATGCCTGCGTCGGCCTTGGCCGTGACCCTGCCCGACGTCTCCGAGGCCAAGGTCGAGGCCTCCGGCGAGCTATGGAAATCCCACCGGAAACAGCCCGAACCCGAGCTGCCCGCGGTGGAGATCCACCCCGACAACCCAGACGCCGCGCCGGTGGTGTCGGGTGTCATCCAGAGTTTTACCGCCGTTGAGTACTTTGAGGCGCGGGCCTCAGCGGCCCTGACTGTGGACTTCGGCGCCAAGGGTGAGTCCTCCATCCAGATCGAGCAAACCTACCAGCATGATTCGAACAAGCTCATTGACCCCGACGACCCCGAGTCCACCATAGCGCAGCCGGCCGCCGCGGCCTCGGCAGAAAATACTCCGGTAGTGGCGGCCTCACCCGGGTCGACCGAGGCCGCCTCTGCGCCGAGCCCCGGGCCCTTCAACGGGGACACGGACGAGGTCACGGTCCAACCGACCTTCGATGAGCTGCACTCCGACCAGAAGCAGCCCACCGCCGAGGTACTGCCCACCGCCGAGGTACTGCCCACCGCCGAGGTGCTGCCCACCGCCGAGGTGCTGCCCACCGCCGAGGTGGACGACGTCTCCGACGACGAATCGCTACCAGTGTACGCTGTGGACCAGGCAGACGGACCCCTCGTCGAGCTTCCAGAGAAACAAAAGAAAGACGCCGTTGACCATGGCGCCGCAAGCCACGAGCCGAAAAAGGCGGTGACCCCCGGACCCTTCCAGCCCGCGGCCTTTGTCACCACGAATAAGAGCGTACAACCCAAGGTGACCGGGGCACCGAAGCTGACCCTGCCCCCTAAGGAAAAGACACAGTCGCCAACTTCCACGCCCCCGAATATGCCATCGACCTCGGATAAGCCCGCCGTCACAGGGGCAAGGTTTACGTCCGGCATGATCGGCGGAGCCGTCATGAGTTCGTCCAAACTTCAACAGCAACAGGACCAAGAACCGCCACTCACGGCCAGCGGTAGCATCATCATCGACCCGGATCTCCTAGCCGCAGAAAAGGCAGCCGCGGACAAGGCAGCCGCGGACAAGGCAGCCGCGGACAAGAAGGCAGCGGACAAGGCAGCCGCGGACAAGAAGGC
>JAOZUO010000261.1:0-1538 GCA_029938605.1 Deltaproteobacteria bacterium | reverse complement strand
GCGGACAGGAAAGCAGCGGACAAGAAGGCAGCAGCGGACAAGGCGACGGCGGACAAGAAGGCAGCGGACAAGAAGGCCGCGGACAAGGCGACGGCGGACAAGGCGACGGCGGACAAGAAGGCAGCGGACAAGAAGACAGCGGACAAGGCGATGGCGGACAAAGCGGCGGCGGACAAGGCGGCGACGCAGAACCCTGGCGGCGACCAGGCCTCATCCCTGGGATCCTCCATGGCGGCTTCCGTCCGTTACGAGCTGCGTGAAACCTTCGAATCCACCGGGCACAAAACGCCTGATTCCCCCAAACCCCATCCACCGGCCGTGGCCCGACCCAAGCTCCCGCCTCCCATGAAAAAGGTCGACGCCTTCTCCGATCTCGAGATCGCTTTCTTCGAACAAGACCTTCAGAAGGTGGAAGAGGTCGATACCTTCGACGATCTGGTCGCGGACATGCCAGAGCCGGAGACCCCCTGGGGGATCCTGTTCGGCAAGCCGAAAGGCAAGCCAAAGGCCAAGGCGATGAAACGACCTGAGCCCCAAATTCAGGCCGCGAACGACAAACCGAAGTCGATCCCCCGGCCCCCGAAAAAACGGAAATAGGCCGTGGGAAACGATACGATCCAGGTGGATCGGTTTCTCTGCCACCAAAAGATCGGCACCGGGGGTATGGCCGAGATCTTTCAGGCCCGCATGACTGGAGTGCACGGGTTCACCAAGGAGGTGGCGATCAAGCGGATGCATCGTCACCTGTCGACCAATCCTGCCATTGTGGACCTGTTCGTGAACGAGGCGCGGATCACCGGCGAGCTGGATCACCCGAACATCGTCACCGTATTTGAGCTCGGTATGCACGAGGGCCAGCTCTTCATGGTCATGGAGCTGGTGGACGGCTTGGATCTGAGCACACTCCTCGCTCGTCTCGCCCAAAACAGCCAGACCATGGAATGGGACGTGGCCTTGGCCATCGCCATGGAAGTCACCCGCGCCCTGCAGTTCGTACATGCTTGCGTCGCCGGGCGTCAGGGGCACGTAGACCCGGTGGTGCACCGGGACCTGAGCCCGGGCAACATCATGGTAAGCCGCTCAGGAGGCGTGAAGCTGCTCGACTTTGGCGTGGCCAAAACCCTGGTGGGAGACGAGGACACAGACACCATCGCCCGAGGCAAGTGGCACTACATGTCCCCCGAACAGGTGCGCGGAGAGCAGCTCGACGGCCGGAGCGATCTGTTCAGCCTCGGGACGGTGCTTTTCGAGCTGCTGACCGGCAGGCAGGCGTTCAAGGGGCAGTCCGTGGTGGACAGCATGCACAGGGTGGAGCAGGCGGACCTGCCCTCAGCGCCGGACCTGGAGCCCGTACTTGAAGAGCTGCTCACCAAAATGCTCGCCCGGGACCGGGACTCGCGCTACGCCCACGCATCGGAGGCGTTAGAGGCCATGGCGCAGATCCTGATGCTGCGGGGAAAAACCACAGGGGATCGGCAGATCGCCGCTCTGCTCAACAGTCTGGACACCACCAGCTACGGTCACCTGGGAATACTAAG
>JAOZUO010000023.1:25162-64158 GCA_029938605.1 Deltaproteobacteria bacterium | reverse complement strand
CTAAGGGAGGAACGTGAAGCGTATCAAAAGCTGGCTCAAGCTGGTGATAGGAATGACCGTGCTGGCCGTCACCGCGGGGATCGTCTGCACCCTGCTCCTGCTGCTACTGCCCTTCCGCGGCCTGCGGATCCGGACCTGCAACGTGGCGGCGCATCTGGTGGGCCCCTTCCTCTTGTGGATGGGCGGCTGCCGCACGCCCATCAGCGGCCGGGAGCACCTCGATCCCCGCCGGCCGGCCATCTACGTGTCCAACCACGCCTCGGCCACCGACATCTTCATCACCATCGGCCTCGCGCCCATGGGCACGGCGGGCGTGGCCAAGCGGGAGCTCCTGCGCATCCCCTTTCTGGGCTGGATCTACTTCCTGTCCGGGCACCTCTGGATCGACCGGGGCCGCAGCGAACGCGCCGTGGCCTCCCTGCGCAGCTTCGCCGACCTCGTGCGGAAGCTCCGGCTGTCCATCTACATGTTCCCCGAGGGCACCCGCTCGAGGGACGGCCGGCTCCAGGCCTTCAAGAAGGGCATCGTCCACCTCGCCGTGCAGACCGGGCTCCCGGTGGTGCCCGTGGTGATCGTGGGTGCCCACCGGAGCTGGGAGGCGCGCACCTTCACCATCCACGGCGTGGAGATCCCGGTGCACGTGGCCCCGCCCATGGACACGAGCCACTGGTCCATCGAGCGCATGGACGACGCCCTCGAGGAGCTACACGCCCACTTCCGCCAGGTGCTCCCCGCAGACCAGCAGCCCGCGCCGCCGACAACCGCGTAAGGTCCTTACTCGTCTTCCGGGGGCACCGGGGGCACCGGGGGCACCGGGGGCACGCCGTAGGCTGTCTGGGGCCGTGGGCCAGGTGCTCGGATGGAAATGTCCCCACCAGCGGGTCGGCCACCATCGACGTCATCGACGCCTCCGCGGGCATCGTGCGCGCTACCTTCCAGGGCTTTGAGCTCCGCCACTGCATCAACCAGTCTGCCACCTGCACCTTGACGGGTACCATCGAGACCCACGGTACGGGCGTCTTCGAGTAGCCGAGCAGCGGTCCGCCGGCTGAGGAGAGAAGCCACCCCGATCCCTTTCCTACGAATCCGTTCTACCTAACGAGACTGGGGTAAGGCCAGGTCGTTGGAATCGGCTCATTCCTGGGCGGCATCGCTATCAGCTACTTTGGGTGTCCGGAGGTCGCGTCGCTCCTGAGCTTGCCTCGGGCGAGGGAGGCGAAGATGCCGGCGAAGCACAGCAGCGCGCAGACAGTGAAGACGGTCCGCATGCTGGCCACGAAGGCGGGGAGGTTGCGACTGCTGATCTCCGCCTGGCCGAGGTAGGCCGCGAAGACGATCATCACGAGGCCCATCGACACCGTCATGCCCAACTGGCGCATGGTGCTGACCACTGCGCTGGCGACCCCATACATGGGGCGCTCCACCGAGCCCATGATGGCGTTGGTGTTGGGGGACGAAAAGAGCGCGAAGCCCACGCCGAGGAGCGCGAGGCAGCCAAGGACATAGGGGATCGAGGTGTCGAGGCCGACGAAGTTGAGCAGGATCAGCCCGACCAGGACGACGCCCATGCCAGCCGTGGCCACGATTCGTGACTCGATGCGGTCCGACAGGCGTCCGGCCATCGGTGACAGCACCGCCTGCACGATGGGCTGGCTCACCAGCACGAGCCCCGCCTCCTGGGGCGACAGATGTTTGACCTTCTGCAGATAGAGGCTCAGCAGAAAGGCCACAGCGAAGGTCGCCGCATAGTTGATCAGCGCCGCCAGGCTAGACAGCGCGAACACGGTGTTTTGGCGAAACAGCCGGACGTCGATGATCGGTTCGGGGGTCCGGAGCTCATGGAGAGTGAATGCTGCCAGGAGCGCCAGCCCGCCGACCAGCAGCCCGAAGCCGCGCGCGGCGGGCACCTGGGAGAACCCGTACATGGTCGCCAGTAGCGCGGGTCCCAGGAGGAGGGCGCCGACGAAATCGAACCGGGCCTCCCGATCGTCGGCGAAATCCCCCTTCATCAGGATCAGGATGACCAGCAGCAGCAGCAGGCCGATGGGGAGGTTCAGCCAGAAGAGGAAACGCCAGCCGAGGTGCTGGGTGATGATGCCGCCCACGAAGGGCCCCGAGGAGAGCCCGATGTACACGGCGGCGATGTTGATGCCCAGGACCCGGCCCCGCTGCTGGGGGGGGAACACGGAGATGAGAATGGCCATGCCCGTCGAGAAGATCATGGCGGCGCCAAAGCCCTGCACCACCCGTGACAGGATGACGGCTCCGGCCGATCCGGCCGTGGCGACGGAAACCGAGGCGAGGGTGAAGGTCGCTACTCCGGCGATGAAGATCCTCTTGCGACCGTAGATGTCACCGAGGCGACCGAAGGGGATGGCGAACGCGGCCCCGGCCAGCAGGTAGGCCATGTTGACCCAACCGAGCAGGATGGCGGTCATGGCCAGCTCGTGTCCCATGGAAGGCAGGGTCACGTTCACAGACGACCCCATGAAAGGGCCGAGGAACGAAGACAGCGTGGCAACGAAAAACACCGCGCGCTGGACGGAGCGGCTGTCGGGGCTGGGACGGGGCGACATGACTACCCAGGGCTTACTCCGTCCTCCAGCGGATGTCGAGGGCGCCCCTTGGGATATCTCGCTGGGGCAGCACATTTCGTAACGTGGTGCAAACCGTTAGCGAGGGCGTTAGCGAGGGCGTTAGCGAGGGCGAGTACGAGGTCGGCTAATTGGCAACAGGGGCAGGTTCAGTTCCCTGCGTTTCGAGCAGTGGTTTCAGCGTCGCCCGGAGGCTTTAGAAGATGTCGGGGCCGATGTCCTCGATGAGGCAGTCGCTCAACGTGCGGAATTGCAGGGTGTGGACAAAGCCCTCGGGCCGCCAGGACAGGGGCAGGGGATCCGGATTGGTGTCGTCACCGAGGTCGATGTCGAAGCCTTCCTGGTCCCAGTTGTCGTAGACGATGTCGTTGTAGTCTGCGGCTTGCTGAAACTGGGTCCACCAGGTGACTACATCATCGGTGGCTGCCGCTGTCGCCGGGAGGATGTTTGCGAAGATCCGGCGCCGTTGCTGGCGGACCCAGACCGGATCCAGGATGGCCACGTTCATCTCACCTTCGAAGACAAGGCCCCGGTTGTTTTTGTTACACGAGCCCACCGACATGAACTTGTCGTCCACGATGAGCATTTTCGAGTGCACGCTGATGCCGTCATAGCGGGCTTCGGTCTCGCGCTCGTTCCACGCGAGTCGGTCGGCAATGACGTAGTCGAAGGCCCGCAGTTGGAAGGTGGCGTAGCGATTGGGGAACGCGGCCAGCAGCTGCTGGTGGGTGGTGTGGGTCCAGGCGCAGCCCGGATCCGTTGTCTCGTTCACCGGCAGGGTAACGACCAGCAGGCGCAGGGTAGGGACCTGCTGCATGCGCTCGATGATCGCATCGACCACCATGGGCAGCCGCCAGTACTGGTCCTCCACGAAGATGTACTCCTGGGCCTGGGCCACCGCATTGAACCAGGTTTCGGCAATGGAGTGCTCCCAGAATGGCTCGGGCAGGGTGGTGGTGATTTGGATCTGCAGTCCGTCGGGCTGCGGCGCCTGGTCGCGGGCGACCACAAAGTCTGTCGCGTGCTCGGCGTACTCCACACCCTCACTGATGTTGTGGCTCCAGCGCATGTGAAAGACCTCGGCCACGTCCTGTACGGCCGGTCCCACGATCAGCATCATGTAGTCCTTGCGGGGGATGATATCGGGACGCTCGGTTTTGGCGATTACATCCTCCCGGTCGGACTGGCTGGCGTCGAACTCCATGCGGCGCTGGTCGAATACCCGGTGGTCCGAGGAATCCCAGTCGCTGACGTTGAAATTCATGCCGCCCACAAAGGCCAGCTCCTGGTCCAGTACAATGAACTTTTGGTGGTGCGAGGCCAGCTGGACATCCAAGCCCATGGGGAGGTCAGTCAGGTCCACTCGCGGAGCGTGCTCACTCACCACCCTGTGGTGCAGGATCCACGGAGCCTCCTGCACCGCCCTATCAAACGGCGGATGGTATCCCGACGCCCAAGCCACAGCACCACCACCGCCGTCGCCGCCGCTAAACAAGATCAGCAGGAGCAGCGTGCCCAGCGTGCCCAGCGTGCCCAGCGTGCCCAGCGTGCCCAGCACTCCAATCGCTCCCCGCGCCGGCCTTGCCGCTGCACATCCCAAGCTCCAGTTCCCGAGAACTCGCATCTGCCGCCTCCTGCGCTCATGTCCATGGCAGTATTTCACCGGACGCGTCCAGGGCGTCGTATCCGGATCAGGCCTAGGCCCAGCAGGATCATGAGCAGGACCGACGGGGCGGCACTCTCTCGAGGATCGGTGGCCTGGCAGCTGCAAGCCGCTCCCCGGGCCAGGGGCGGGTCGGCATCGGGCACGCAGCTTCCATTGTCGCAGTGATGGTCTGGGTCGCAGGGAGTGTCCAGGACCTCGGTGCAGTCGTCTCCGTCGCCGGCTTCGCCGCAGGTCCAGCGCTGACTGGTGTCGGCGGAGCAGCCCGTTTCGCCGGCGGTGCATTCGTCGGCGCAGGTGGTGGGACATTGCCCGTTGGTGCAGGTGGTGCCCGGGTCGCAGCTCGCGTAGACCTCTTCGGTGCAGGTGTCGCCGTCACCGATCTCGCCGCAGGTCCAGCGTTGGCTGGAGTCGGCGGAGCAGCCCGTCTCACCGGTGCTGCACTCATCGGCGCAGACGCAGCTCCCGTTTTGACAGGTCGTCGAGCTCGGGCAGGTCGTGTAGAGGCGGTCTGTGCAGGTGTCGCCGTCTCCGGCCTCGCCGCAGATCCACGTCTGGGTTCCGTCGGTGGAGCAGCCTGTTTCGCCGGTGGTGCATTCGTCGGCACATGAAGCCTGACAGGTCACGTGGCCCAGGGTCGCGTCCATGGCGCAGGTGTCGGTGGGTGCGCAGCGGTCCGCGAGCGGGTAGTTGGAGTCACACCAGATCGCGAACCAGATGCCGTTGGTGTCGGTCTCGCAGGTCCCCGAGGCGGTGTAGGAGCCGCATCCCGTGGGTACGCAGTTGACGTATTCACCGGTGGTGTCCCAGCCGCAAACCTCGCCACCGGTACAGGTTTCCTGGGAAAGGCTACCATTGTCGCAGTACACCGAGGTGTTGCCGATGCACAGGCCGGAGTAGTCGATGTCGCCGCAGCCGCTTGTGGGCGGGCAGTCCCAGTCTCCGCCGCAGCTCAAGGCCGGCGCCGTTTCGATCATGGCCAGGGTGGCGGCGGGGCGTGTGCGGGTAACGCAGTGTACGGCGCCGCCTTCGGGGATGATGCTGTCTGCATCCACGCCCACGATGGTGTGGCCTGGTAGCACCGACTGATACACCGCCAGGGCGGCGGCCTCGTTGCTCTCCTCGTCGGCGTAGGTGGGCACGATCACCACGTTGTTGACGAGGATGGCGTTGGTGTAGGTCCGCCATACGGTCCCAAAGCCGGTCCCGCCTTTGTTGGGCATGGGGATGCGTACCACGTTGATGGGCTGGCCCCCGGCCGTGGTTTCGGACGCCAGGAGGGCGGCGTTGTCGTTCAGGATGGTGGCGTTCACCGGATCCTGAGCGGCGGTGTACTCGCCCATGATCCAGGTGGTGGGGGTGAGCATTTTGCTGAACATGTCGTGGTGGCCGGTGCCCTCTGAGTCCAGGGGCTCGAGCCAGATCATCTTTTCACAATCAAAGTAGTCCCAGAGGATCTCGTCCACCTGGTAGGGGAGCAGCGGAAGGTTGTGGAACAGATGGGCCCTGGATGCGAAGCAGGTGCCCGCGCCGTCGGAGGTGAGGTTGCCGCCCTCGAAATTCAGGTCGGGGCGCCACACGTTTACGCCGAGAATGTCCGCGAGCTTGGTGGGGATGGCGTCGTCGTTGGTGCGGGTCGGGTAGTAGCGCGGGTCGGTGATGCCGACGTTGCCGGCGCCGTCGGTCACCCAGTAGGGCCCGTAGTCCACGGTCCAGTACGAGTCGGTGGGGTAGGAGCCGTAGAAGGGGTACCCCGAGACGTCCACGAACTCCACCAGCGACAGGTTGCCGCCCCGGGAGGAGATTTCACTTTGCAGGGAAGTCTGGTGCGCGGCGTCATCTACAATGAGGGACACCAGGGCGCCACCGCCGTGCTGCATGATCGCGTCGGTGATTCCGTAGAAGAAGTTGTCGTGCTGGCCGGGATACCAGACATAGTAGACGTGGGTGATGTCCACCCACTCGGCATACATGGTGACCGGCGTCACCGGCGGATCCGTGCGGCCATATAGGGTTGGATTCGCGGCTCGGAAAGTGGCGTTGCGGAAGACCGCGTCGGTGGGCTGCGTGAGCTCTGAAGCCGTGAGGTGCTTCGGTGGCGAGGGCGGGTGGTAGTACGGCGGCGCGGCGTCGGCCCGGTTGGGTATCACTGTGACGAGTAGCGCTAGGAGTCCAAGGGAAGTAGCAACCAGGCGAGTGATAGTGGTGGTCATAGGAAAAAACTCTCCAGACGATCTTACTCCTATACGACGGGAACCAAGGGGTAGGCAAGCTCAAGTGTAACAGTGCTTACGTTTGCGTAAGCCGGATGACACCTAAGATTTTCTGAGAAGTGTCTAGTCGATGCCTTCGCCGAAGGGATCAGAGGCCATGCGTCGCATATAGGGTCGCATATAGGGTCGCATGTAGGGTCGCATGTAGGGTCGCATGTAGGGCCGCATGTAGGGCCGCATGTAGGGCCGCATGTAGGGCCGCATGACTGCCACCTTCTTGAGGCGGATCGACATGGACTTGGGGCCGCTGGATTTGAGCGTGATGGTCTTGGACTCGTAGCCGCTCTTTTTCAGGGTGACCTCGAGCTCTCCGCCCGCGGGGACCTTCACGGTGCAGTTGGTTAGGCAGAGCCGTTCGCCGTTGGCGATGACCTTCACGTTTCTGGGACGGGTCTTGATGCGGATCTTCACCGGGGGAGCGTCCATGGCGTCGGGGATCATGGGGTCGGGGGCCATGACGTCCATGGCGTCGGGGGTCATGGCGTCCATGGCGTCCATGGCGTCGGGGGTCATGGCGTCCATGGCGTCCATCGCGTCAGGGGTCATGGCGTCCATGCCGTCCGGAGTGGGCAGGCCGTCCATGGCGTCCATGCCATCCATGGGGTCCATGGCGTCCATGGCGTCCCCCGCGTCGGCGTCGTCGGTGGGGTCCATGGCGTCCCCCATGTCCGCGCTGGCGGTTTTTGCCTTGTCGCCCGAACCGCCGCCACCTCCCGCAAACATGAAGTAGGCGCCGGCGCCCCCGCCGGCCAATAGCAGCAGCACCACGATGATGATGATCACCTTGCCGCCCCCGCCGCCTCCGCCGCCGGAGTGTGACTGCACGGGCACGGACAAAGGTCCCGCGGTGACGTGGGCCGCCGGCGCCGAGGGCAGGCTCACCGAGGGGCTGACCATGGGACCCGTTGGAGTCATGGGACCCGTCGCCGTCATGGGCGGTACACTTGGGGCGCCTTCACCCGCCATCATGGTTTGGGGGGGCTCGGAGGGCTGGGTCGGATGGAAGGTGGAGGCGCTCACGCCCCAGCCCCCACCAGCTGCGGTGGCGGCCGACGCGCCCCCGGGCTCCAGGGAGGTCACCGTATTCTTCACGTTCTGCAGATCCTCGAGGAACTCCACCATGGACGGGTATCGCTTCTCGGGCTCCTTGTTCATGGCCGTCAGGATGATCCGTTCGATCTCCGGGTGGATCTGCCGATCCGGAGCGCACTCAGTGGGCGGCTGGGGCAGGGCCGTAATATGCTGGGTCAGGATGCCCATGAAGGACTCGGCCTTGAAGGGCACGGTGCCGGTGAACAGCTCGTACATGATCACACCCACGGAATAGACGTCCGTACGGTGGTCGAGCTGTCGGCCCATGGCCTGCTCCGGTGACATGTAGTGCGGCGTGCCGAAGATGGTGCCCGTGCGAGTTAGGTTCTCCCCCGAGTCGGCGCTGGAGACCTTCGCGATGCCGAAGTCCAGGATCTTGCACAGATCCGTGCCGTCCTTGGCCGCCACCAGGTAGACGTTCTCCGGCTTCATGTCGCGGTGGATGATTCCCTTGGAGTGCGCGGCGGCGAGGCCGCGGCACATCTGGGCCACGATCTCCAGGGCCCGGGCTGGATCCATGCGTCCTCTGAGCATGAGGTCGGACAGGGGCTCCCCTGCGAGGTACTCCATGGTCAGGTAGACGCTGCCATCGGGCAGCCGTCCGAAGTCGTCGATGGTTACGATGTTCTCGTGGCCAATGGTGGACGCCGCCAGGGCCTCCTGATGGAAGCGGGTTACCGCCTCGGCGTTGGAGGTGATCTCGCCGCGCAGAAGCTTCAGCGCCACCGTCTTTTTGATGTAGATGTGCTCGGCCTCGTAGACCTCGCCCATGCCGCCTTCGCCGATCATTTTCTTGATGCGGTACCGGTCCGCCAGGATCTGTCCCTCCCGACTTTCTACCTGGTTGTCGTCCGGAACCAGGGCGGTACCGTCCTTGGGGCAGAAGGTAAGAGACTCTTCGTATTTGCAGTTGCAGGCGGGACAGATCATGTTCGACTCTCCAACATATTTTGGGCATAAGACACCCCAGGGGGCGTCCGGCTCCCGTCCGTCGTCCACCCATCTTTGCGAAGGGGGCGACAGATAGACGTACACACTACCCGTTCTGTCTTGATTATGGTTGGGTTTTTCTATTTGTCCAAACCCCTTTTCCCCAAGGAGGCCTCTGGACAAGGCGCTACGCATCGCCCACAGTGAGGGTATGCTCCTTACGCTGGTCCCCCTCGTCGGTCATCGTTCCATTGCGCCGCGCCGCCCCTGGCTGTTGCTGGTGTCGTTGGCGCTGGTGGCCACCTGGTTCGGGGGCTTGGGGGTGGACCCCGCCGAGGCTCGGCGTCGCCGTCGTCCCCGGAAGAAGGCGCCGCGGGTCACCGCACCGCCCAAGGGGCCCATGCCCACCACGGGGTACAATCGCCGGCGGCCCCGGCGACCGCCCCCGTTGCGCATCGGCTCCACCGGGAGCGCTGTCGGGCTGCAGTCCCGGCCGAAGTCCTCCGCGCAACTCCGGGTGAGCGAGCCCCAGCGGCGTCGTGCGCGCAAGGCCGCTCTGGAGGCCATGCGAGGGCGCGGGGGCGCGGTGCGGGTGGCGCTGATGGCGGCCACGAGCGACGGGATGCGTTCAGACGCCGCGGCGCGGGTGCTCGCGGCCAGGTCGCGGATCACCGCCCTGCGCCGTCTCATGGGCAACAAAGACTCCCGTGTGCGACAGGGCGTGGCGCGGGCCCTGGCGTACCGGCCGCGATTCGCGCCGGTGCTCATGACGCCCCTGCTACGGGACCGCAATCTTCGGGTGGTTCGTTCGGCCGTGCGCACCGCCGCCCGACTCGGGGACAAGCGCACCGTGGGCTCCCTGGCCACCCTGGCGCTGCGATACGATCGTTCCATTCGGGCCCTGGCCCTGCGTGTGCTCGCCCAGCACGCCCGGATCCAGGTGGCTAAGCGCACCGTGGTGCGGGGACTCACCCACAGCCGCGCGTCCGTGCGGTTGGATGCGGTGGTGGCTGTGGGGATGGCCCGCAGCGAATGGTCGCGCTACTGGCTCAAGCGGTTGGCCGCCGACCGCTCCTCCCGGATCCGCCGCTCGGTGGTGCGAGCCCTGGCCCGTTTGACGCCGCGTCGTGCCACCTTCCGGCTGCTTCGAAAGCTGCGGCGGGACCGTAGTCCCGTGGTGCGCGCGGAGGCCCGCCGAGTCATCCAGCGGTTGCGCCGGATCCAGCGGGCTGCTCGTCGCGCGCGTCGTCGCAGGAGGCGACGGCCATGAGTGAGCGCCCACAGCGCTCGGACAAGCGGTCGCCAGACCCTGGCGAACCACCCCGGCCCAAGGTGATGCCGGCCCCGGCCGCGCCGCCCCCTGAGAAAGAACACGCCGTCGGGCCCGAGGCGTCCGAGGCGCCCGAGGCGCCCGAGGCGTCCGAGGCGCCCGAGGCGCCCGAGGTGATGGATCCGGACCCGCTGTTCACCCGGGAGGAGGCGGAGCTCATCGTGCCCCGGCGGGAGTTCGACCCCATCTACGCCTACTACGCTCGGTACGCTGAGGGCCTGGCCGCTGATGTGGAGCACCGGTTCTGGGGGTTCGCCCATGTGGAGCTGCGGGAGAACCTGGACAACTATGGCCTGTACCTGCTGCGCCAGGAGTTTCCGGTGCCCTTTTTGTGGTTTGGGTTGGGGTGGGGCGCCGATGACGCCCCGGGCACCCTGCCGAGCTGGGGCGCCAGCCTGGAGGTAAACGGCGACTACGTGAAGTCTTTTCGCAAAGACACAGGTGGGCTCCGTCCGGCCTGCGAGGCCGCGGCCAAGAGCTCGGCCAAGCGGCTGGGCCTGTACCTGTTCGACAAACACGTGGAGCTGGCCGAGTGGCGCTCTTTCGAATGGCTCCTGGGCCAGGAGAACCAGCGCAAGGCCCTGACCCGGTTTTGGACCAGCTACCTGGACCTGCTATCGGCAAGCGGCGTGGGCGAAGCCATGGACGAGTTCATCCGCCTCAACGATTGACAGGGAACTGCGGACAGGGAACTGCGCTCTACCCGTGGCTGATTGCATTCGCGTTGGTTTTGGGATATTCTTTCATATGAAAGGAGTTTCCGCCATGGTCTATCCCCACCTCGAGACGACTTCCCAGGGGGCGACGGTGCTCACCAAGGCGGTGCGACGGGTGGCCGAGCGGCTGGGGATTTCTCAGAAGGACCTGGCGCGGATCCTTGGCGTCAGCCCGGCGACCGTGTCTCGATTCGGAGGTGGGCGCACCATCGATCCAGCCGCCAAAGAGGGGGAGCTGGCGCTGCTGCTCATTCGGGTGTTCCGGAGCCTCGATACCATGGTCGGCGGAGATGAACAGAAAGCACGGGCCTGGTTCCGGGCTCCATGCGCTCCCCTGGCGGGAGTGCCGTCGGAGCTAGTGAGTCGGGTGAGTGGCTTGACGGCGGTCGCGGAGTATCTCGATGCCATGCGAGGGCATCTGTAGTGGCGCAGCCCCTGTGGCTTCGGGCGGGCGGCACCGCCAACCTCTGTGACTATGAGGGCGAACCCTGGCGCGTCGTGGAGGCCCAGCATCGCATCAGCACCCGGAAGCTCGTGGACTCCGACGCGGAGCAGGGGGTACTCGAGGCGTTACTCGACGGCGTGAAACCACCGGTGCCGCCTGATCCGGCCCTGGCCTCACTGCACTATTTGCTGTACACACCCTTTCGACACCCGCCCCTCAAGCACGGCTCCCGGTTCGGGTCCCGTCGCGAGCGCTCCCTCTTTTATGGTAGCGAGCGTCTGCCCACCGCCTTCGCGGAGGTGGCGTACTACCGTCTGCTTTTTCTGGAAGAGTCGGAGGCGAATTTGTCGCCGATCATGGTGGAGCTCACGGCGTTTCGCGCGGTTGTCGCCTCCGGACGGGCCGTAGATCTGACCGCCACTCCCTTCGACGTCTCTCGTCCCTCGCTGATCTCCCGCTCCAGTTACCGCGTTACCCAGGGTCTCGGGCGCGACATGCGCTCAGATGGCGTGGAGCTGGTGCGTTTTGAGTCGGCGCGCGACCCACGTCGCGGCGCCAACGTCGGCATCTTCGACGCCGTGGTATTTCAGACGAGCCGCCCTCGCGGTTTGCAGACCTGGTACTGCGTGGCCACTAACGACACTGTGGAGCTCTCCCGAAAGACGTATTTCAAGCGCGGGGTACACCGATTCGGACGCGCGGAGTTCCTGGTGCGCGGCAACCTGCCCAACCCCGGGGCCCCGACTTTCCCAACGTAGCCAACATCCTATGGATGGAGTTGCAGGGTGTGTTACAAAGCTGGGGTTGCTTGTTGGATTACATGCGAGTATCATAATGAAAGCTTGATTACTAAGTTTTCCGTAGGTGTTCTGGTTTGGGCTGGTTTGACTCGTTATTATTGCTTCTGAGGTATTTGCCCAGGAGTGCGGGACTGTGATGAATCCTTCGACATCGTCGACGTTATCGGATGGGCCACCCGAAGACGGAGAAGATCTGGTTCCCACCAAGACCCAGGTGCTTCCGGCGGAGGAAACCGATGGGACGCAAGGCGGGCAAGTGTTCGGCCGGTTTCGGCTGCTCATGGAGATGGGCGAAGGCGGCATGGCCACCCTTTTTCTGGCGCGTATTCGCGGCCCGAAGATGTTCGAGAAGATGGTTGCGATTAAGCGCATTCACGGCCACCTCACGGGGAACGAGGAGTTCGTGGACATGTTCTTGGACGAGGCCCGGATCGCGGCCCTCATCCACCACCCCAATGTGGTCAACACTTTTGACCTGGGGATCATCGACGGGTCGCACTTCATCGCCATGGAGTACGTACATGGGCAGACCCTGCTCGACCTGTTCAAGAAATCCCTACGCCTTCAAGTCCCGATCCCCTGGGAACACGCCGTGCGGATCGTGGCCGATGCCGCCGCGGGCCTTCACGCCGCCCACGAGCTCAAAACCTCGGCTGGGGAGTCCATGGGGGTGGTGCACCGCGACGTCTCTCCCCAGAACATTCTGATCAGCTATGAGGGCCACGTGAAGGTGGTTGATTTCGGCATCGCTTATGCCACGGAGAAGCTGAGCCACACCAAGACCGGGATGGTACGGGGCAAGATCCCCTATATGTCGCCTGAGCAGACTCGGTCCGAGCCCCTGGATCGACGATCGGACATTTTTTCGCTGGGGATCGTGCTGTACGAGCTGGTCTGCATGAAGCGGTTGTTCAAGGCGTCCTCCGAATCCGAGTCCTTGCGCCTGGTGCGGGCTGCGCACATGGAGCTTCTGCCCAGAGAGATTCGATCCGAGCTCCCCGTCGCGCTGGAGAAGGTCATTGTACAGTGTCTGGCCAGGGAGCCCGAGGCCCGGTACGCCTCGGCTGGGGATCTGGCCGAGGCGTTGGAGGCTCTCCTGATCCGCGATGGGAAGGCGGTGAGCTCTCAGTCCTTCGCCAGGTTCATGGAGCGGATGTTCCATACCCAGCGGAAGCTCAAGGACGCGCAGATTCAAAAGGCCGTCAAGTCTACTACGTCGACGGCGTTGCCATCGGTGGGCATGTTGGGGGGCACGAGCTCAGCCGTGAAGATCACCCCCGACCATCGAAGCACGAGGTTCCCCAGGTCCGGGCAGCTGTTCGTCGTAGGGTTGGGGGTGGCGGTAGTTGCGGTGGCGTTGATGGCCCTTTACTGGTGGGCCCCCTTCTCCAGGGAGCGAACCACCTCTTCGGGAGCATCCCCATCGGCGTCCACCATGCAGTCCGAGCCTGCCCCGATATCCACGGTGTCGTTGCGGATCAAGGTTCAACCTGCCGTCGACAAGGTACAGATTGTCTTCCGGGGTCAGTCCTACCGCGGCTCCACCCTCAAGTTGGTGGTGGTGCGCAGCGAGAAAATGGAGCACCTGACCGTGAGCGCTCCAGGATTTCAGACCGAGAACCTGCTGGTGGCGCCGGTGACAGACAAGGAGATCCCGGTGAAGCTGAGCGCTGTCACCCCCGGAGCGCCCGCGGCGAGATCCGTGGGACAGGCTCCGGATGGTTCGGCTCCCCACCCCAGGACTCATTCTAGCGGACGTCGTAGGCCTGGAATGAAACATCCGTCTGCGACGAACAACCAGCCCAAGCATATCAAGAGCCCGGTGATGACAACCCCGGCGATGCCGGCGACGCCGGCGATGAAGGAACCAGGGAAACCCAAGGACTTGTCGGCGCCGTGGGAGTGGTGATTCAGACCGGTCGAATCATGGATGAACAGAGAGCCTTGCAAATGCGTTGTGCGAATCATCGGGTCGTCTTGACCGGTCGAGTTGTGGGGAGCGTGGCTGTGCTGATTGCGCTGACCCTGGGGGGGGCGTCGTCGGCAGTGGCCCGCAAAGCGAGCCCGAGCCCGAGCCCGAGCCCGAGCCCGAGCCCGAGCCCGAGCCCGAGCCCGAGCCGGACCGAAGTAGACGTCCGGCGTGCCAAGGCGAGGACGATCTTCACGCGGGGGCAGATCCACTACAAGCTGGGGCGGTTCGACAAGGCGCTCGTGAGTTACACTAAAGCCTATGGGCTCATCCCCGTGGCGGGCTTCTTGTTCAATATCGGCCAGTGCCACCGGTTTCTGGGCCACTACAAAAAGGCCATCTATTTTTACAAAGGCTACCTGCGGGAGATGCCGGGAGCCCCGAATCTGGAGGTGGTAAGGATCCTCATCGAGCAGACGAAAAAGAAACTGGCCGAGCAAGGTCGCAGGCGCGCCAAGGCCCAGACGGAGTATACCGAGGGGGTCCGGCTCTATTCCCTCGGGCAGGTCCGCCAGGGGTTGGCCAGGTTCCAGGCGGCCAATCAGGCGTTGCCCTCGGCGGGCTATGGCTATCATATCGCCCAGTGTCACCGGAAGCTTAAGGAGTGGAAGCAGGCGATCTTCTTCTACGAAGGGTATCTCAAAGACAACCCCGCCACGCCCATGGCGAGTCTGGTGGAGGCCCATATCAGTACCTGCCGCAAGCGCCTCAAGGAGGCTGAGCTCAAGCGTCGAGGCATCCTGAATCCGAACCTGGGCAAGGACCCCAAAGGCGGTGCCGGTGGCGTCAGGGTCGTGCCCCTATACAAAAAGTGGTGGCTCTGGACCGCGGTGGTCGTGGGCGTCACGGCTTTGGCCGTGGGTCTCGGCGTGGGGTTGGGGATGCGTGACCAAGGGGGTCTTGGAGAGATCCCCACCACCCTGGGCACGATGAACTGGAGGTAGTTGGTTCGTGCGACGATTGCGCTCCCAGAGACAGTGGCCAGTGATGCAGGCGATGGCGCTCGCGCTCATGGCAGCGCTCACGACGGGGTGCCGCCCACAGGTTGAAGCCGCGGTGTTGGTGAACGTACAGATGGAGTCAACCACGATCCAGGTGAGTCAGCTCCGGGTTCGCGGCTACCCTGAGGGGGATGTGGCTCACGCGATCGAAATGACGGGCTCGTTGCCCGGTGAGGTCCTGTTTGGGCAGACGGAGAACCTCTTGATCCTGGTGCCCAGTGAATGGATCGGCCGGACCGTGTGGATCGCGGCCGACGGGGTGCATCAGGGCGTCGTCACCGCCCATGGGCGTACCTCGGTGGTCCTGGCGAAGAACGACATCGTGGAGGCCACCCTGCTGTTGGTGGCGGGACCGCCGCCTTGCGGTAACGGGTTCATCGATGGCTCCGAGCAGTGCGACGGTACGAACTTCGGCGGGCAGACCTGCGAGTACCTGACCGGAATGCAGCAGGGCGCCCTGGTGTGCGTGGACTGCCAACTCGACAGCGGAGGCTGCCACGACTGCGGCAACGGCGAGGTCGAGATCGGACCCGAGCAGTGCGATGGCGAGGACGTCGGCTCGGAGACCTGCCACAGCCAGGGCTTCGTGACCGGGGACCTGGGTTGCGATGACCTTTGCCAGCTGGATCTGTCCGGTTGCGCCCTGGGGTGTGGCAACGGCGTCATCGAGGACGGCGAGGCCTGTGACGGTCTGGACCTGGCCCACCTGAGGTGTGTGGATCTCGGCTATCTCCGTGGTCCCCTGGGCTGCACCGCTGACTGTGAGCTCGACGATAGCCAGTGCGCGGGAGGGTGCGGAGACGGGGTGCTCGATGCGGGCGAGGATTGCGACTCCACGGACGTGGGCAGCCAGACCTGCCTCACCGCCGCCGGTCGGTTGGCTGGAACCCTGGATTGCACCACGACCTGTCACCTGGACGTGTCGGGCTGTTACACCTGCGGTGATGGTGTCGTCGAAGCCTCCGAGGAGTGCGATGGCCCGATTCTGCTCGGACAGACCTGCCAGAGTCGGGGCTTTGCCACGGGGACATTGACCTGCGCGCCGGATTGCACGATTGACGAAAGCGGCTGCGGGGTCGTCACCCCGGCCTGCGGCAACGGTGTGGTCTCGGCGGACGAGGATTGTGACGACGGGAACCTGATCGCCGGGGACGGCTGCGACGAGGCCTGCCAGACCGAGCCCGGGTTCCGGTGCTACGGCGATCCATCCACCTGTGTGAGCGATGTCGACGTGCTCTTTGTGGACTGTGGTGTTGTATGTGGGGGGGCGGGCAGCCTCGCCGACCCCTTTTGCACCATTCAGGAGGCGGTCAACAACGCCGCGTCCGGGGATCTCATCTGGCTGTTGCCTTCCACCTGCAACGAGGACGTGACCGTGGACGCCGCCGATGTTTCCATCGCCGGCGACGTCGGTGCGCATTGGGTTGGGGTGGGCTGCCCGGCGCTCATGGTGGTGGACCGTGAGGTGTTGCTGTGGCGCTTGCACGTGCAGGAAGGGGTTATTGCCCAGGGCACGGGGGCATTTCTCAAGGTGCACGACAGCGAGGTGGGACCGGGGGTGGGCAGTTGTGAAGCGGTCTACTGCTTCGACGACGCCCACTGCAGGATGGAGCAAAACCACATCCATGACAACGCCGAAGGTGGGGTGTGGATTCTGGACGCCTCCTATCGGATCGTCAACAACATCATCGTGAACAACGGCACCCTGGGAACCTCGTTTCGCGGCGGCGTCTCCCTGTCCGCGGCCGGGTACTCGCCCACCACGCTGGCCAACAACACCATCGCCTACAACTCGTCCAGGGGCTCCTCCTTCACCGCGGGAGTTCGCTGTATCTGGGCCGTGAAAATCTACAACAACATACTCTGGATGAACGATCCTTCGGACGTGTCGAGTTTGTGCGATCCCTGGTACAACGACATCTCGATTTCGACCTGGGATGGGCTTCAGGGCAACATCAGCTCGCCACCGTTGTTTGTAGACCAACCCGGGGGCGACTTCCACATCCTGTCGACATCTCCGTGTGTGGACTCGGGCGATCTCACGGGGATCCCGCCGGCGCCCCCTGAGGACTTCGACGGGGAGGTGCGACCCGAGGGAAACGGCGTAGACATGGGAGCGGACGAGGCGTCATGATGGGACGGATGCGGTTTTCGGTGGCCTTGGTACTGGGACTCTTTTTTGTCTCTGCCCACTTTTCCTGTGAGCCCTCCGGGCCCGAGAGCGGGGTCCTGGTGAATGTGTTGCTTCCCTCGGGGGACCTGCTGGTGGACGAGATTGAGATCCGGGGCTACCCGGACGGCCGGCTCTTCGATGCCAGGTCTGGCCACATGTCCTCGGTGGACGGGGAGCCTCTGGAGCAGTCCTTTAATCTGCTCTTGTGGATCCCATCGGACTGGATCGGTCGCACCGTCTGGCTCAACGTTCAGGGGTTTCACAATGGCGTGGCCACCAGCCACGGGCAGACCTCCGTAGTGCCCGTGGACGAACGCATCGTGGAGAGCACCATCGTGCTCGTGGAGGGAGAGGCTCCCTGCGGAAACGGCGTGGTGGACGGTGGGGAGCAGTGCGACGGGACATCCATGGCGGGACAGATCTGCGGCAATGTTACGGGCCTCCCCCATGGGCTGTTGACCTGTGACCAGTGTGTATTGGACACCTCGGCCTGTCACGACTGCGGCAACGGAATCTTCGAGCCGGAGGGCGAGGCCTGCGACGGGGAGGAGCTGGACGGGCAGACCTGCCAGTCCCTGGGCTTTGTCACGGGGAGTGTGGGGTGCACCGATACCTGTGAGCTGGATCTGTCAGGGTGCGAGCAGGGGTGCGGCAACGGGATCATCGAAGATGCTGAGGTTTGTGACGGGACGAACCTGGCCGGGCTGGCCTGTCCGGACTTCGGCTTTGGGAGGGGCTACCTGATCTGCGACGCGGACTGCCGGGTGGAACTCTCACATTGCGTGGGCACCTGCGGCGATGGGGTGGCCGATCCCGGGGAGTCCTGTGACGGGTCGGACTTCGGAGACCAGTCTTGCCTCAGCGCCGCCGGGCGGGAGTCGGGATCGTTGGCCTGTACGCCGGACTGCCACCTGGACGAGTCCGGCTGCTTCACCTGCCCAGACGGCGCCATCGAGGGGGCGGAGCAGTGCGACGGGCTCAACCTCAGGGGGCAAGACTGTCTCTCGGTGACGGGCCTGGCCGGTGGCGCCCTCGCCTGCGATGGGGTCACCTGTCTGTTTGATGTCTCGGACTGTCACTAGCGGCGGTCCGGGCGGCCACTTGTGAACAATGCTCAGTCCGGCGGGGCCACGCCGGTGACCCAGCGCACGTAGGAGACCACCACCTGGTAGGGCGGGAAGTCCATGGGCTGGTTGATGAGCACAATGCGATTGGCCGAGGCGCGGTAGTCGAAGCCCGCCAGGCGGCTGCGCTCCAGGGGCTCGTAGGTGGAGTTGCCTCCGCCGTCCTTGCGCTCGATGGCCGCGGCCAGGGACACGGTGATCGGTACGTGGTGCAGCACGATGGCTGACGATCCAGCGGCGATGTCCTGGACCATCAGGTTCATGGTGGCTGTGAAGTCGCTTTGACAGATGGATCCCACCAGGCCGCCCACCATGTTCACCAGGTCCTCGTAGCCGCGTCCCCGCTGACCCTGGTCCGAACAGTCTGGCTCGGAAGCGGGTACCAGGATGCCGTGGGCCAGTCCGTTTTGCTGCTGCAGCAGCGTCAGGTAGGGCTGTAGGGCAGTGTCGCAGTCAGCGTCGTAGTAGGGATCGGTGCAGTGGGCCGGTAAGGGCGGGAAGAGGCAGTCGTCATAGGGCGGGAGGGGCGCCTCACCCACGGCGCAGCTAGAATCGTTTTTGAGTTCCTGGGCCGCCTCGTCGCTCAGGAAAAAGACGATGAGGTTGGCGTCGGGGCGAATGTGGTTGGCGTCGTCGGCACGGGGCAGCAGACCGTTGATGGTGTCAGCCATCTGCGTGAGGCCCATCTCGTCGCCGATCGAGGCGGTCTGGCTGCCTTGGGGCTGCTCCACGCAGGCGCTGAACGTGGCCAGGTCCGTGCCGTCCACGAAGTGACCCGCGGACTGGCCGGCGCCCGTGCAGCAGCTCGTGTTGCCCTCGGTCATGTCCACGATGCAGTTTCGCCAGGAGATGCCGTAGGCGGTGGCCAGGGTGGCGAAGGTGTTCGCCGCCTGGACGACCTTGTCCTGATCGGCGTCCATGGAGCCGGACTCATCGATGACCCAGATGATATCCGCCACGGAGAACTCGGCCTCGTAGAACTCGCACTCGGACTCGGTGTTCGCCGAGGTCTCCGCCAGGCCCGTGCCACCTCCGGCGTCGTCAACGTGGAACCCGATGTAGGCGCCGGTTTCGTAGTCCGAACGTTTGGCCAGGCCTCCCATGACGATGGCCTCCTGGCCGGTGGCGGGCAGGGCTGGGCGCTGGAGGGTGGAGAAGGAGACGATAAAGCTGCTGGCGTCGTGTCCGATGGCGCCGGGGGTGTTCGACAGGTCCGAGACGGTCCGTCCGGCCAGCGCGGCGATGATCTGGTTCCGCAGCACCGCCAGGTCCCGGGGGGCGGTGGTGGTCACGCCGATCATGGTCGATACCATGATGGGGTAGTTGTCGTGGCTCGTGGACAAAGACCCCGATGAGAGTACGTCCACGCTGACTCCGGTGATCCCCATGATGGCCTGGATGGCGTTCACCGACTCCTCGGCCACGGTGGGGCCCGTGGGCTGCCTGCGCACGGCGAAGCCCGAGAACCACTGGTCCGGATCCAGCATGTCCCAGGCCGCCGCCTCCTCCGTACCGCCCGCCACGCTCACCTCCCGGTACACGGCCAGATCCTCCATGGCCAGCTTGAAGGCGCCTATGGAGTGGGACTGGTACTGCACAGGTTTGCGGCCCAGGGGATTGGACTCCGAGCGCGAGTTGCAGATGAAGGTGGGCTCCGCACCGTCGGGGAGGCCATCTCCGTCGGTGTCAGTGGAGCGGGGATCGGTCTCACCGCTGAGGCACTCGTCATCCACGCACACGAGCGCTTCGGGGTTGCAGTACTGCTCGGAGGAGCAGGCCGAGGGGTTCGACGGATCGCACGATGTGGTGCAGTCTCCGAGGACGCCGTCGCCGTTGCGGTCTTCGTCCCCGTCCGAGACGCCGTCGTTGTCACTGTCCCAGTCGATGTAGTTCGGTAAGCCGTCACCGTCTGAGTCCTGGGCGGGCGTCAGGGGGTTCTGATCTCCGGCCTCGATGGCGTCCGGGATACCGTCGTTGTCGCTGTCGTAGTCCTGGTAGTCCGGCACGCTGTCGCCATCGAAGTCGCGCCCATAGAGGCAGGCCTCTTCCCCGTTGGAGATGTAGTCGTTGTCGTCGTCCCCGGCCTCTTCGCAATCAGGGTTGATCACCTCGGCGTCGGGCCCTGGGGCGGTGTTGTTGTTGTTGTTGTTGTCGGATGTGCCCGGATCCACGGGCCCACACCCCGCTCCCAGGCCCAAGCTTAGGCCCAGACCGACAGCCACGCATAAACCAACGGCGTCAAGCATCCACTTCAAACGCTGCATGGTAGGCCTCCTTGTAGTCATACTCTCCAAATATCGTGGATCGCAGTAAAAAGCAACGGACAGAGATAGTTCGATGATTCAATGGATTGTCACCGGACCTCCGAGCCGCTAGGATGATCCAGACGAGTGATGAGTCAGTGACTGATACACGGTTTCAAAAACGCCACGTGGCCGAGTTCAAGGTGCGGTTTAAGAGCTACGACGAGTTCTTTTCCCAGTACACCGAGAATATCAGCCAAGGCGGCCTGTTCATCCGCACCGATCGCGTGCGTGAGGTGGACCAGGTGATCCGACTGTGGCTGCATCTCCCCGGCGAGACAGAGGAGGTGGAGATCCTGGGGCGTGTGGCCCACGTGCGCTCGCCCGAAACGGCCGCGTCCGAGGGCAAGACCGCGGGCATGGGGGTAGAGTTTCTGGAGATGCCCTTTGAGCAGAAGCAGCAGCTCAACGACTACTTCCTGGGAGGGCTCTCAGACGTTCCATCCGAGGGAAGCTCACCCAAGCCAAAGACGCCCCAGCGCGTGGCCGGGCGAGTGCTCATCGTCGAGGACGACGGCCTGCTCCAGCGAAAGATCCGGAAGCTGTTGGAGTCCAAGGGCATGGAGATCGACGTGGCCTCCACCGGCGTAGAGGCCATCAAGCGGTGTATGGCCCAGGCCCCGGACCTGATCCTCAGTGACATCGAGATGCCCACCCTGGACGGGTGGGGGTTGCTGCGTATGGTCAAGGCCCGCAAGGCGCTGTCGGCCATCCCCTTCGTGTTTTTGACCTCCCGGGCATCGGAGACGAACCGGCTCAAGGGGTACCGCCAGGGCGTGGAGGACTTCTTGTCCAAGTCCACGCCGCCGGCGGAGATCATCGCGCGGTTGGATCGGATCCTGTCGCGGGTCCATCAGCCTTCGCGGGACTCCGCGGCGAGTTGGGGGCTGGGCGGGGATCTGCGCCAGATGGGGCTGCCTACCCTGCTGCAGATGTTGGAGTTGGAGCGCAAGTCCGGGGTGCTCGAGGTGGTGGGTGAGGACGGCGCCGTGTCGGTGCGGTTCAACTATGGCCAGGCCGTGACGGCGGAGCTCATGCCCGATGGGTTGTCGGGCACCGAGGCCATCTTCCGCATGCTGGACTGGCAGACCGGTCGCTTCAAGTTTCGCATCACCGAGGTCAGCGACACCGACGAAATCTGCTCCTCCGTCTCGGGCCTGCTCATGGAGCACGCTCGGGTGCGGGACGAAGAGAACCGTTAGGAGACGGGCCTTTAGCAGTGACCCCAGGCCCCCCCCCATGTCTGTGCCGCGTTCTGTATATGTTTTCCTGGTGGTGGGGCTCGTGGCGGCCAGCCAGTCGGGCAACCTCATCAAGCTCGGCCAGGCGCATCCTGTAGCCATCACCGCCTGGCGGCTGCTGATCGCCACCGTTCTGCTCGCTCCCCTGGCCGCGCGGCAGTACGGGCTGCTTCGTCGGCTCTCGGGGCGGGACCTGATCCTGCTCTTTGTGGCCGGGGCGGCCTTGGCGGTACATTTTTTTACGTGGATCGCTGCCGTGCAAATGTCCACCGTGGCCAACGCCGCGGTGTTCTTCTCGGTGAACCCGGTCATCATCGCCCTGGCGGGATACTTTATTTTCGGCGAGCGCGTTGGAGCGCGACTCCTAGTGGCCATTGGCCTCGGCCTGGCCGGGGTGATCATCATCGGCTGGGGGGATCTGCGCTTGAGGCCCGAGTACCTGGCTGGAGACCTGTCCGCGGTGGCCTGCGCCGTGCTCTTCGCGGTGTACTTTCTCATCGCCAAGCACGTGCGGCCCCGGCTGCCCAGCCGCGTGTACGTGGTGGTGGTGTACGGCTCGGCCTGCGTGGTGAGCTTCGCCACCCTCTTCGCTATGCGCCTCCCGGTGGTCACCTACAACGACCAGACCTGGCTGTGTTTTCTGCTCATGGCCCTGGTGCCCACCATGGTGGGGCACACCTCCCTCAACCACGCCGTGCGATATATCTCGGCGAGCCGCGTCTCCGTGTCGACCCTGTCCGAGCCGGTGCTGGCGGGGCTGGTGGCTTTTTACGCCTGGGGGGAGCCCGTCTCGGTGCAGACCGCCGTGGGCTATGTGCTCATCTTCGGGTCGGTGGTGGTGCTGGTGCTGGATCGGGAGTGGAAGGTGGATGATTCGGAGTCGGGCGAAACGTCGGAGTCGGGCGACACGTCGGAGTCGGGCAACCCGGTCAGCGTGGGCGGCGCAGCCCGAGACCGATGAGGAGCAGGCCGCCCAGACCGAGCACCAGCAGCCCCAGCGCGATCAGCCCGGCTGCGCGGGCCTGACTCGGTTTGACGCCCTCGACGAGCATCCAGGCGTGTTTGGGGATCCTGCGCGGGCCGTGGTAGGCGGCCTTGGTCACCTGGTCGATGTGCACCCGGATGGATCCCGCTCTGACCACGGGTACGAGCCGTGCTGGTTCGCCGGCCTCGGAGGCGGGCTGTACCCGGTACCGTTCGGGAAATCCCTTGGTGTTTTTGGTGATTTTCAGGAACTCGCCATCGCGCTCCAGCCAGCCGTAGCGCACGTGGTATCCCGCCGTGCGTGCGGAGATGGAGTAGCCCGAGCCGCGGCGCTGCGCTCCGATGAGCCGGTCGGCCACCGCCTTGGGGGGGCGCAGGATGAACTCCTGGTCGCCCGCCGATGAGTCCACCCACCGGTAGGGCACGCCGAGCTTCTTCACGCGCTCGATGGCCGCGGGTTTCTTCGTGCTGCGGAGGGTGTACTCGTAGTCCCCCGGGAAGCGGAGGGCGAGGTACAACCGCGTCATGCGGGTGGCCGCAATGGACTCTCCCTTCACGCCTCGCAGGACGGTTTTGCCCTTTCCCACACCTGCCATCAGCGTCTTCGTGGAGATGTCGGCGCTCACTCGCAGGAACTTGTCGCAGGTCTTGGGGTGGGCCGCGCAGTTGGTGAGCTTATAAACGAAACGCCGGTACAGGCGGTGGGGGGCTTCGCTGGTGTCGATGCGCAGGAGCCGCCCGGTGAAGGAGGTGCGCTCGGCGATCCCCTGGTCTTGGAGACGGCGCAGGGTGCGGACCACCACTCGATCGCCGGTCTCGGCCAGCAGGGTGAAGTGAATTTTGCGGGTGGGTCCACTGAGGCAGCCCGGGTTGCTGTCGGTGATCTTGGCGTTGCCCACCGAGCTCAGCAGGGGGCGGCCGGTCAGCCGCACGTAGGTGTTGTGTCGGAGCTTGCCCTTGGCCAGGCCCTCCTCGACGGTGCCGAGATCGATGGCCTTGTTTGCGCGCAGATAGTAGCGCCAGCCATCGGACGTGGACCACAGGGTCACCGCGGCGATCACGACAGCCAGGCCGCCCACCACCGCCTTGAGGGGGCTGCGGAACCGGGCTACAGATCCCAGCTCATCCAAGGGGTCGGTCGATGTTGTCATGGGCAAGTCTCCTTCCTTGTACACCAGCCGTTAGAGGTCCCCGGGCGGCGAAAGTTTCCGAAAAAATGGCGCCCAGAGGCCCAACACCAGGATAGCGAGCAGGGCCGCGAGGCTCAGCGCTGTACCCCAGGTCAGGCTGGCCGGCGCGAAGGTCATCGCCACGCGCTGTTTGCCGGTTCCGACCTTGACGCCCATGAGCCCGTGGTTCACGCGGTACACCGTCGCTTTCCGGCCGTTCACCCGGGCTTTCCAACCCGGATACCAGCTCTCGGCGATGACGAGCAGGCCCGGGCGCTGAGTCTTCACGGCCAGGGTCATCCGGGCGCCGCCCTGGGATCGCGCGGTCACGCGGGCCGGCGTATGGGCCGGCGTTTGGGCCGGCGTTTGGTTTGCGTCCATGCCAGAGGATAGCTGCGCGGCGGAACGCTCCACCAGGGCCATGCGGCCTGGATCGAAGGTACGCAGTCGCGCCTCGAGCTTCTGCGCCGCTTCGAGGACCTCGGTGCGGTAGACCACCCAGGACCGGGGCAGGGCGCGTGGGTACTCGCGAACGCGATAGCGCAGCGGCACCATCGTGCGT
Organism: Deltaproteobacteria bacterium; assembly: GCA_029938605.1. Taxonomy (GTDB): domain Bacteria; phylum Myxococcota_A; class Polyangia; order HGW-17; family JAJRWW01; genus JAJRWW01. Next base: position 39,789 of record JAOZUO010000023.1, on the reverse strand, counting down.
GGCCCGGCCCGGGGTCGGTCGTGGCGCAGCACGTAGCGCACCCCGAGCATGCGTAATACGGGAGATCCGTAGCGACCCACCCGGATGAGGTTCTGATCCACGGGCAGCTTCTTCCAGGGGGCGAATCGTCCGCGGTCCGCGTGGTGCAGCAGGTCGTAGGTCCGCCGCAGCATCATGGGGCCGTAGGCGCGCAGGTTGTCAAAGTCCTGCACCATCCCGAGGTTCTGCAGCATGTAGTAGGTGGACGGCGCGAAGAGCACGCGGTGGCCTTCGGGGCCGCCGGTCCGGGCGCCGGCCTGGACTACGGCGGGTAGCCGGTGGGCCCGGCGGTGGGTGTCCACCCCGGCGGGCGGGTGTCGGTGGGCCACCAGGGTACGGCCCGTGGCCAGCAGGTCCATCAGGTGGATGGCGATGATCCCGGCGGCCAGCCAGGTGGTGCCGAGGCTCGCCCGGCGTCCGAGGGTCCATACGGCCCAGACTCCCAGGACCACCCCCGCGGCCACCACCGCGCTGGTCCGCGCCAAGTGGGCCGCCAGCTTCGGGACCAGGCCGGGCTGACCCGTGGCGCCGAGCCACGCCGCGCCCGCCACGCCGAGGGCCAGCAGGGTAAATCCCAGCCACAGGCGCGAGGCTCGTTGTTGGTCCGCCTCTGGGCCGTGCAGCAGATCCTGTAGGCCGTAGGCCGCCAGGAGAGAAACGCCCAGCACCACCAGGTACAGGAGGCGGCCGTGGGCGCGGAACCGGTCGAAGCCGGGCAGGGCGGTGTACAGGGACCGGTGCAGGTCCCAGGGCGCTTCCGGTCCCACGGCGGCCCAGAGCGCCAGCAGCACCAGGCCGGCGAGCACAAGGCGCTCTATCCGCAGGCGCCCAAGCGCAGCGAGGGCCAGGGGCAACGCGGCCACTCCCACATAGCCGAAGGCCTCGAAGAAGTTCTGCCCGCCCACGTAGGGCGTCTTGCCGGGGAGCCCGTACATATAGGGCACAAAGAGCTGCAGCACCCCGCGGGCGGGGAGCCGGTAACTCCGAGCCAGGTCCAGGGTGACGCCGTGAGCTCGCACTGAGTGGGCGCTGAACTCCGCCGTGGGGAGGAGCTGGATCGACGCGAGGGCCAGGCCGAGTCCCACGGTAACGGCCACCAGCCCAAACCGCGCGAGCCGCTGCTTCGGCGCCAGGGTCGGCTCCGCCGCAGCCCACCCCCCGGCCAGCACCAGCGCGGCGCCCAGGCCGTAGTATGCTAGCTGTAGTCCGCCGGCCAAGAGGCTCAGGCCCACGGCCACCGCCCCTAGAGCCACCCACCGCGCTCTCCCTGTGTCCACCACCTGCCGGAGGGCCCCCATGGCCCAGGGGATCCACGCCGCCGTGTGGATGAAGCTCGGGTGGACCAGGTGCGTGATGAAGTAGCCGCTGCAGCAGTAGCTCAGCCCGGCCATGGCCGCCGGCGCCCAGCCCAGCCCGAGCTTTCGGCACAGCCACACCACGCCCCAGCCGCCCAGGATCAGATGCATCAGGAACGCCACCAGCTCGGCCAGCGGATAGTCCATGGCCAGGTGCACGCTGGTGCCCGGATAGAACGTTGCAGCTTGAGGATCGGAGAATACGGGCGTGCCGGCGAAGATCGCCGATGACCACAAGGGCAGTTCCCCGCTCGACACCGCCGCGGCCCACTGGTGCCGCAAGGGCCCGAACAGGTTCACCAGGTCCCCGATGAAGAAGTCCGCCGGTCGCACCAGGAACCGCCCGTACAGCACGAGCACCGCCCCCCCGATCAGCGCCCCCACGATCAGCGCCGCCCGCCGCTCAGAGAGCCATTTCAACACAATACGCATCATGATTCGTTCAAGTCCGCCCGACTATCGCACGGCGGACGCGTCGCCAGCAACCCAGGGATTGCGCCCAGGGATTGTGCCCAGGGACTGTGCCGGGTGCCGATCCTCGTGGGTGGTTCGTGAGGTCTGAGGGGGGTGGCGGGCTTTCGCATCATTGGGAGGGGACAGACAAGGGAATAAAGTTGGGCCGACCCCGATTTCTTCTATGATGAGCGAGATTCTGTTTCAAATTGGTTTTTTTGTCCTTTGGGCACCGGTACGCCTTTGCCTTTTCGTTGCTAGCGGTGTTGGCTACTCCCATTGTGCTCTTGAGTGCATTCTTCGCGCGGGGGCCGTACGATAAAGCCGTCGGGGCCGGGTACCGAAAAGTGTCTCGGATGGGGTCCCAGGCGGCGGTTCTCTTTTGGTGGTTCGTGCTGTTTCCTGTGCTCGCGGTGATTGCGACACCGGTTGTGCTGTTTCTCAGCCTCTGCGGAGATGATTCCTACGGGGACGAGGTCTGCGACAACTATCGCTGGCTGTTTTACGAATGGGAGGAACTCGAGCTCGACCATATTCCATTTGGATGACGGGGATCGCCGCGGGCGTTGGGGTGATGATCGTTGGGGCGGATTTGGATGGTCCGAGGCCGTTGTTTTGGAGTACGTGCGGGATCACTTCCGGCGGTGGTGCCATAAGTGGGACGCGATAAATCATCCAGGTGGGGTTCTGTCACTAATGAGCCCGCTGGGGCCGAAATCAGTGCCACAAGTGGGGTGAGATAAATCATCCGGGTGGGGTTCTGTCACTAATGAGCCCGCTGGGGCCGAAATCAGTGCCACAAGTGGGGTGAGATAAATCATCCGGGTGGGGTTTTGTCACTCCTCTCCACCGTCTGAGCACCGCCCCGGCGTCGGTCTTCTCCGGATTCTTGTCGTTAATAAATAACCTCCCTACTGCACGGGGTTAGCGACAGCTGCGCCTGCGGCGCCGCCGCCATACCCCCCCGCTTCCGCGGGGGCAGGCTCTGCGGGGCGTGGCGACGTCGGCCAGCGTCAGCCGGGACGAGAGAGTGATCCGACGTGACCGCCCGCCCCGAGTACTTGCTTTACTGAGAGAACCTACTCTAGAATCAATAACATGCGGGAAGGGACTGACGCCTGGGTATGAAATCCATCGCGCTGCCATTGTTGCTGTTCGTCCTCGTGCTCACCTCCGGGCAAATCCGTGCGGAGGCCCGCGCCCGAGGGGCGGTGAAGGTCGGCGTGGTAGTACAGAACCCCACCGCCGAACAGATGCGCCAGCTCGTCAAGCACTTCGTGGAGCTCGAGCTTCGAGACGGCTCCCGGCTTCGGGCACGGATTGTCATGGTAGATCCAGTCTTCGTGGGGGTGGTCTACCCGGGGGGAAACGCCGGCGCCGTGAAGCGCGCGAACATCCGGCGCGTGATCCTGCTTAGACGCGACTTTCTCCCCACGCCTCGTGCGGCTGGTGCCCCCCCGCCCGGCCGCAAGCTTAAGATCACGGGCATCGTGCTCACGATTGGTGGTCTCGTCCTGACTGGGGGCCTGGGCATCCCGCTCATGGTCGTCGGTTTGCAGATGAAATGCGACGCGTTGATCTGCGGGTCCGCCATCTTGGGCATGTTCGCAACATCGTTTTCAGCGCTGACAGCCATGGTTGGCGTCCCACTTTGGGTCGCCGGCTCTGTGCGCAACCAGACGCGCGCGAAACGCGGCGCAGCGCGGAAGATCAGGATCTTCCGGCGTTGGGGAGCAGCGCTCTGCTTCACCGGTCTTGGTGTTGCCGTTGCCGGCGGTGCCCTATACGGTGCTTCTTTCTCCGACTTATCTCGATTGAATATAATGGACTTAGTCGGCCAGGTGACAGTGTATGTGGGCGCCCTTATCGGGTTGGGAATCGGCCTCCCGATGTGGGTCGAGGCCAGGCGCGCCGCTTCGGAGCCCAAAGGCCTTCCGCCACCTCGGCCCCAACGTCGCCCACTCAGCCCTCCCACAGCGCAAGCGCGAGATCCCAGCCTCCTCCGCCAGGCCTGGAGAAGTCCGGTGTTGCGCGTCCCGACAACGACGATGTTCGGATACGGTTGGCAGTTCTGATGGCCTCGGGGGCGGATTTGGATGGTCCGAGGCCGTTGTTTTGGAGTACGGTGCGGGATCACTTCCGGTGGTGGAGGTGTGGGAGTTTTCTTGTGAGAACCACGATATTTGCGTTTGCGATTTTGTTTATTTTGGGGCTGAGCTCGTCGTCAGCAGTGGAAGCGGCGCCGGCATCGGCGTCGTCGTCGGCGTTGGCGGCGGTGCCCGGGGGGGGCGAGCGAACGAACCCGACCATTGAGCTGGTGACCATGGGGGCGGGGTCGGAGCTGGTGCACCGTTGGGGTCACGCGGCCCTGTGCGTGGTCCACGAGGGCGAGCCCCAGAGCGACGTCTGCTTCAACTACGGCGCGGCCATTGTGAAGTCCGTGTCCTCGTTGGCTTGGAACTTTTTGCGCGGCACTGCGAGGTTCATGGTCATCGTGCAGACGTACCGAAACATGCTCGAGATGTACCGGGGCTGGGACCGAACGGTCTGGGTTCAGCGGATGCCCTACACCCAGGCCCAGGTGGACCAGATGGTCGGGCTGCTCCGGAACGATCTACGGAAGGAGAACCGCTCCTATGTCTATCACCACATGTGGGACAACTGCGCCACCCGGTTGCGCAACCACATAGACAAGGTGGCCGGCGGCGCGCTCCGCAAGGGCGGGGACAAGTCCACGGGGATGACCTTCCGGGACGCGGCGCGGCGCGGGCTGGCGGGGCGGCCGGTGCTGCTCATGTCTACTACCCTCGGGCTCGGCCGCGGGCTGGATCAGGAGGTCACTGAGTGGGCCTCCATGGCCCACCCGGACTACCTGCGGGCGGTGGTGGCCAAGAAGCTCGGCGCGAAACCGCGGATCGCCTACGTGCGGCAGGGCAAGCCGTTCCCCAAGAATCCCGGCTATGGCCACGGCATACTGGTGGCTCTCGCGCTGCTGCTGGGATTGGGCGTGGTGGTCACCCGACGCCTGAAACGTTACGAGCGTGCGGCTACGATTTCGGCCACGGTGGTGCTGACATTTCTGGGGTCGATACTCTGGCTCACGGCCATCCTCACCGCCGTGCCAGAGCTCTACATCAACGAGGCGCTGCTCATCTTCTGGCCGACGGATTTTCTCCTGCTCAAGCTCTCGGAACGCCACCGCCAGATCTATCTCCGCGTCCGCATCGGCGCCCTGGCCATCGTCTCGGCGCTATTGGTGCTCGGCGTGCTGGTACAGCCCCTGCTCACCGCCGTCCTGATCCCCCTGATCACCTGCCTGGCCCTTTTTTCCCTACCCATCTGGCCCCCAAAGCAGGAGTCGGTAGAGCAGTCGGAGTCGCAGTCGGAGCCACAGGCGAAATCGAAGCCAAAATCCAAGTCTAAGGCGAGGCCGAAATCGAAGCCAAAATCAAAGTCGAAGGTGAGGCCGAAATCAAAGCCGAAATCGAAGCCGAGGTCTAAGGCGAAGCGGTCTTAGGCGAGGCGGTCTTAGGCGACCAGAAATACGAGTGTTGGCTTCCCATGGTACGATGGCGTTTCTGTCATGCGCCTGGAGGAGAATATGAGGCTGGGACCTATGATCTGGTGGCGAATTCGCTGTGTGGGGTTCACGTTTGCGTTGGTGGTTGTGCTCGGTGGTGTGGCCGTGGGGATGGGGGTGGGGATGGGGGCCGGCTGTAAGTCGACCGGGGGGGAGGACCCCGAGGAGGATGGGGCGGCGCCGGATGACGCAACCGTGCCCGACGATAGCGGCAACGTGGGCGATGTTGTGGAGTTTGACCCTGGCTTTGCGACGGTTTCGGTTTCGGTGAGCGAGCCCGTCAATGCGGCACGGGCGCTCGCGCCGGTGTCCGGGGGGATCCCATGGGGGCGGGGCGTGCTGCAGCCATCCCAGGTGGATCGGCTGGTGTTGGCCGATGGTCAGGGGCATCGCATTACGAGCTTTGGTGAGCCCACGGTGTTGTCAGCGTGGAGCGACGGCAGCGTCAAATGGCTGTTGCTGGACTTTCTGGCCACCCTGCCCGCGGGCGGGAACGTCACCTACACGTTGGGGCTCGCCGACGTGGACACGAGTGAGGACCCGGCGGTGACCGTGACCCAGGACGCCGAGAGCTTCACCGTGGACACGGGGGTGCTCCAGGTGGTTCTGGCCAAGGATCGGTTCTCGTTTTTGGAGGGGGCCTGGATCGACAGCAATCACGATGGCGTCTATGACGCGGCTGAGCAGGTGGTGATCGGGCCGGGGGAGATGTTCATCGACTTAGACGACACCGCCCCGGGCGCGGCGGACTCCGGAGTGTATGATCACCCGGACGAGAACACCTTCGGCATGGAGGGTGGCAACTGGCTGAGAGAGTCCCAGGCTGCTACGGCCACCCGCTATTTCGCGTCCGAGGGCGACTACGAAATTTCGCTGGTGCGCGAGGGGCGAACCCACGTGGTGTTCAAGATCGAGGGCTGGCATCGGGACCCTATCTCCACCCGGCAGTTCGCCCGGTACACCCTCTATCTGCATTTCTATGTGCGGCAGGCCTTCCTGCGAGCGTCCCACACCTGGATCATGACCGGGGATCCGGACAACAACTTCATCCGCCGCATGGCCATCGACCTGCCCTTTGGCGGCAGCTCAGACACGCTGGACTACGCCTTTGGCGGGCGCTTCGAGACCGAGGGCTCCCCGGTGTACTTCAACGCCGACGAGGAGCCCTTCGTCGCCCTCAATCCAGGGCCCAGTGAGGTCCACAGCGGGTCGGTGGCGCGAGGCGGGGAGGTCGCCCTCGTGGCCATCGGTCCAGACAAGTACTATCACAACGTCCCCCTCACAGCGGATCTCGCCGTGGGCTACGAGCTGCTGGAGGATGGCGCCACCGCGGCCACCGGCCAAGCCCCCGCGGGTTGGGGTTCCATCTCCACGGGTGAGGTGGGGGTGGCCGCCGGCGTACGGGATTTCTGGCGGGAGCACCCCAAGGAGGTGCAGTATCGAGACGGCCGGCTCGCCGTGTACCTGTGGCCCGATCACGGGAACAAGACCCTCGATCTTCGCCGCCGCTATCCGGAGGTGCGCGGCACGGTCTCCGAGGGGTGGGGCCGGGCGGCCCGGCGCGAGTTCGTGGTGCCCGGATCCGCGGTGGGGATCGCCAAGACCACCGATCTGTTCTTCTACTTTTTCACCGGGAATCACACTGACGCTTCGGTGGACACCGTGTTCCGCTCCTTCCAGGATCCGCTGTTGCCCTTCGCCGGTGGGGAGCACAATGTGCAGACCGGCGTTTTGGGTCCGCTGGTGGCTTACGATCCCACGCAGTACGGCAAGCTCGAGAACTACCTCGACACCATGATGGCGCGCATCATCCGTTCCCAGCGGGAGTACCATTGGTACGGTTGGCTCGACTACGGTGACTACCTGCCGGAGTTCGAGAAGCAGGAGTGGGAGCTGGATATTCCCTGGAACCCGAACCTGTACTCCAACTGGGGCTACGCGGGCTGGCTCCAGGAGAACTACCGATTCGGGCAGTGGGCCTTCGTGCAGTACTTTCGCAGCGGCCGTTACCAATATTTCCGCGCCGCCGAGACCTGGCTGCGTCACACCCGCGACGTGGACTGCGTCTACCACGAGACCCCCGACGACGGCCCCCACCCCAATGACAACGAGTCCGGAGGTCAGCGTCTCGGCGGTGGCCATCGTCACGATCAGCAGCACTGGGGCACCTACATGGCCGGCTACGGCATCCCCACCATCGCCCTGGTGCACCACTATATGATGACTGGCGAGCAGCGGGATCTGGACGCCATGCGAGACAACGCTGACTGGATCCTGCACGCGGGCACCTACTTCGAGAACTACAGCGAGTACTCGGTGCTCTACATGGCCGAGGCTCTGGGAGACAGCGAGCTCATGGCCGAGGCCTTGGCCCGCAACGAGACTCCGCAGTCGGCCTACGGCCGCGCCACCTACGACTCCGGTATGGGGTTGATGCTGCACGACATCCACACGGACGGAGACCCGGTGGTCCGCGAGAAGCTGCGCGCCTGGGCTGACCTCGATGAGTCCACGGCGGCCTATCTCCGCGCCTACATAGAGTCCCAGGAGCAGACCGGCACCTACCTCGCGCGCATCCAAAGCGACTTTGACGCGGCCTTCCCAGCCAGCACCATCGCGGATCGTCGCTACGAAGACTGGGCGCCCAGACTGCCCACGGATTTTCGCGATGTGTTCAGCGATGACATCATGCCCGACGGCCCCTGGGAGTGGCCGCTACGCCTCCTGGAGTCCATGCAGTTCGACGGCCCGGGCGGCATGGGGAATGACCTGGGCCGCCACTCCAACCAGATGACCCTCATGTGGGCCATGACCTTTGTGGGCAGCGATCTATAGTCGACTGGAGTCTTGTTTTGGACCGGCGAAGAGCTATCGCTGGTGCACCCGCATCTTGGGGAGCCTCTTCTTGAGCCGGTTGAGCTGCCCCTTGGGAAAGTCCTTGGAGAACGACAGGAAGGTGAGCTTCTTCATCTCCATGAGCGGGGCGAGACTCTGGACCTTCGTGCCGGAGATGTTGAGACTGACCAGCTTCGTGGCGCCGGCCAGGGGGGCCAGGTCCGTAACCTGGGTGTCGCCGAGGTTCACAATGACCAGGTCGGCGTGGCCCTTGAGGAAGGCGATGGTCTTGATCTTTGTGCCCGCGGCGCTGAGCGTTCGGAGCTTTTTGAACTTCGCGGCCACCGACAGGTCGGTCACCTTCTTTGAGGAGACATCGAAGTACACCAGGTTGACCATCTTGCGTAGCCCCGAGAGGTCCGCGAGCTCCTTGGCCCAGTTGAGGTACAGCTTCTTCATGCGGGTCATACCCGACAACACGGCCAGGTTCTTGATCGTGGTGAACTGGAGCCAGAGCTCCTCGAGGTTCACCAACTCCGTCAGGGGCGTGAAGTCCGTGGACCGGTTCATGTATAGGTTGAGCTTCTTGAGCCGGGTCAGCCCGGCCACCGCGGCGATGGACGTGGTGTGGCAGGCGTACAGGTCCAGCACCTCGAGGTTGGTGAGGTCCTTCACGAAGCCGATGTCAGTGAGGTCGCTCATGTAGAAGCCGAGCTCCTCCAGGGTCTTGGTGGAGGCCAGGACCTTCGCGTTTTGCACCTTGGTGCCATGGAAATCCAGTGCCTTGAGCTTGCGCAGGTTCTTGAGCGGCGTGAGATCCAGGGGGATCTTCCGTTTGTCTTTCGTGGGCAGCCCCAGGTTCCGGGCGCTGAGCTTCTCCAGGTCGGTCATCCCTGCCAGGGGCGCCAGATCGACGATTTTGGTGTGGTCGATGACGACGTTTCGCACCCAGGGCAGGTTCGCGATGGTGGCGAAGTGCGCGTTCGTGCTGCCCCTGCGAAACGCGATGCGTAGCTTTCGGTGGTTCTTCTGCTTCTCGATTTCGGCCTTCGCCTTGGCCGAAATGATACCGACCTCACAGCGCCCCCACCCGCACCGGACCTTCTCCAACTCCGAGGTGTCCGCTGGGGTGAGCAGCTTGCCCGTTGGCCGCATGTTCGCGGGGCGGGCCGCCTGGCGCATTTTGTCCATTGCGCCAGGCATCGGCGCGGCCATGTCGGCGAGCATGGCGGTTGGATCCTTGGGGTCCTCGTGGTCGGTGTTTGCGGCTCTGTCTTTTTTGCCGCACGCAGTACTGACAAGCCCCATCATCAAGGCCATCAACCCAATGGACGTCCATCGGGTCGCCCATCGTCGACACGGTTCGCGAACCTTCATGGTGCTCACCTCGTAGGGGACCAAGTGTATCAACAACCGTCACGGCGAGGGTACCGTGAAATCGAGTGGATTAGATCTTTCAATCGCGCCGCGGTGCGCTATAAGGTTCGGCACATGTAGCTGGGTTTGTTTCCAGCGTCCGAACTACAGCCCCCCGAGCACTATGATCACTGTTGCCAGTCACGAATCCAGAACCATCCTCGGGCGGCTCGATAGGGGCGTCGATCTCCTCGACGGTCTGCTCGAGGTGTGCCGTCAACGCCAGGTCCGTACGGGTACTGTGGTGGCCCTGGGGGCCATGCAGTCCGTGGAGGTTGCGCACTACGACGTCGTGCACAAACAGTACCGCCCCGGGCGCAGGTTGGAGGGGCCGCTGGAGATCCTCTCCGCCGTGGGCAATCTCTCTGAGCGCGATGGCGAGCTTGCCCTGCACCTGCATATCACCCTCTCGCGGGAGGGCGACAACGGCATCGAAGTGTTGGGCGGCCATGTGCTCTCGGGCGAGGTCTTTGCCTGTGAGTTCTCCATCACGGCCCTCGACGACGTGATGTTGCGGCGGGGGATGGATGCCGACACGGGGCTCTTCCTATGGAAGGAGGGCTTCGAGCGCGATGACGCTCCGACTTCGGCCACACCCGTGGAGGCCATGGGGCGGGTCAGCTCAAGCCCCTCGGCCTTAGGGCAGACGGAGCAGGATCAGCCCGCCGAGTCAACGCCGAAGCGCGCCGAGACGGAATCGGCGGACACGTCTGAGTCTACACCCAAGCCCAAATCTAAGTCTAAGCCCAAGCCCAAGCAGTCTGCGTCCTCGGCGTCGAAGCTCGCGGCGTCGAAGCCCGTCAAGGCCAAGCCCGCCGAGGTGGAGCCCTCCTGGGCGGATGTGGCGGCCGCGTCCCAGCAGGCCCAGCCCAGCGGTAGTTTAGAGCGGCCTCTCACCGCCCCGCCTCTTCTCGTCCGCGAGCCTGACGAGGCCGACGAGCCGGAGGGTGACGATGAGCTCGACTACGTGGAGGTGGAGCCGGGCGACTACGTGGACCACCCGAGGTTCAAGCGGTGCAAGGTGGCGCGGGTGGAGGGAGATATGGAGTTTGTGCAGGTACGACTGCGCAACGGCAACATCGTGCGATTGAGTCTCGACATTGTAAGGCTCGTCCTGGTGGGCAGCGAGGATGGCCACCAGGTCTTCCAGGCGATCATCGATTCCTAGTCCCCTAGCGCTCGACTTACTGCGGTTGGCGCATTTCGCGGACTGACTGGCGGGCGAGGCGGAGCTGTTCGGTGAGGTCGTCGAGCTGTTGGTACAGCGACACCATGTTTTCACCGGTGGCCTTGGCCCGGACTCCCTTGAGCATGGTGTGCAGCTCCGTGTGGAGCCTGGCGGCTTCTTCTTCCCGCTGGGCCTTGGCCTGGCGATATCCTTGGATCTCCTGGTTAAGGTTCGCGATACGTGCTGCCTTGTCGACGCCCACCTCTTCAATGCGATGCTGCAGGGCCTCGATCTGAAACATGAGATCGTCGGCCTGGGTGGGATCCCCGCCGGCGGTTCCCGGCTTGGCTGCGGCAATGGCCTGGTTGTACAACACGCGCAGATCCAGCACGGCGTAGCGCAGCATGGTCTCCTGTTCGCCGAACTCGAAGCGGATCCGATCGAAGTTCTGTTCAAGCACCGAGGTCTTACCCCCCAGGGAGCGGCCCTCCTCCTCGAGTTGGAGGAGCCGATCGAGCACCGGAGACAGGTCGTCGGTCCGGATGGACGACTCACTCAGGGCAAAGGCCAGCTCCCGCAGGGTCTTGTGCAGCTCCTGCCGCAGATCCCTGGAGTCGACCGCGAGCCGCATGACCTTGCGGGTGTCCCTACTGCTATCTGACCGCTGGCTCACCTCCGGGGGATCCACGTCGAGCATGCCCACCAAGGGCTGCCGCGAGGTGGTGAGCGGCGACCACTGGCCGTTGGTGACTACCCCGGTGCGGGTCCTGGGGGACCTCTTGGAGCGGGGCCCCACCAAGTCGTCCGCCATTCCGGCGAGCTGCCCCCGTATCTTCATGAGGCTGCGACACAAGGCCCCGGCGGTCTGGTACCGGTCGTCCGGGTTTTTGGCCAGACACCGGAGAATGACGCCGTCAAAACCGGGCGGGATGGGCTGGCGGGGCATGCGGGCCGACGGCGCCTCCACACGTTTTTGCACATGGTCCCGCAGGATGGAGGCGGGGTTGCCCAGGAAGGGCGGATCCCCCGTGGCCAGCTCGTAGGCAATGATGCCCAGGGAGTAGACGTCTGAGCGGATGTCCACCTCGGCATCCATGGCGGACTCGGGAGAGATGTACTCCGGCGTGCCGAAGATCTGCCCTTGCATGGTGATACGCTGGCTGGCGAAGCCCTCGGCGACGACCTTCGCGATGCCGAAGTCCACCAGCTTCACCACGTCCTTGTGGCCGCGGATATCACAGAGCATGATGTTCTCGGGCTTGATGTCCCGGTGCACCACGCCCAGGGAGCCGGCGTAGTCCAAGGCGTCCGACAGGTGGATCAGCATGGGCAGCAGCCGACTCAAGGGCTGGGCGCCTCCCGTGTCCAGCAGCTCGTCGAGGCCGTAGCCGTTGAGGTGCTCCATTACGATGTAGAAGGAGCCCTCATCGAGTTGCCCGAAGTCCGAGATGTACACCACGTTGGGGTGTACCACCCGGCTGGCGGTGATGGCCTCCCGGCGGAATCGCTCTACGAAGGTTTTGTCGTCGGCGAACTCATTCTTGAGCACCTTGATGGCGTACTTGCGCTGCAGGGTGAGGTGGTGTGCCAGGTACACCGTGCCCATGCCGCCTTCGCCGATGACTGACTCGATACGGAAGCGGCCCGCTACGACTCTCCCTTTTTTGAGCGGCCCTTGCATGGGGCGCAGTATACAGCGATCCTCCGGCCGCGCCCAGATTGTGGTCAATGTGTCTTAGGACCCGCTCGGATAGTAGTTGTCCAGCGCAGGGCGTCGAGGCGCCCGGCTCGCGAGGCACGACGAGGCGCATACTTATTGATATGCAACGAGAAGTAACGAAGCGAGCCGGGATGCATCGGCGGCTTGAGTGCTCAAGTAATATTCGATCGGGTCCTTAGAGCAGTAGGGCCGCGGTGACTGCGCTCAGGATTGCCACGGAGGCCAGGAGCACGCCGCCGGCCAGGAGCCAGCCGGACACTGGATGACGCCCGGCCGTGGTGGCCAGGGCGAGGGGACTGATGAGGAGGCGATATCCGGTGATCTCCCCCGGTTCCTCGTCCGGGTCTGACAGCGGCACCACCGGGAGGCGATCGTCGGCGAGGGCCTCGTGCACCGACTTCGAGAGCAGGATCTCGCTGGGCCCGGCCGCCTCGAGCAGCTTGCGCGCGGCGGCCACGCCGGGTTGAGCGATGGCGGGCCGATCCGGGTGCACCTCGCCCAGGTGCAGGGCGGCCCGGATCCGAGCCGGGGTGGTCTCTGCCTGAAGTGGACGGGTCAGTAGCTCCCGGGCGACGGTCAGGGCCTGCGCGGGGCTGGGCAGGACGGCCACGCAGCCCCGACCTACCCGGACCAGTACCTCTCCACCGTGCCGGGTCACCTGGGCAGTGACCCGCTCCTGGTGCTGCGCCGTGCGACGTTGGGCCTGCTGGGGGCCCAGATCCGGCGGAGGCAGGACCTCGGTCACCAGAATACTGCGAAGGGTATCGTTCATGACCACTCCAACCTCCCATAATCCCCAACTCGGCCGGATGGGGCAAGAAACCCCGGAATTCAGAAACCCCGGAATCTGGGCCGCAGGGAGTAAAGGGGTGGAGATTCTTGCCCTGGAACGGGCGGATCGATAGAGTTCGGCCTCCGGAAAGGAGACGAGCTGTGTGGACCATGTTCAATCGGGTGATCGTGATGGTGGCGATGGTCGCCGCCTTGGGTTGTGGTGGCAAGAAGAAGGGGCCGCCTTCGGGCGACCAGGGCGGTCAGATGGCTTCTGCCCGGCCGTCTCGGGCGCGGCCGTCCCCTGAGGTGCTGAGCATTCAGCAGCGGTTGGTGCTCAGCGCGTCCGAGAAGGATCGCTACGCCGCTTTGGATCAGTTGGTCAAGGGGTGGCCGCGTACCGAGCGCGCGCTTCCCGCCGCCCTGGGGCTGGTCCGCGCCGACAGTGAGAACCGTGGCGGTCTTGCCATGTCCCTGGTCCGATTGGGCCGTCCCCTGGTGCCGGCGTTGAACAAGATGGTCGCCCGGTCGCCGCGTCACCTGCCGACCCTACGGGCCGGAGGCGTGCTGTCGTACCATCTGGTGGTGCGTAGCGGGCTGACCAAACGGTCGGATGCCGACCTCGCTGCTCTGAGGAAGGCGCTGCGACCGACGTTCGGGCACATCTGGGCCATGTTCCTTACCGAAGATCGGCCAGACTACGAGATCTACCAGGGCGTCGCCGTAGGCGCCCAGGAGGCGATCCGGAGATTCCTGGCTGCCCAGGCCCAAGTCAAGGCCCAGGCCAAAGCCAAGGCCAAGGCCAAACTGACCCGGGTGGCCATGGCGCTGTACCTGATCCTGTCTAACACCACCAGCGAAACGCTGCTCCCGGCGGCCGATCGTGTCCGACTCCGCAAGCGGGCGGCGCCCCTGGCCAAGCCCTTCGCCGAGGCGTTGCCCAAGGCGCGCCCCGACGGGACTGGGGAGAGCCCCGCGAGCCTGCTGCTTGGCCTCTCCGTCCTGGGTGTCCACGCGGCCCGGGAGCTCGCCGCCGCGCTCGATCCGAGCAAGCGCGCCGATTGCCTCATGGTCGTAAAATCCGCGTACAGCCTGCTGGGGCAGTTTCCGCCCACCCATGTCGCGCCCCTTCGTCCGTCGCTCATACGGTGTGTCCGCCTCAAGTGGAGCGCCAATCCCGAGGTTCCCAGGAGGATCAAGGTACTGCTGGCCAAGGTGTCCGCGCCTGACGGCAAGTCCGCGCCTGACGGCAAGTCCGCGCCTGACGGCAAGTCCGCGCCTGACGGCAAG
>JAOZUO010000023.1:0-25062 GCA_029938605.1 Deltaproteobacteria bacterium | reverse complement strand
CCCCCGACGCCATGTTCCTTGACCTCCGGCCTTGCTCGGGCTAGAGCCACGGCATGTGTGCAAAGCCCATAGCGGTCGTACTAGCCTTTTCCCTGGCCTCTGTTGTTTCGGCAGGCGGAGGGTGCAAAAAGCCCACGACGCAGCAGTCCGCCTCGGACACCGTGGACTCCCTCGGCGCGGACTGCCGCAAGGGGAAGGGCAAGGCCTGCCTCAAGATTGCCACGGCCCACTATCAGGGGCACGGCGTGCGACAGTCCTACCCCCGAGCGGCCCAGTGGTTTGCCCGGGCGTGCAGCACCAAGGAACCCGAGGGGTGTTTTCACCTGGCGAATATGCTTGAGATGGGACGAGGCGTGGCCAAGGACATGGCCGGGGCCATGAAGCAGTACGGCGCGGCCTGTAGCGGCAAGGTGGGGCCGGGCTGTTATCGGCTCGGGCAGTATTGGTATGGAGGGCAGGGCGGCGCCAAGGACTTCGTCCGGGCGATCTCCTTTTTCAAGGCGTCTTGCGACCTCAAGCACAAGTACCAGGCCCTGAGCTGCTTTTTCGTGGGCCAGGCCTTTGCGAGCGGACAGGGCGTTGGGCGATCCATGTCGCAGTGCACCGTGTTCATGAAAAAGTCCTGTGACCTGGGGGGCCGCAAGGGCTGCACCGGTCTGGCGGCCCTGTATGAGAAGGGACTCGGTGGTTTGAAGCGCGATCTGGCCCGGGCTCGCCAGCTTTATGTACGAGCCTGCGATCTGGGGCAGTTGGCTGCCTGTGAGGGCGCGAAGAATTTGGACCGGAACCAGCCCGCCATGGCGCCGGAAATCAAAAAATAGTCATTGTTGTTAGATGGTTGGGTGAGGTCATGGGCCTCGGTCAGGGGCAAGGCAACCGCCAGGTTCCCATGGGTGCCATGGGTGAATGTAACCTGAACCGATGGGCGAAAATGAGTTTGAATTGTCGGAACGACTATGTATACTCCGGCCGTGATTCGGTTGGAGGTGAAGGACGGGTGTGATCACCGGATCTGCAGGGACTGTCCAACATCAATTTTCAGAATGTCCGCGAAGCGGGCGAAACATTGGATCCCACTGGGAGGAGTAGCGAAGATGAAGAAGATCAGAATTCTGGTTGCTGTCGCGGCGATGGTAGCGGTCACGAGCTCCGGCTGTGCGACCTCAACCTTCTACAACACCGCCTACAAGAACAAGCTGGAGCTTGGCAAAGACAAGTTCCTCATCATGCCGGTGGATTTCCATGGCTTCCCCAGCAAGATGAAGCTGTTGCTCGAGGTTGTGATTTTCGCGCAGTTCATCGCTACGTTCGGCAAGTACGGCGTGGCCCTGCAGCCCATCAAAAAGGGCTTTGAGGCTGCCGGTTTCGGGAACCTCTCCTGGCAGCTCGCCCACGGCGTCTTCCACGTGGCCAGCGTTCATAGAAATCCCTACCTGTCCAAGGATCGCTGCTATCCCTGGATCGGCCCCCTGCTCGCCGCCATCGGCAAGTTCGCGAACTGGGTTGTTGGCGCCCTCAAGGCCGCCGGCGTACCCATTCCCGACGGCTATAAGTTCCGCTACATCCTCACCGCTCACATCGACAAGGTGGGTCTGAGGTTCGGCGGCAAAATGATGAAGTACCGGGTCATCGGCGGCATCGTGGACATCACCAACCAGCAGATCGTTGCGGCCACGTGGTTCACCAAGACCTCCGCCAACAAGAAGGTTGCCTACGTCGCCGCCCTCGGGACCCTCGGCAAGCAGCTCCTCAAGGCCTTCAAGCCGGTCTTCGTGCAGAAGAAGAAGAAGGGCTAAACGCCCACCCCGTTTGAGCTTTTCCCGTCTTCCCGTCTTCCTGTCTTCCCGTCTTCCCACTATCTATCTTGATCGCGCTGCCCATCGCGGCACTGGCGTCCATTCCATAAGTTGAGTACCATCTGCTCTGGCCTTAGGAGCGGGAACATGATGCGTTCGAGTTTGTCTCTTTTGTTGGTGCTCGCCGTGACCGGCTGCGGGGGCACGACTTTCGTGAACAAAAAGTATCGGGCGAGGCTCTCGACCTCCACCGACCGTCTGGTGATCATGCCCGTGGAAGCCCATCGCTTCGGGGCGACGCTGCGACCGGACATAGAGACGTTCATGAACAGCGAGCTGAAGTCCGCCTTCGGTGCGCGGGGCGTGGAGGTGATGCCCGTCAAGGCGCAGCTCGCGCCCGCCGGGTTTGCCAACCTGGGCTGGCGGCTGGCCCTGGGCATGCACTACCGCGCCAAGGAGAAGAAGGACCCCAAGCTCGCCGGGGAGTACTACGACTGGTTGGCCGACCTGCCAACCGATTCGACCAAGTTTCTCCGGTGGCTCAAGACCGCCCTTGCCGGTGCGGGGGAGACCGCCGGCGGCTCCGGGCGAGCGTTGCGTTATATCCTCACGGGCTACGTGGAGCGCCTCGAGAACAAGAAGACCAAGCAGGGCAAGCCGCTGGTCACCTTCCGGGTGATGGTGGGGATCTTTGACGTCGAGCGCGGTCGTATCGTGGTCTCCACCTGGAGGTACCTGACCTGTAAGCCCACGCTCATCGCCATCCGCGGACAGCTCACCGGCCTGGGAGATCACGTCCGCAAGCAGTTTGGTCCCGTGTTTCAGTAGGAACGAATCTGTGCGCCCCCCAATTGGGGCGTCTGGGTGCGACATGCAGAAGATTGCGTTTTATGGAAAAGGTGGGATCGGCAAGTCCACCATTTCGACCAACTTCACCGCGGTGTTGGCCATGCGAGGACAGAAGGTGCTCCATGTGGGATGCGATCCCAAGCACGACTCGTCCATGCCCTTTTTGGATCCGCAGAAGGTGCGCACGGTCATCGACGCCATATTCGAGGCCCGCTCCGGGACGCTGTCTGCGGAGCATTTCGTCGTGCCCGGCCGGCTGGGCGTTGACTGCATCGAGTCGGGTGGCCCCGAGCCGGGGGTAGGCTGCGGTGGGAGGGGAGTCTCCCGGATGTTCGAGCTGTTCAACGAGCTGTCCATCCTGGATGAGGCGCGGTACGACGCGGCGGTATTCGATGTGCTCGGGGACGTCGTTTGCGGCGGGTTTGCCGCGCCCCTGCGCCGGGGCTTTGCCCGCAAGGTCGTGATCGTGAGCTCCGAGGAGATCATGTCCTACTACGCGGCCAACAACATCTGCAAGGCAGTGGGCCACTACTCGGACAACGGCGTGGCGCTCATGGGGATCGTCTTTAACCTGCGCGACAACCGGACCGACCGGGCCGAGCTCGAGGAGTTTACCCGACGTCTGTCCACCAAGGTCCTCGCCGTGCTGCCCCGGGAGCGGCGTGTACGCCAGGCCGAGGTGGCGGGGATTACCCTGGTGGAGCACGCGCCGCGCACCAAGATGGCCCGAACCCTCGTTCAGCTCGCCGACACCATCGGGGAGACCGCGTCCGACGCATGCCCCGCCCCCACCCCCATGGACGACACGGCCTTCCGCGACTTCGTCAAGCAGTTGGGCTAGGCGCCCGGACCAGGCGCCCGGATCAGGCGCCCGGGTTTAGGGACCCTTAGGCGGCTGGCATGAATAAACTTATCAAGTTGGGACACGAGGCGCGCGGCAGCCAAGGCGCGAGGAGGGCGCATACTCTGCGTATGCAACCGACAAGCAACGCAGGCAGCCGCGATGGATCGGGGTCCAGATGACAAGGTTATTTGTGCCAGCCGCCTTAGGCCTGGCCGCTCAGGAGTCCGTCCAAGAGCCGCTGGCCCACGGTGACGGCGCCTCCGAATCCGTAGGTGGGCTGGGGCTGCAGGGCGTGGTAGCCGCTGGAGGGGAACCCGAGAATCACCGGCGCGAACCGATGTGCCAGCTCCCCTTCGTCGTTCTGGAGGTCGGCGTGACCCTGGGTCATGGTGCCCAGCTCCGCCGCTGAGCCCAGTCCAGCCAGGAGATGTCCCTTTTCCAGCTCGCGCCGCAGGTGAGCGCGCGCGGCCCAGAGCGAGAGGTCCTTGAGGATCACCGCGTCGGGGCGCAGGTCCAGGCCGGCGGGCGCCAGCCCCCGTCGAAAGGCTGCGACGCCTCCGAAGCTCCGGTCCCGCAGCCCCACCAGCACCGGCGGTAGGCCGAGCCCGTCGAGTAGATCCGTGAGCCCCACCGCCAGGGGAGTCTCCGCGAAGACAGCGCTCCGTCCGCCCACCAGGCGGGTGCGCAGAAGGTTCAGCTCCTGATCGGCGTAGCCGGCCAGCCGGCGGGCCGCGGCCGCGGTCTTTCGGTGATCGGCGCCCAGCTCCCGGGCCACATGATCCAGCCAGGCCGTGGTGCACCGGAGCCCCACGGGCAGATCCGTCAGTACCACCTGTCGGCCCGTGGTCTCCAACTGCTCGGCCAAGGCGTGGGCGTAGGGCAGGACCAGAATCGTCTCGGCCCGGGCCGCCTCGGCCAACCGTGCCATGGGCTGGCCCGAGGGCACCACCGCCACCAGCTCCCGGCCCACCTCCCGGATCAGGTTGCGGAGCTGGTGCAGATTGGCAGAGTGATCGGACTCATACCGGTCGAAGGGGTAGCCCACCACGGCCACGCGCCCCTTCTGTGGCCGGACCTCGGCCCAGGGGATCTGGTCGAGCACCGTGGAGACCACGGCGCGGTAGCCGTCGTAGAGGTCACCTGAGAATCCGAGGCCGTGTACGTATCGCACGGGGCAGGGGACCGTGGCGTCGGCCTGGCGCACGGCGCCGGCGATATCCTCGCCCGCCATCTCCAGGTGGCTGGCCGCGGTGACGATGATCAACCCCGGCTTCTGGCGGTCGTACCAGGAGCGGACGTAGGGGCCGATGCGCTCGGCGGCGCCGCGGATGAGGGCCGCGTCTCCCACCTCGGTCCACCCCTCCCTGCGGTGGGGCTGGCGGGCCCAGTCATGGACCGAGAGCTGCGCCGCCGCCTTGTACTTGCATCCCACGCCGGTGTGCAACAGCAGAAAGGCGTCGGGGATGGAGTGCACGGCCATGGATACGCCGGAGATGCGACCGTAGTGGTGCGCCTTGAGGGCGAAAGGCTCCAGGTTCGCCGAGGGCGGTACGTTGGGAGAAACCATGGGTCGCTACGCCTCCTCCCCGGCCGACTGTCCGGCCGGCTGCCCGGCTGGGTGTCCGGCGGCCCTGAGCAGCTCGGCGAGCACGGTCAGGTTCTGCTGCACACCGGCGAGCAGCGGCGCCAGACCGCGGCTCTTGATCATGGGTACGCCGGCCTTTAACGCCTCCTCCCAGCTGTGGTCGGCCAGGTAGGCCACCTGGTACTTCCCCTCCACCAGCAGCGGCGCGAGGTTCCAGGGGTTGGGGAACACCTGCATGGGGAGGGTTACGCCCAGCCCGGCCAGCATCTCGGCGAATCGGGGACGCTCCTCGGGCGGGCCCTGGATCAGGAGCGTCAGGTCGAAGCCCAGCTCGGCGAGCGCTTCCACATCACCCAGCCCTTCGTAGGCGAGCTGGTCTACCTGGTAGTTGTTGAGCATGCGGAGTCCCATGGCCACCCGGATGGAGCCGGCCTGGGTTCTGAAGGCCTCCACGCGGGCCCGGGCCGCGGCGACCAGGGGCGCCAGGGTTTGGTCCAGCGCCTCGGGGGCGTCGAAGAAGTCTCCGATGGCCTGATAAAACTGTAGGGACTGGTTCAGCCCGATGGGGAGCGGGACCTGTACCGAGCCGATGGCGTGCTCCTTCTCGAGCCGCGCCAAGAGTCTGGGATAGAGACGGCGGTCGGCCACGATGTTCACCGCCGCGTGGCCGATGGAGCGCCAGTCGCGCAGATCCGCTTCGAAGGGATACAGCCCGGCGATCTGGATACCCGCGCTGTGCAAGACGGTCGAAAGCTCGCTGGACCGCACGCCATCGGCAGGCAAACCGATGAAGTTCACCGCGCGGTCCATGGGCGGCGCGCTGAGGGCCTCCTCCACGCGGGCGCGCACATCGAGGGGGGTGACCGCCACGTCTCGTTGCAGCTGTCGGCTGGTCTCCCGCAGGGCCGCCGCCACCCGTCTGCGATCCACCGCTTGGCTGCGGACAATTTGGGGCAGGCCGGCCAGGGACTCGTAGAGCCAGTCCACCATCTCGGCCTGGGTGGCGAGCTTGAGCCCTCCGGTGCGCAGCAGCAGGATGGGGATCTGTGTTTGGGCGGCCAGACGGTCCACCACCGGGCCCGGGTCGGCGCCGATCATGGTGATCGGACAGGTTCCCAGCACGATCACCGCGTCTGGCGCCACCTCGTCGAGCACCAGTCGGAGACACCGCTCCAGGGGCTCGTCCACCCGCCCGACGGTGATCTGCTCCTCTGTCAGGCAGGTGCAGAAGAACCGTTCGGCGGACTTCATTCTGTGGTGTACGAAGCTGTTTCCGCAGTCCCGTTCGCCGTGGATGATGACAGCGAAGTTCCCGTCCATGCCGCCGAGCAGGGTGCACATGCCCGACAGGGTACAGCAGGGCTGCCCGAGCTGCCCGGCGAGGCGCGTCTCCTGCCGTTTCCAAAACGGCTCATCCCCCGCTCCGAAACGGTGGGGTTCCCCCTCCTCCAAACCTGCCTGTCCCTTGTGGGAGGGTTCTGCGCCGCGAGGCGGTTTGCGCGGAGGCGTCATGGGTGGCTCTCGTCTCTGAGGGCTCCCACAGTCGCAGGAGCATCTCCCCCAGTAAACAACAGCCGGGGTTCACTGTCCACCCACCGGCCCGCTGCGCCGGGTGCAGCCCCGGTCAGGTTGAAGTGACCGGTTCCGCGCCGAAGGCTCTCCGTGATATGGTGGCGTCTGTTTGAAAAACGAACGCGGGAGGTAACATGAAAAATCTGACCTCGGTGACCATTCGGCGAATTCTTCCATTTAGACTGCCGGCGATCCTGGTGGCGACCTTGTTGGCGACGATCTTCACGATTGGCGTGAGCTCGAGCGCGTATGCCGCGGGGATTTCCGACACCGACCTGCGGGGCTTCAAGGGGGGCCTGGTGGAGATTGGCCTGAAAGACGCTTCGGTTGTACGGGGCGTGCTCTATAGCTATACGTCCGAGCACGTGGAGTTGGAGGTCGCGGGCGACCGCACGGTCAAGCTCCACCGGTCGTGGATCGCGTCCTTGAAGGGCGCTCCCGGGGGTTCCCAGAAGACCGCCCACGGAGCGATTCCCCGGGGCGCCGGTGAGACCTATCGCGTCGCGGCTCCGCGGGCACGGGAGACGCCCGTCGAAAGAGCTACCCCTCCGCCGACCACGGATCCTGAGACCAGTCCCGGACCGACCGCTTCCCCGGTCGCGGGCGCTCCCGTCGCAGGCGCCCCGGTACCAGGATCCTCCTCGGGAGCGATCAGCAAGGGCCTGGTGTTTCAACTGAAGATGGGCGGCAACATGTTTTCGGTCATGGGCGGCTCCATCGCGGCCTGGATGAACGGCTCCTTCATGTTCGGATACAAGTTGGACAAACTCACCATCGGCCTCGGCCTGGAGATGAACTACAGCGACGACCGCTTGCCCAATATGGACCCCGAACCCATCATTTCCTCCAATTCGATGGTGCTGTTCCAGCCGACCCTCGAGTACTACCTGGCGCAAAAGAGCCAGCTGGTGTTCTACCTGAGCGCCGGCCTGCATGTGGGGTTCTTGAAAGCGCACCTGGATCCCGGCACGGACATCACCGACCCCATGCTCGGCTTCCACGCCGGTCTGGGGATGCGGCTCTTTTTCCATCCCCGCTTCGCCGTGGGCATCGAGAGCGGCGTACGCGGCGTCTGGCTGATGGTCGAGAACGATGAGGACATGGACGAAGACAACAACAACCTCGGCACCATGTCCATCTACGGCTCGGCCACCCTCACCGCCATCTGGTAGCTCCGCCGCCTTTTTCTCCGTCAGATTGGGTCGGGCGGATCGAGGACTGTGACGTAGATTGTGCCTTCAGCGCCGATGAAGCGTTGGGTGTGGACCCGGCGGGGGAAGCCCCAGGCGACGGTGGTTTCGACCTGCTTGCGTTGGGCCTTGGAGCAGTGGGCGGTGATCACGATCACGTCTTGGGCGGCGGCCACCTCGGCCAGGAACTTGGCCCAGAAGGTGGCGGGGTGTTGGAGCTGGTGCCACTTGTACATCACCACCGGCGCGGTGACACCGTAGTAGCGTAGGATCGTCAGGTTGTTGCGTTCGCGGAAGGGGTCCCACACCACCACGAGGGTGTTTTTGCGCCGGTGGCGCTCCACCCATTGGGCGGCCTCCCGGTACTGCTCCTTCTGAAAGAGGCGCGTGGCTCCGGGGCGGCTTCGGGCGAAGGACTCGACGGTGTTGGGCAGCAGGTGTCGGCCGGTGACCAGGGTGAGGCCCAGCGCCGCGATCCAGAGCACGGCGAGGATCCAGGTGCGCCGGGCGATAGTGTTGCTCCGACTTCGGATTTCGCGCACCAGACTCCGCAGGTTGGACCAGCCCAGGGTTGGGGTAGCGAGGTAGACCAGCAGCTCCGCCAGGGCGAGGCAGACAAAGGGGAACAGGAAGGCGAGGTATTTGTGATGGAAGAACTTGGCGGTCTGGCCCCCGGCGTGGAGCGCCGCGGTGGAGCCGAGGGCCAGGCCGACGATGATCGCCGAGCGCCAGGCCGGCGCGGCCCACCGCCGGACCAGATGAACGGTGAAGCCGGCGCCCAGCAGCAGCCAGGCGGCTTGGGCGAGGGGCTTGTAGAACTGGGGCCCCGCCTTGGAGCCGGCCAGATGGAAGGCGCCCATGCGACCGGTGAAAAAGGCGATGCCCGTGTCGTGCCACTGGGTGGGCAGGTCCGGGAGCCAGGGGCGGGCCTGGGGCTCGAGGTTTCCCACCACGAAGAAGAACCACGGCAAAAAGACCAGCCCGGCCACCACCCAGGGTGCCGCGAGGATCCATCGCCGGCGGAGGTCGCCCAGCAGGTGGGGCACCGTCACGGCGAAGGTGAGCAGGAACAGGAGGCCGAAGAGGTGGTGGTTATACAGCCCGAGCGTGAGCCCTGCGGCCAGATAGGCGTGTCTCCCCAGGGACCGGGGCGCCTCGGTCAACCGGGGGAGCGCGTGTAGGACCCAGGCGGCGAACAGGACCATACCGGCGTAGTAGCGTGCTTCCTGGCTGTAGTAGATGCCGTAGGGGCTCACGGCGTACAGGGCCGCCGCTGTCAGACCCACCGCGGCGCTGCCCCCCGCCCAGCGGCGGGCGAAGAGGAAGAGGAAAGGGAGGGACGCCACGCCGAGCAGGGCGCTGGGCAATCTGGCGGCGAAGTCCATGCCGCCGGGCACAGACGCGGTACCGAACAGGGCGATGGAGGCACGCGCGAGCAGCCGCAGCAACGGTGGGTGCGTCCCCGAGGCGGTGATGGCCTCCCACAGGGACGGCCGCGTGGACTGCTCCACGGTGATCCACTCGTCGAACCACAGGCTGGTGGTGGTCAGGCCCCGGAGCCGCAGCCACGCTCCTACGCCCACCACCAGCGCGAGCCCCAGCCAGATGAGTCGTTCCTTACGCATGAATCGTTTAGGGAACTTACCGAACCAAGCATCGGGACGTCCACATTGGAGGCGTCCAAAACCGAGGCGTTTCCAGTAGGGACGTCCGTGTGCGGAGATCTCCAGCAACCCTTCCGGCCTGTTTGAAAGGTCCGGGGCGCACTTTGAATCGGAGTGCGAAGGGGGACGGACTACCGGGGGCGATAGATGATACGGCCGCGGGTGGGATCGTAGGGGGTCACCGCTACGGTCACGCGATCTCCGAGGACCACGCGGATGCGATAGCGTCGCATCTTCCCAGCCAGGTGTGCGAGCACCTTGAGGCCATCGTCTGTTTCGACCTTGAACAGGCCGCCGGCCATCACTTCGATGACCTTGCCTTCCATTTCGATATGATCGTCTCTAGCCATTACTCTCACTGCGCTTTGCGCTCAATTTCGCCGCACTATTATGTGCTGTTGGTCTTTTGGTCAAGCGTTGCCTGCGGACCGTGCGAGAAATATCCGAATCGGATTCCTTGCGGTGTAGGTCCATGTAGGATATGATCCTACTTATGCTACCTTTTGCTTTTTCGCTGTTGGTGACTACCGGGCCTGCGGGGCTCGACACCTTCCGGACCCAGATGGCGCCGCCCCAGCTCATGCGTTCGGTGGCCTATCCACCCACCATGACCACCGGTCCCGTGGAGCCCGCGCCGCCATCCGATGGCGTCATGCGTTCGGTACGGTACTCCGGGCGGTCGCGTGCTGTGGTGCCGCGTGCCCGGCGGCCGGGTGCTGTGTCGCCGCGTGTCCGGCGGCCGCGCAACGGATCCCATGTCGTGGTGATCGAACCCATCGTCCGGCGAACCGTGCGAAGACGGTCGGTCCCCCGTCGGCGCCCGGCGCACCGGCTCGGCGCCAAGGTGGCACGGCAGCGGCGAGTGCTCACGGCCTCTCGATTACTGCCCATCTGGCTGCCCCCCCCCCGACGCAAGATCATCCATCACAGCGATCACCGGCTCCCGCTTGCCCCGCGTCCGACGCCCGCTTGGGAGCCCCCCGAGGATCAGCGGCCCCACACCGGGCCGACCCGTGCGATCTCGTCTCAGGCGTGCCTGGCCCGCCTGCGCGAGCTCCGGGTGCCATTTAGCTTGGCTCGGCCGCGTCGTGGTCTCGTCACGCCGGTGGTGATCACCGGCCCGGTGAACGGCGTTAAGCTTACGCCTATGTGGGGCCGGCGGCCGGCGCTCATGGACTGCCGGTTCGCGCTGATCCTATATCGGATCGCGCCCATCATCCGGCAGGTGGGGGTGGACGACCTCCGCTACTCGGGCTTTTATAGCTACCGATACGTGTCAGGTTCCGGGCGGCTCAGTCGTCACGCCAACGGCCTGGCGGCGGACATCTTTGAGGTGCGTGGTCCGGGCGGCTTGCGGGCCAACGTGCTCAAGGATTGGGTCAAGGCCAAGGGGCGCCCCGGGAGCTGCGTGGCCGGCGTTACGAGTCACAAAGGGAGCGTGCTGCGTCGCCTCGCCTGTGCTTTGGAGTATAGCGGCATCCTGTTTCAGGTCATGACGCCGGACTCTGACTATGCCCACCGCAACCACTACCACCTCTCAGCGCTGCGGGTGGGTGAGCGGCCGCTGAAGAGCCGATATGCGGGACGGCGGGTGCGCCTGCGGCGCAAGAGGCGCTAGGCCTTAGCGGCGACGCTTGGGCTCGGCGGGGGGCTCGAGGTCGAGGCGGAGGCACGTGCCCTTGGTGTACCAGGCGCGCGAGATGGTCTGGGAGCGCTTCATCTCCTCGTCCATGTCGGTACACTCCACCACGGCGAATCCCAGCATCTTGCCGGTGAGTAGGGTTTCGGGCACGCCGAACATGTACAGGGACTTGACGCCTCGTCGGGCCGCGGTCCGCACGGCCGCTTCGGCGAGCAGCCAGGAGAGTCCTTCGCCCCGCCGCTCGGGCAGCAGCGTCAGATCCTTGAGTAGCGCCGTCTGGCCGTGCAGCTCCAAGCCGATGCAGCCGGCCAGTCCCCGAACGCCGCGCAGGACGATGTAGTCGTCCATATGATCGGCCAGATCCGGCACATGGAGGCCCATCTCCTCGAGCATCTGATCCAGGGCGTCCAGATCGTCGAAATCGGCGGGCATGACGGCGTCGCCAATGCGCGCGAGCAGCCTGTGGTGCAGGCCGCCAAAGGACCCGCTGGACATGATCACCACGCAGTCTCCGGGGCGAACGCGGGTGGCCAGGTGTTCCACCAACTCGTCCATGTCGGGGATCAGGTGGGCTCGGACGCCGTGTCGATGGATCTCGGACACCAGGGTCTCCACGTTCAGCCGATCCGCCTCGTCGATGCGGCTCTGATCGTAGGGGCGCCCGAGGATGGCCTCGTCGGCGGCATCGAAGGCGGTGGCGTATTCTTGCTGAAAGATCGCCCGTCGGCTCGTGGCGCTGCGTGGCTCGAAGATCGCGTAGAGGCGGCCCTGGCTGTAGGCGCGTCGTAGGCCACGCAGGGTCTCGCGCACGGCCGTGGGATGGTGTGCGAAGTCATCGATGACCGTGACGCCCATGGCCACGCCGCGGACCTGTTGTCGCCGCTTGACGCCCTGGAAGATGGCTGTGCCTTCGACGAGGGAGCCCAGGTCGGCGTCCAGGGACACGGCGACGGCGAAGCAGCCCAACAGGTTTCGCAGGTTGTGGTCGCCCACCAGGGTTGTCCAGACCCGGGCCACCCGCTCCCCGTCCCGCTCGATCTGCACGTGCGTGCTGTGCTGATCGCGCGCCAAGATGCGGGCCCGCCAAGTGGGCCAACCGGCGTCGAGGTCGGTCTCTGGATCGTCTATAAGACCGTAGGCCTCCACGGCGCAGCGGGCGTCCTTGGCCAACTTCACCGCGTCTGGGGAGCCGCTCCACACCAACATACGACCCTGGGGGGGAGTAAGGGCAATGAACTTACGAAAAGCGGTGTGCACCGCAGCGAGGTCGTCGAAGATGTCCGCGTGGTCGAACTCCACGCCCGTAAGCAGCACCGTGCGCGGGCTGTAGTGCAGAAACTTGGACTCCTTGTCGAAAAAGGCGGTGTCGTACTCGTCACCCTCCACGACAAAGTGCTCTCCGCTGCCCAGCCGGAAGCTCCGCTCGAAGTTGCTGGGGATGCCGCCCACGAAAAAGGACGGGTTCTTCCCCGCGCTGTACAGCAGCCAGGACAAAAGCGCCGAGCAGGTGGTCTTGCCGTGGGTGCCGGCGACCACCACCGGGTGGCGATCGGCGAGAAACTGCTCCTCTAAAACGGCCGGGAAAGAGGTGAGCGTCACGCCCAGGTTCTGGGCGGCGACGGCTTCGACGTGGTCCTTGGAGCAGACGTTGCCTACTACCACCACGTCAGGCCCCCAGTCCAGGTTCTCGGCCCGGTACCCCTCCATGACTTCCACCCCGAGACCTTGGAGTTGGGTGGACATGGGCGGGTATATCCCCGCGTCGGAGCCGGCCACCTCGTGGCCAGCCAGATGGAGCAGGCCCGCCAAAGAGCCCATGCCCGTACCGCAGATTCCGATGAGATGGAACTTCAAGGCGTTGACCTGTTACTCGGCGACTGTCGCGCATTCACTGCATAACAGCCGGAATTAGGCGTGTCAATTCCGCGGCCGATCGGTGCGGCCAATCAGTGCTGCGAACAGCCATGACGCTCTGCGGCAATTCGGGTGGCGTCGGGTTGTACTCGCGAATTGGATCTGATATAGCGGATGCCTGTGGGCCGTTTTGCTGGTTTGCCGCCTGGCCCGACGTCTGGGACATTAACTCCAACAGGAGAACGAAGAATGCGCAAAAACATAGTGATGCTCTTTGGATTGGTTGCAGTGTTCGGGGTGTCGTCGATGATCGCCGGTTGCAGCTCCAAGCCGAGCTGCAAGCTCCTGTACAAGCGGTACAAAGACTGCAAAAAGATGGCCTACACCGAAGAGGCCTTCGTGACCATTTGCGAAAAGCTCAAGGACAAGGCTCGGATGAAGGAGGAGATCAAGTGCTCCGCTAAGTCCGACTGTGACGACTTCAAAAAGTGCATGAAAAACGCCGAGAAGGCGGGTCGCGCCGAGCGCCAGAAGAAGAACTGGAAGAAGGCCATGGAGAAGGTCGCCAAGGGGGACTACGGCCGTGCCATGAGTTTCTGTAGGAGATGGAAGGACGATCTCACCGGCGACCTCAAGGAACAGTGCAAGGGGATGCCCACCAAGGCCACCGAGGCGCTGATGAAGAAAATCACCGCCAAGCGTGACGCCGGCAAGGTCAGCTACAAAGATGTCAAATGCTGGGACCTCAAGAGCTATGCCAAGAAGGCCGGCCCGTCCGCCCTCAAGAAGGCCGATACGCTGTGCAAGGAGATCGCCCTGGCTCGTGACGTCAACAAACTCAAAGAGAATGTGGCCAAGAACCTCCAGAAGGCCAAGCCGCTTATGCCCTATCGGTGCGGCGAGAAGCGGCTCGAAAAGTACCGGAAGCTCGGGACGCCCTACGCCAACAAGGCCGTGGGGATCATGATCAACGAGTGCTACAAGAAGCTCGGCCTGTACATCCTGCAGAAGAAGGTCCCCAAGATGAAGAGCTTCTGCTGGTTCAAGAAGGTGTACCAGGGCATCAAAAAGTACAAGATCACCGGCCCCAAGATTGACGCGCTCATGAAGAAGGCCGCCGAGAAGTGTGAGCCGAAGAAGAAATAGTCTCCCTGCGCTCCCGGCTTCCCATTCCCTTTTCCTTCCCTGACAACGATTGATCCCGGTCCCGGTCAGCCGTGTTTCGCCCGCACCCAACCCAATTTTTGCCCCGTTTTCCCGGTTGGTGTATCCTTTAATCCGTCTATATTGTGGAGCGGGTTGTCGATGGAAGACGAGACAATGCACCAAGATGAAGTGAGCGCCATCGATGTCTTGGCGGGCATCCCCATCTTTTCGGGGCTCCCCATGTCACATCTGCGGCGCATTGCGGATTTGGGCACCCATGAGGAGCATCGCACCAACACCCTGATCTTTGGCGAGGGGGACACGGGCGACAAATTCTATCTGATCCTGGCGGGTGCGGTGCGCATCAGCCGGACGGTGCCGGGCATGGGCGAGGAGGCGTTGGCGATCCTGCGGAGCGGCAGCTACTTCGGGGAGATGTCTCTCATCGATGAGTTCCCCCGATCGGCGGACGCTCGCTGCCACGAGACCTGCAAGGTCTTCGTCCTGCGGAAGGAGGATCTGGAGGATCTGCTCTTCGTGGACCGGGACCTGGCCTACGAGATCCTCTGGAACTTTGTCCGCACCCTCAGTCAACGTCTCCGGGAAACGAATGACAAGATGACCTTCCTCGCCATCTCGGGGAAGTTCTAGGCCCCGCTCAGGTAGCACCCCCCATGGTGCCACTATAAGCCTAATCTATGCTGGATTTTCTGTCTAAGACTCACCGCCATCGCCCCACGGGGAGCGGCACCTGCGATGCCGGTTACCATGAGGGGCGGAGAACCAAGGCTTCGCTGCGATATCGCCTTGGCCGGCGTTCGGACGAGGTGGTGCGCTGCGCCCGCCGATATGGACCGACCCCCATCGAGACGATCCTAGACGTGGGCACAGCCGACGGTTTGGTGCTCGCGCGCCTGGGGCGCTCCTTTCCGAGCGCCTGCCGGGTGGGCATCGACCTGTCGAGGGAGCTGCTCGCCACGTCGATCGAAGCCGGTCAGACCCTGGCGCTGGCGGACGCCTTGGACCTGCCTGCCCGACGGGATTGTTGGGATCTCGTCGTGGCCACGGCGATCATTGAGCACGTTCCGGATCCAAAGCGGGTGCTGGCGGGGATCGCGTCATGCCTGCGGCCGGGCGGCTTGCTGGTGTTGACCGCGCCGGATCCTTTCTGGGAGCACGTGGCCACCCTGGTGGGGCATCTGGCCGATGAGCAGCACCACGAGGTCATGAACCTGGGGCGGCTCGCGGCCCTGTGCGAAGGGGCGGGGCTTCGGGTCGCCGAGGCGAGTAAGTTCATGCTTTCGCCAGTGGGTATGCCCTTCGAGTTGCCCATTGAGCGGCTGGTGCGCGGGCTCCGGATGAATTTCCTCTTCGCCAATCAGGTCGTGGCCGCCGTCCGACCCTAAATCCCATTGCAGGTCCTGTACGCGGCACTACATGTCGAAACCCCGAATCTGGGATATTGTTTGTAATTATTAGATTTTGACGGGTGGGTGACCGTGGTAATATCAGAAAGCTCGTCCATGGAAAGAACCGAGACGATATTGATTCGACCGACATGATGCCGACCAATAAGCGCGATTTAGGTTCAGCCGACCGTTCCACTTCGTCCCTTCAGCCGGATCCACTCGTGGAGCTGGCGGCGCGTCTGGCCAAAAAAGCGTCTATCATGGAGGAGTCGGATCTCAAGGCCGACCTTCTGTGTCGCCTGGGACTGCTTTGTTGGGACGTACTGGGGGATTTGGAGGCGGCCAACAAGTACCTGGGCGAGGCGGGCAACGCCCATCCTGAGTCCGTTCGCCTCCGTCTCCACCTGGCCATCAGCACCGGGGATCAGAAGGGGCTTCAGGATCTACAGCGCGAGGTGGGCGGCGAGCTGACCGGGCGGGAGGCGGCGGGGGCGTTCTATTGCGCTTGCGCCGAGACCTGGCTCTTCCACTTCGCCGACACCCAGAACGCTGCGCTGGCGGCCCAGGAAGGGTTGCGCCGTAACCCGGGAGACATGCGCATCCGTGGAGTTCTCACCCTTGCCTTGGAGCTGGACGGGAACCTGGATGGGTTGGTCAAGCACCTCCGCACGGCGAGCAGCTCCGATGAAGTCGCCCACCGACGCCTCGCCACAGTGGTAGGCGACCTCATGGGAAAGGGCGACGAGGCTTCCAAGATCCTGAGACGTCTCCGTGCCAAGGACGGGGACGATCCCTACTTGCTGGAGCGGATCTGGGAGATCGCCCTCGGGAAGGCGGACGCAAACCTGCCTGCCAAGGACAGCCCAGAGGCGCTCCTTGCACAGAAGCTGGTGTTGCTCGAGAGTGCTGAGGGCGAGGACGAGAAGGAGGCTACGCGGTTTCTGCTGGCCGAGAGTCTGCTCGCCACCACCGACGGCCTCGATGAGGCCAACGGACTGTTGGACAATCTCGCCGAGACTTCTGGCGCGTGGGGAGCCACCGTGGCCCTTCAGCTCAAGCGTAAGCAGGCCATCGTCCAGCGGGATCTCGAGAACCTGGCTGAGGCCTGCTGGAAGCTGGGCGAACGTTGCGGGGCGGCCGGATTCAAGGTGGCCTATCTGGTCCGGGCGGCGGAGATGTATGAGGCCGAGGGCATGAGGGAGCGGGCCGTGGAGAGCTACGCCCGGCTCCTGATTGAGGATCCGGGGAATGGGCAGGCCATCGCCGCGAGCGAGCGTCTCCTGCTGCAGTTGGAGCGGTTCCCAGAGCTCATCGAGCTGTACGAGACCGCCGCTCGTCACGACGTCGAGGGGCGGCAGCGGCTGCTGGAGCGTGCGGCCCACATCGCCGAGTCCAGGCTCAAGGACGTGGCCGAGGCTTCCCGGCTCCGTAGGCCCGCCATCGAGATGAAGCCGGAGCCCGGGTCCCTCGGCGAGCTCGGCCGAATATTCCGGAGCGCCCAGGACTTGAAGAGTCTTCAGAAGCTCTATGGGCAGTCCGTGTCGCTGCTTCGGGAGGAGTCCGACAAGCGTCGCGCTGCGCTCTACGCCACCGCGGCCGGCACTGTGGCCCTCGCCTTGGGGGACGTGGGGGGTGCGGACAAGCACCTGTCCGAGGCCCTCAGCTTCACCCCGGATGATCTGTTTGCACACACCGCACTGATGGGGATCTATCGCCGGTCTGGCAAGTGGCCCGAGCTGGTAGGGGCCATCAAGCGGGAGCTTCAGTTCGAGCACACGGAGAACGAACGCGCCGGGCTGCACGCTGAAATTGGTCGCATCGCCCTGCAGAATCTCAAGGACCACCCAGCGGCCGAGATGCACCTGCATGAGGCCCTGAAGCTCCACCCCGACGATCCGTCGCTGCACCACCTGCTGGCGCAGATCTATGATGCGCAGAAGAGCTACCGAAAGGCCATCGAGTGGCGACGCAAAGCTGTGGATGGGTTCGGCTCATCCTTCCGGGCGGCGGTGCTGCTTTGTGAGATTGGCGAGAGCTATGTGCGCCATATCAAGGACGACGACAAGGCCGAGAAGGCCTTCCGAGAGGCGTTGGAGCTAGATGACGAGATGGAGGCCGCCCTGGAAGGCTTGTGTACGCTCTACCGGCGCAAGGGGCGATATGGGGACTTGGTGGACATGCTCGGAATGCGGCTCGAGCTGTTGGATGATCCCACCGAGGAGGCCTTGGTGCACTTCGAGCTGGGAGAGGTGGCCGAAGGGAAGCTCCGCGATAGCGCGCTCGCGTTGGATCACTACCGGTTGGCCTTGGAGTTGGACGCGGGCAGCACCTTGGCCATAGACGGCTTGGAACGAATTTGTCGCCAGGGTGGTGAATGCTGGGATGTCGTCGCAGAGTCTCTCGAGCCCCTGGCCGCCAATCCCATGGCCCGGAGGTTGTTGTACGAGGCCCTGGAGCACCTCGAGCGCTGGGAGGAGGTGCGCACGCTGCTTGCTGAGGATCTCGATGTAGCCACGTCCCCCGAGTCCGTGGGTGACCTGGCCAGCCGTCTGGCGGAGATTACTGCCAACCGCTTAGATGACCCGGCCAAAGCCTTGGTGTGGTCCCGGCAGGCGGTGGAGGTGACGCCCACCGATGGTAAGCGATTGGAGACGTACCGCCGCCTGGCGGAGAAGCTGGATTCTTCCGAAGACCTCATGTTGGCATACGAACGTTCCCTGGAGCTGTTGCCTCCCCAGGACGCCGGCCGGCCAGAGATCTACCGTAGGCTGGGAAGACTACTTTTGACTCAGCCCGAGCGGCTTGCCGACGCGGCGCGGTTGCTGGAGCAGAGTGTGATGGCCGCACCCGACGATCGGGAGCTGCTGGATCTGCTGGCGACCGCCTACAAGAGACAGAATCGTAAGGACGAGCTCATCAACTTGCTGCACAAGCGTACTGACGTGGCGCCTGACGACCACGACAAGGTGGACGTGCTGCTCAAGGCGGGGACCTTACACGAAGAGATGGACGCCACCGAGGAGGCCCTGCAGTCGTTCATGAGCGCCTTTCGACTCAACCCCGGAAACCGCGACACCTTCACCCTGGTGGAGCGGTTGTGCTACCGCCTCAAGCGCTGGCGGGAAGTAATGGAGGTGTACGAGACCGCCATCGGGCTGGTGGAGGCCAAGCAGTCCCGAGCGTACCGGTTGGCTGACCTCTATTCCCGCAAGGGACAACTCCAACTGCAGTACCTTTCCCAGACGGGGGAAGCCGCGGCCTCCTACCTCAAGGTCCTGCAGTTGGATCCAGACAACGACAACGCGCTCAAATTCCTAGAATCCATCTTCTCCAAGGAGGGAGACTGGGCGGGTTTGATCGACGCCTATGAGCAACGGGCCTCCTCCGTCAAGGAGCCGGAGAAGAAGATCGAGACCCTTCGCCGGGCGGCACGGGTGGCGGCGGCCAAGCTCAAGGATCCCGACGAGGCGGCTCGGCACTATGAGTCGATCCACCTGCTGCGGCCCCAGGACGATGAGGCCCTCGATGCGTTGGAGCGGTACTTCGAGCGTTCGCGCAACTGGGAGAAGCTGGTGGCCGTGCTCCAGGCGCGGCTCAAGCAGCTAGACAACAAGGCGGAGCTGGTGGTGCTGCAGATGCGCATCGGGACCATCTACGAGGAGGGGCTGCGTAACGTCGAAGAGGCTATCAATAACTACAAAAAGGTCCTGGAGTTGTCCCCGGCCCATCGGGAGGCCCTCGAGGCCTTGAGTCGGATCCATGAATCCACCGAGAAGTGGGCCGAGTTCATTGATATTACGCGCCGCCAGATCCGGCACACCCAGAATCGCGCCGCCAAGGCGTTGCTGTACTTCAAGTGCGGTTCGGTGATGGAGATCAAGTTCGACAAGAGCGATGACGCCATTCGATACTACGATGCCGCCATCAAGACTTCGCCGAACTGTCTGCCCGCGGTACACGGTCTGCGCGATCTGTACCTGCGTCGGGAGGATTGGCAGAAGGTGTTGTCCACCCTGGAGCTGGAGGTGAAGCTCTGGCAGGAAACCAAGGAGCGGTCCGGAGTGTTCGCGCGCATGGGGGCCATCTACCAGGATCACCTCGGCGATTTGGACCAGGCGCTCTACTACTACGAGTCGGCCCTGTCGGTGGACGCCGAGTGCATGCCGGCCATTCGGGCGCTGTTCGATATCTCGTTCAAGCGGGGTGACTGGGCTCTCGCCGAAAATCTTTCTCAGAGCCTAAGTCAGAAGGCCTTACGAGAGGGGGATCCCGCCCTGCGCAGCGATGTGTACGCCAAGCGCGGCCTGGTGGCTCTACACGCCGGGAACGCTGCGCAGGCCGCTGAGAACCTCGTGGTGGCCCTCGAGATCCATCCTGAGAACCTCGACGCCCTGGACTCGTTGATTGATCTTTGCCGGGACCGGCCGACCGTCTATGACTTTAGCGCCACCTTCGGGGCGTTGGAAAAGGTGTACCTCCGACGGGACTGGCCCCAGGCCCAGGCACGGGTGCTGGTCGCCCGGGGCACGATTCTGGAGCAGGACGCCAACCTGGATGAGGCTATCCGGAGCTACCGTAGCGCCATCGGCAAGGCGCCCGAAGACTACCGGGTGCTGCAGCCCCTGGTGAACATGCTGATTCGATTGCGGCGGTTCGCTGATGCCATCAGTGAGTTGGAGGGCTTTGTGGAGCGAGCCAGCGACGATGAGCCGGCGGCCATCGACGCTCTGCTGAGGGTCGGGGACATCTACTCCAACGTGATGATGGACTCTCGGAAGGCCACCGCCATGCTGCGCGCGGTGCTCAAGCGCCAGCCGCGTCACCGGGAGGCGTTGTACCGAAACGCCCAGGAGCTCCTGGTCCAGGGGCGCTTCTCAGACGCCCGGGTGGTGTGCGAACGTCTCATCGACGTGGCCGCGGATCCCGAGGACACGGCTCCGCCCCGGGAGCTGGGGCGCTACTATCACTATCTGGGTCACGTGGCCCAACAAGAGGGGAATCAGAAGGCCTCCCTCTCTGCCTTCCGCCGGGCCCTGGATCTGAGCCCGGGATTCGGGCCCGCCGCCATCGCTGTGGCCCGGTACCAGGCGGGGCAAGGCCAGATCTCCGAGGCCGAGGCGCTGCTCTCCAACGCGGCGCGCATCGTTTGGGACCAGGGGCACACCTCTGAATCTTTGCGGCTGCGGTACCACCTGGCGGTCCTTCAGGCGGAGGCCGGAAACACCGCCGCCGCCCTGGCGGAGCTGCGGGCTGTGGTGTCCACCGGGGACTGCGTGCCAGAGGATCGGCTCGCCCTCGCGCAACTCTACGCCCTTGACGAGTCCACCCTTCCGCGTGCACTGGAGGAGCTACGGAACGTCCTCAACGATCGCCCTGACAACCTGGCGGCCTTGCGCATGTTCGCTGACCTCTTTCCCCGGGATGATCCGAGAGGGAGTGCGCGCCCCCTGCAAGTACTGCGGGTGCTGGGACAGGCCACTGACGAGGATCTGGCGAACCTGGCGCGGATGCAGGCCAAGGTGACGCCCCGGTCGCTGGTGCTCACCGATGAGCTCAGGGCCAGGTATCTGGCTGTGGATGAGGTGCGCGGGCCCCTGGGGCAGATCTGGATGGCGATCTACGAGCACCTCGAGCATCTCTACCCCGTGGAGGGGGGCGCCGAGGGGTTACGCGCCTTGGATCCTAAGAAAGACGGTGCGGAGCCCCGGGAGGTGGCCACGATCCTGGGCTTGGGGGACCAGCCATTCGAGGTGTTGGTGGCCCACAAAACGAACAGGCCCCTGTGCATAGCCATGGACGAGGTGCCCAAGATCGTGATCCAGGAGGCGCTGCTTACGGGCGATCCCACAGAGACGCGGTTCCTGCTGGCCCGGGCCCTGGAGTATCTGCGGTCGGGTTTTTCGCTGCTGCCGCGGCTCGGTCCCCGGGAGCGGGCCGAGCTGGAGATGCTTTTCAAGGCCATGGCTATGCCCGAGGATCAGCGAGAGCCCTCGGCCACCGAGTTTATGGGGCTGCTGTCGCGGAAGCAGGCCCGGGTGGTGAAGCGGGTGGTAGAGGCCGCCGGAGACGTGATCCTGGACCTGGATGTGGTGGCGTGGATGCGGGGCGTGGATTCCATCATGTCCGAGGTGGCGCTGCTCATCTCCGACGATCTCATGGCGGCGGCTCGGGCGAGCGCCAGATTGTCGGGAGTGGAGACGGCGGTGCTCGACGACGGTCGGATCGTTTTTCGTGCGATCCAGGGGGGCCAGAATTTGCTTCGTTTCTATCTGTCTGCCAACTATTATAGCTTGCATACGGCCATGGCGGAGGCTGCACAGGGTGTGGGCGCGGATGGGTAATTTGGGTGTGATGGTAACCACCACGAAAGTGTCGGTATGAATCAGAAATTCAACGCAGAAGTCACCCAGCGCGACGACGTCACGTACATTAAGCTCTCGGGCGTGATCGACGAGGACAATGATCTGACGAGCCTGGTTGATCGCGTGGGCGCGGGGACTACGGTCATCGACTTAGCGGAGATAGAGCGGATCAACTCGTGCGGGGTCAGGGACTGGGTCAACTGGCTGACCAAAATGGAGAAGAAGGGCGCCCAGGTCATCATGGTGGAGTGCTCACCGGCCATCGTCGCCCAGATCAACCTCGTAAACAACTTCGTGGGCTACGGGGCAGTCAAGAGCTTCTACGCCCCCTATTTTTGTCCCTCCTGCGACCTGGAGAAAGTGCTCCTGGTGGAGCTCGACGAGATGGTGGGCCAGGACAAGCCCAAGGCTCCGGTGTGTCGCTGTGACGAGTGTGACGGGGTGATGGACTTTGATGACATGGAGGAGTCCTACTTCGCGTTCATCCAGACCACCAAGCTCGCGGAGCTCTCCTCCGAGGTGCGCATCGTCATGGCAGAGCTCGTTCCCGAGGAGTCCACCGGCGAACGCAAGGTGCGCAGCCGCGTCTCCAGCGTGGGGGCTTCGACGAGCTCCCCGGGCTCCGGGAGCGGCTCCATGCCGTCTTCGGTGTCCCTGCCATCCTTGCCATCGGTGCCGTCTTTGCCGTCGCTGTCTTCCATCACCGGCGTGGATCCCTCCCGCCCGGACGTGCTGGCCAAGTCGACCCCGCAGGCCCAGCCATCCACACAGACCAACATCACGATGATCATCGTGATTCTGCTGCTGCTGCTGGCCATCGGCCTGCTGGTGTACGTCATCGTCAGCGGTAACAAGAGCCAGCCCGACCCCGCGGATCAGCCGTCGAGCCAGCCCGCCAGCCACCTGATCCTGCGCTCCAACGACCACCTTTCCTAAGAGCCCTTACGTCCAGAACCCATCGGTTTGAAAAATACAGCTAGCAAGATAGTACAAGGAGAGGATCATGAGAACGCATCTACTTCCAATTGCCCTGGTGGCGCTGGTGGCGCTGACCACTGCGGCCTGTAGTGACGACGACGGTGACACCAACCAGAACAACAACACCACGTCCGACTGTGGCGATGGCGTGGCCTCCGGCGCCGAGACCTGCGATGGGGCGGACCATCGCCTGGACGACTGCTCCACCATCGGCATGAATTTTACGGGGGGCACCCTGGCCTGCAACGCCACCTGTGACGGTTGGGTCACCACCGGCTGCACCACGAACGATGACTGCGGCAACAACACCCTGGACGCGGGTGAGCTCTGCGACGGCAGCCTGCTCGATGGTAACGACTGCGAGTCCATCGCGGGCGGCTTCCTGGGGGGCGCCCTGGCCTGCAATGCCACCTGTGACGGTTGGGTCACCACCGGCTGCACCTCGGTCGATGATTGCGGCAACGATGCCCTGGACTCCGGTGAGACCTGCGACGGAAGCCTGCTCGATAACAACGAATGCTCCACCATTGGCGGCATTTTCACCGCCGGCGACCTGGCCTGCAACGCCACCTGCGACGGCTGGGTCACCACGGCTTGCACCGCCGGTGGCGACTCCTGCTCCGATCCTCTCGTGGTTACGGGCGACGCCTCCTTCGTGGGGACGGACATCACCGCGGACTTCACCGATCAGCTGGATCTTCAGGACGCCAGCTGTGATGGCGGCTACGGTGTGCCCGCTGCCGGTGCGGTAGAGGCCGTGTTCGAGGTTGCGTTGGCAGCGGGAGAGAAAATGATCGTCGCCGAGAGCGGTGGTCTGGACGGCTATCTCATGGTGACATCCACCTGCGACAGCTCGGCGGTGTGCGCCGCCGTAAGCGACACACCGGACGAGCTCAGCTACACGGCGACTGCCGCCGAAACCGTGTATGTCATCGTCGGTGCCTACGTCGCGACGCCGAGCTCGACGGACTATGCCATCGAGTTCTCCTTCCCGGTGTGTGGCAACGGGATTGTGGAAACCGGCGAGCAGTGTGATGACGTCAACGGAACGCCCGCTTCGGGCGACGGTTGCAGCGACACCTGCGAGATCGAGTTTGGCTATGAGTGCGACAACACCTCCACCTCGGTGTGTGCTTTGTATCCGGCCTTCGGCACGTTCAATGGCGACTGCGAATCCAACATCCAACAGACGGGCGGCGCCTTGGCCACAGGGGACGCGGAATTTTTCCTGCTGACCCTCACCGCTTCGGCCATCGTCACCGGCACGGTCTCGTCCCCGGATGGAGATATGGAATTCTACATCGTCAACGACGGCGGGCAGGCCTATTCTTTTGAGACGGCTGGAGACGAGATCGTGACCGCGAGTCTTGGCGCCGGTACCTATGCTCTGGTGGCCTACGCCTACGATGCCGTCTCTTCCTTCTCCATCGACCTGGCCACTGAATGCCCCGAGGATCTGGGATCCCTGGGCGACGGGGGCGCGGTCAACCAGGTCGAGGCCGCCATGGCGGCGGGCGAGCTGTACTACTACAAGATCACCCTCACCGAGGATGTGATGATGAACGGGACCCTGACCAGCACCTCTGGTGATGCGGATTTCTATATCTATGGTGCCCAGGGATTTGTGACGGGGCATTTCGAGGACGGCAACGAGATCATCAACACCGTGCTTGGGGCGGGTACGTACTACCTCCAGGTGAACGCCTACATGGCGCTGCCGGATTTCACGCTCAACCTCGCCTTCACCACCCCGTCGATTCCGGACATCGGGACCTTCGCGGCCGGTGACGCCATCGGTGATCAGGTGGGCGGAGCCTTGGCCCAGCAGGTGTGCGCTCACTACACGATCACGTTTACCAATGATGTGCTTTTGAGTGGAACGCTTGGCGGGAACGCCACGGGTGATGTGGATCTGTACCTCTACAACGCTGACAGGAACTATGTGGAGTCGGCTGCCAATGGTTCTGAGACCTGGACGGATCAGCCCGTCAGCGCTGGGACCTACTACCTTCAGGTTCAGGCATACGGAGACGTCGTGGATGCGTACACCTTGACGCTGGCGACCACGACCCCGTAGCCTCGGTTCCCACCACACCATCCACGATCATTTACACTCGTCCTAGGATCGATTCGTTGTCACGTCGCTTCGCTCCGTGACTCCGAATCGATGT
>JAOZUO010000123.1:136-25889 GCA_029938605.1 Deltaproteobacteria bacterium | reverse complement strand
CGCTAGAGCCGAAGCCCAGGTCCGAGACCGGAGCAAGAAGCGCTTCAACGTCGCCTGCGCCTGGAAGCTCGATAATCTCGAGTCACTGGCAGTCCGTACTCTTCATGCCGGCATGAAGCTTGGGCCCGTGCCCGTGCCCGTGCCCGTGTCTTCCGTCATTCCGACTCCAATGCCCCGGCCTCCGACCACGAGCCTGTGGCCCCTGGCAAGCGCCCGCGTCCCGCGTCCCGCGCCCCACGTTCCGCAGCCCACGGACGCGGCGCCTCCGGCGTTAGCGGGGAACGTCTGTGAGCAAATGGATCCCAGATCATAGGTTTGACGAGCATAGTATCTCTATGGGAGAATGGATGTCTGGGTTGCCCTGGACTCGGCCGCAGTTTTCTCATAGGAGCTCTCGTATGAAATCGATTTTTCGGACGACCCCCAGATTCCTTGTATTGGGAGCGCTGCTGCTGGTGGCGGTTGCGTGTAGTTGTGACGGTTCGACCTCGGGACAGCCCGAGCCGGCTTCGGATTTTTTGCTGACTGATTCGAATCCGGCCTCTCCAACCATTGGTGAGGATCGACAACTGTCGGAGGTCACCGGTCGCGTTATCGTGATCCACTTTGTGCTGTATTCGTGAGGCACCTGCGTATCGCAGTTTGCGGTACTCGAGGAGCTGTTGGGGGAGTGGCGTGCCGACGGATTTGGAACTGATGATGTTGAGGTGTGGGCCATCGGCTCCTCCGACGACGTGTCCGCCATTGAGGGCTTTGCCGACGGTTCGACCTCTTCGTGCTTCGTCGGCGGATCCACTGTCTACAGCGCCTATGAGGCGTCCAAGGACGACGTCGTGATCATCGATCGTGAGGGCAACATCCGCCACCGCTTCGACTCCGGGGCCGATTCCCTCCGCGACGCGGATCAACGCGCAAAGGTAGACGGCTGGGTCAGGGCTCTTCTGGACTGATCGCCGGATGGAGCTTGTGGTCGGTGGGGTCGGTGGGGTTGGAGGGGTCGGTGGAGGCGAACCAGCCGTAGAGTGTGGGCACGAACAGCAGGGTTAGTATCGTCGCGGTGATCAGGCCGCCCAGGACCACTGTGGCCAGTGGGCGTTGTACCTCGCTGCCCGTGGAGCGGGCCAGGAGCAGGGGGATGAGGCCCAGGGCGGTGGTCAGGGCGGTCATGAGCACTGGCCGGATGCGCATGACGGCGCCCTCCACGGCCGCCTCGCGTCCCGTGAGACCGGTCTTTCGGCGCTGGTTCATGATGGTGACCAGCACCAGGCCGTTTTCGAGCGCGATGCCGAACAGCGCGATGAATCCCACCGAGGCGGGTACCGAGAGAGATTGCCCGGTGAGCCGCAGCGCCACGACGCCACCCACCAGCGCCAGGGGGATGTTGAGCGCGATGAGGAGCACATCACGCAGGCGGTTGAAGGTCAGGTAGAGCATCAACAGGATCAGCCCGAGGGTGATGGGGATGACGATCATCAGGCGACGGTTCGCCTCCTGCTGAAGCTTGTATTGGCCGCCCCAGGTGGCGAAGTAGCCGGGCGGGAGCTGTACGTCCCGGCCGATTCGGCGCTGGGCCTCCCGCACGAAGCTGCCCATGTCCCGACCCCGCACATTGCACCCGATGGTGATGAACCGCTGGGTGTTCTCCCGGGTGATCTGCCGCGGGCCCACCACGGGCTTGATGGTTGCCAGTTGCGACAGTGGAACCTTCACGCCGGTGGGCGTCGAGACGAGGATCGACGCGATGGCGCGTCGGCTGGATCGGTGCTCGGGCGGGTAGCGCACCAGGATGTCGAACCGGCGGACGCCCTCGAAGATCTGCCCGGCCTTGGCCCCGCCCACCGCGGCCGAGACCACGTGCTGAACGTCCGCGATGTTGATGCCCCAGCGGGCGATGGCCTTGCGGTCAAGCTGGATCAGGAGCTGCGGCTGCCCGGTGACCTGGTCCACCTGCACGTCCGTCGCGCCGCGAACTCGACGGACCACCTGGGCGATCTCCTCACCCTTTCGCTTGAGCTGCTCGAGGTCGTCGCCGAAGAGCTTGATGGCCAGCTCGGCGCGGACCCCCTCCATGAGCTCGTCGAGGGACATCTGGATGGGCTGGGTGAAGCTGGTGGCCACCCCCGGGACCTCGCCGACAGCCTTGCGGATGACCTCTTCGAGGCGTTTCTGGGACCAATCCCCGCGCCACTGCTTGCGTGGCTTGAGCACGATGAACATCTCGGCGCTGTTCACCGGATCCGTGTGGGCTCCCACCTCCCCACGACCGATCCGCGAGACCACCTCCGCCACCTCGGGGACCGTCATGATCCGTCGCTCCACGATCTGGGTGGTCCGCGTGCTCGCCGCCAGCGAAATGGACGGTGCCATGGTCAGCCGCAGGACGATGGTACCCTCCTGGAGGGTAGGAGTGAACTCGGAGCCCAGGCGGGAAAAACCCACGGCGCCCACGGCCACCAGGGCCAGCGACACTCCCACCGCCAGCAGACGCTCCCCCACGAAGAATCGGACGACGGGGCGGTAGATGCGGACCAGGGTGCGGTCCAGCAGCCCGGACCAGGAGCCGAAGCCGCGGTCGAGCGCATTGCTGACCCTGCCTATCCTGCTGATCCTGCCGATCCTGCCGACCTTGCCAATCTTTGATGCCGACCTGTCTGCGTCGGGATCCGGTGGGCGTCGCATGAGCAGATGCGCGAACACCGGCGCGAAGAACAGAGAGTAGACCAGGGAGCCGAGCATTGCGAGGGCCACGGTGTAGGCCAGGGGACGGAAGGTTTTGCCTTCCACCCCCCCGAGCGCGAAGAGCGGGATGAAGACGATGACGATGATTGCGATGGCGAACAGGATCGGACGCACGACCTCGGCCACGGCGTTCACCACGATGTCTCGCCGGGAGGCGCGATGATTGGTCTGAGAGCCCTCTTTACCCTCTCTGCTCTCTCTGCTCTCTCTGCTCTCTTTGCGGAGATGCCTCTCCACGTTGTCCACGATGACGATGGCCCCGTCCACGATCATCCCGATGGCGATGGCCAGCCCTCCGAGGGTCATCAGGTTCGCGGTCATGCCCAGGAACCGGAGGCCGATGGCGGCGAAGAGCATGGAGAACGGAATCGAGAGGGCCGCCACCAGGCTGGGTCGCAGTCCCCCCATGAAGAGCGCGAGCACCACGATGACCAGGATGATGCCCTGGACCAGCGCATCGTTGACGGTTTTGACGCTGGCCTGGATCAGCGTCTTCTGTTCGTAGTAGGGCACCATCTTCACGCCGGATGGGAGGGCGCGGTTGATCTCTCGGATCTTGCCCTCCACCAGGCGGATGACGGTGGTGGAGTTGCTGCCGTGGAGCTTGACCACCATGCCGGCCACCACCTCTTCGGTGCCGTTGCGCGTCTGCACGCCCCGACGCATGGCGCCCCCGAGCTTTACCGCGGCGACCTGATGCAGAACCACCGGGGTTCCCTTGTCGTTCTTGATGACGATGCGCTTCAGATCGTCGATCCCCGTGGCCAGGCCCACCGCGCGGATCAGGTACTCTTGGCTGCCCTGCTCGATGAACTGGGCGCCGGTGTTGGCGTTGTTGTCTCGAAGTCGCGTCAGGACCTCGTCGATGGTGACGCTGTACCGCAGCAGATCCTCTGGGCGCACCACCACGTGGTACTGCTTCTCCCAGCCGCCGATGCCGAGCACCTCGGTGACCCCGGGCACGGTGCGCAGCATGGGGCCCACCACCCACTCCTGCAGGGTGCGCATCTCCATCATCGAGCGGCTCCCAGAGTGATCCCGGAGGTTGTAAAACAGCACCAGCCCCATGCTCGTGGAGATGGGCCCCATCTGCGGTCGCCCGAACCCCTTCGGGATATTTTCCCTCGCGTGTCCCAACCGCTCGTTGACGAGCTGACGGGCGAGGTAGATGTCCGCCCCGTCCTCGAAGTAGATGCTCACCACCGACAGACCGAAGTTGGACACCGACCGGATGAGCCGGAGCCTGGGGAGCCCGTTCATGGCCACTTCGATGGGATAGGTG
Organism: Deltaproteobacteria bacterium; assembly: GCA_029938605.1. Lineage (GTDB taxonomy): Bacteria > Myxococcota_A > Polyangia > HGW-17 > JAJRWW01 > JAJRWW01. The sequence goes on along the minus strand of JAOZUO010000123.1, from coordinate 21,868 downwards.
ACGTACTTTTCCACCTCCTCGGGAGCCAACCCCTCGGTGACCGTGAAGACCTGAACCAGGTTCGGTGACACGTCGGGGAACGCCTCCACCGGCAGGTTCAGGTACTGGTGGTACCCAAACGCGATGGTGGCAAGCGCCACGATGGTGAGGATGAACCGGCGACCCAGCAGGAATCGGATGAACGCTTTCATGGGTGTGGTTCGCTCAGTGTGCATGGCCGTCGCCGAAGGTGGATTTGAGCTGCTCGGACTTGAGCACGAAGCCGCCTCGGGCCACGTACCGGGTTTTTGGGGGGAGTCCCTTTACCACGGCAACCCGATGCTCATTGCCACGGCCCAGGGTCACCCCCCGGCAGGTGTATGCGTCGCCTGTCTCCACGTAGATGCAGGGCTTGCCCTCCCGTTGGAAAATGGCGGCTCGCTCCACGAGAACCGCTACCGGGACCTCGTCTGTGGTGACCGTGGCCGTGACGAACAGACCTGGTTGCCACTTTCCCCGGCGGTTGTCGATCACCACCCGCGCTCCAGCGGTCCGGGTGGAACGGTTGAGTAGGGGGCTGACGTAAGAGATCTTGCCTGTCGTCTTTTGTTGGCCATAGGCCGCGGCGATCTTCACGGATTGACCCTTTCTCACCAGGGGTAGATCCTTCTGGTAGATCTTGAGCTCGATCCACACGTCCGACATGTTGGCCACGGTGAACGCCTGGGTGTCGGCCTTGAGGTATTCGCCGTGAGAGATGTGCTTCGCCACCACGACGCCGGCGAAGGGGGAGCGCAGCTCGTAGCGCGACATCCGCCGCGCTGAATTCAGGGCGACCTGTGAAATGTCCTGGGCCGACAGTCCCAGAGCCTGGAGCTTTCGCCGGTAGAGCTGCGTCTCCACCGAAGCCTTGGACATGGCCAGCCTGGCGCGCTGGAACTCCCGCTGGGAGGAGACGCCCTTGGCGTAGAGCTTCTTCTCTCGCTGGTACTCCGTCCAGGCGAGCCCCCCCTTGGCCTGGGACGCGAGATAGGACGCATTCATCCTCGCCAGCTCCCGGCTCGCGAGCACTGCCATGAGCTCGCCTTTGGTGACCGGGTCGCCGAGCTGCTTGAGCACCCGCCGTGCAACCCCCGCGATACTCGGGACCAGGTGCGCCACGCGGTTCGGGTTCAGGGTCACCTCGCCGGTGAGCGCGAGGTGTAGCTTCAGCGTACCCGACCCGGCCACCGCGATCCGGATGCCGAAGTCCTTGCGTTGGGCGGCGCTGATATGAACCGGGCGGTCCGAGGTGCCGGGGTGGTCCTTGTCTTTGGCTGGGGCCTTGTCCTCGCTGTGGCCGTGAGATTTCTCGGCCGCATTGGTTTTGCCGCAACCCATGGCCAGCGTGGCGCCCAGGGTCAGCGCGGCGCCCAGGGTCAGCGCGGCGATTAGGCCACTTCTGGGGTGGGAACACCCTGGCAGGACAGGAATTCTATGAAGCTTCGTCATGGACGTTTTTCCTTCGATTTGACGCGCAGGGGCTCCCCGAGAAGGAGCTCCAGCTCGGCCAGACCCATGAGCAACCCGGCTTGGGCAGACAGCCGCTGCACGCGAAGCTGCACGAGCGTACGTTGGGCGTCGAGCACGGCCAGGTAGCCCTCCTTGCCTTCGCGGTAGGCGTCCAGGGCCACCGTCACGGCGGTTTGGGCCTTGGGGAGAATCAACGTATCGATGCGGCGGAGGGTCCCTTTGGAGGCGGAGACATTTTCGTAGGCCTTCGTGACCAGCGTGGCGATCTGGACCCGCGCCCCCCGGAGCCGCTCTCGCGCCTCCGCCACCCGGAATCGTGCGGCGCGGGTCGCGCCTTGGTTGCGATCGAAAAATGGCAATGGAATGGATAGCCCCACCAGGAAACCCACCGAGCCGCTGTCAGGGAGTACTCGCGTTCCGCCCGTGATGGTCAGGCTGGGGATCGCCCCGGCCTTCGCCAGGTCCACCGCCCCGCGGCGCGAAGCCACGCGGGCCTGCCACGCTCGCACCCGGGGGCTCAGTCGGCTGCGTGTCAGGAGTCTGTCCAGGTCCGGCACCACCGTGCGATCGCCCAGACGCCCCGCTGCGTGGTGGAACCTCGGCTTGTGGCCGCCCCACTGGGCCGCGAGGTTCTGGCGGGCCTCGGTGAGCTGCCGTTGCAACTGCAACCGCTTGAGGCCTGTGCGAGAGAGCCGGATCTCGGCACGAATCAGCCCCAGATCCCGCCGCGCGATGCGCCCCGCTTTGGACCGCTCCCGGAAGAGCTGCACGACCTTGCGTCCGAGCGCCTCCTCCCGACGGACCAGGGTGACGAGCCTCTGGGCGGTGACCACGGCGATGAAGGACTGCACGGTGCGGGTGAGGACCACCAGGCGTCTGAGCTCGTAGCGCCACCCCGCCTCGCGGCTCCGGCGGGCGGCCAGCCGGGTGCGGCGAGCGCGGTGGCCGCCGAGCCAGATGACCTGACGAACCGCAAAGGTGAGCTCCATCTCCCGGGCGCCCCGGAGGTTTCCCGAAACGCCGAAGTCCTCCACCGACACCTCCAACTCCGGGTTGGGTAGGACCTGCGCCTGCAAACGTTCCGCTTCCCGAGCGCGCACCGCCCAGGCGGTGGCCCGGAGCTCGGGGTTATGGACCAGGGCCGCAGCCAGGGCTTGGCGCAGAGTGAGGGTCCCCGTGGGCTCCTTGAAGCGCCGCGTCTTACGCGAGGGCGGGTTTGCGGCCGAGGGGCGATAGGCGTTTAAGCTGCTGCCCAGGCCGGAAGTGGCGGGCCAGGCCGTGGGGGCGGGGAAGCGCGCGCACCCCGCAACTGACAGAATTATTGCGAGCAATATCCAGTACTGCAGACGGATCAATCGCATATCTCAAGCGCTCCACATCCAAACAAATCACCCGCTGCGGTGCTCGCAGCTTCGGCGGCGCGGTCCGGTGACCGGGGCGCCGTTTCGAATCTCTTTTGTTGTCTGAGGGGAGAGTCGTTAGGCGATGGGCGGGCGATAGAGGCGGTCGGGGTAGCCGGACGTCGTCCGATCCAGGTCTTGGATCAGGTGACCTCCAACGCGAGGTGGCCCCACCGCGAGCGTGGAGCCTGCCACCGAGACCGTGACCAGAACCGATGAATGACAGAGGCAGGTGTGAAAAAGTCCCGAGCAGTCGTGCTCGGTGCCCGGTTCGTGGTGAGCGCTGTGCTCGGCCGAGTGGGCCAGATCACCATGGGCCACGAGGTACACCAGGTTTTCGGTCGCCTCGAAGGTACCCGGTACCAACAGGTAGACCAAGACCAGGGCGATAGTTGTTCTTGAGCTCCTCATCCAAAGTAATTCTATGGCTAAAGGGTATCTTTCGTCAAGATGCTGGTTCAGAAATGACACCGCAGAAGATGTGGACCGAATTGGCGTAGGACCGTTCCGTGGTAGGGTTAACGGTGTTGGACGGAATTCATGGCTATCACCTGTCGCGTTGGACGCGGGTTTCAGTTTGGAAGGAGTCGCCAATGCAGATTGGCCGGTATGTTTCAGTGATCATTTTGGTTGTGGGGGGGGTGCTCCTCGCCGGTAGCCCCGTCGCCGAGGCGAGGCGAGCACGTCGTGTCGTGAGCGTGGATCGTTTGACCGCCGCACAGAAGCTGGCGTTGCGGACTACGGCCACGGTTCGGGCCATCAGCCGGGTGGGAAAGGCCGTCATCGCCATCACCACCAAGAAGGTCGTGCGGCGCAACCCGTTTCAACGGGGACCCTACGGGTATCCCAGCCGCAATAAAAAGCAGCGCAATAGGAGCTCCCTGGGCTCCGGGGTGATCGTCAGCACCAGCGGGTACGCGGTCACCAACGAGCACGTGGTGGCCCAGGCGACGGAGATCACCGTGAAGCTGGCGGACGGACGGCGGTACAAGGCCAAGGTGGTGGGCGCCGCCCGGGCCTTCGATCTGGCGGTGATCAAGATCCAGGCGTACACCAAGCTGCCGGCGGCCAAGCTGGGAACGTCCAAGGACCTGATGCGCGGCGAGACGGTCATCGCCATCGGCAACCCCTTTGGACTCTCGCACACGGTCTCGCGGGGCGTGATCTCAGCCCTCAAGCGCATGGTGAAGATCAAGGGGCGCACCTTCAATGATTTCATCCAAACGGACGCAGCCATCAACCCGGGCAACTCCGGCGGGCCCCTGGTAAATATCCTGGGCCAGGTCATCGGCATCAACACCGCCGTGCACCGTGGCGGGCCTGGCATCGGCTTCGCCATCCCGGTGGACCGGGTGCGTCGGGTGGTCAACGATCTGCTGAAGTACGGCAAGGTCCGGGGGGCGTATCTGGGGTTGGGCGTGTACGACTACAACGGCCCAGGGGTGGCGGTGTCCGGCGTACAGCCGGGCGGGCCCGCGGCCAAGGCCGGCATCCGCTATCGGGACATCATCTACTCCATCAAGGGCCAGACCATCGTGGACGTGTACACCTTCCGTCGGCTGGTGCGAAAGCTCATTCCCGGCGAGACGATCTGGGTGAAGATGCGTCGGCGCTCCGTGAAGGTCACCGTTACCAGCCTGTCGCCCAAGAAGGCTCGGGCCCTGTTCGAAAAGCGGCTCGGGGTGCAGCTCGACAGCGCCGCGTACTACGCCCGGAGAATGCGTCTTCGAACCCGAGATGGCGTGGTGATCCGGAAGATTGTCCGCAACGGGCGCGCCTGGAAGGTGGGGCTCCGGAAGGCGGACGTGATCAAGCGTCTGGATCGCTACAACATCAAGAGCATGGCGGATATGAACAAGGCCGCCCTGCGGCTGCTCAGTGGCCGCTCCGTGGTGATGATCGTCCAGCGGGGATCAAACTCCTACTACGTCACGGTTCCGTACTGAGCGCTGAAGCCCAAAGACCTCATCACCCCTGGTCACCGTAGTAGGCCTTGTACCACTTCACGAATTCACCGATCCCCTCGGTGAGGGATGTGTCCGGTTTGTAGTCGAAATCCCTGACCAGCTCCGAGACGTCGGCATAGGTGGCGACGACGTCCCCTGGTTGCATGGGAAGCATCTCTTTTTGGGCGGTGCGGCCCAGCGCTTCTTCGATGGCGTTGATGAAATCCATCAACTGGACCGGTTTGTTGCACCCGATATTGTAAATCTTGTACGACGCCCTGGAGCTGGAAGGATCCGGAGCCTCTGGGGACCAGTCCTTCCGTCCGTTGGGCGCATGGTCAATGACCCGGACTACTCCCTCGACGATGTCGTCAACGTAGGTGAAGTCCCGCATCATGTTTCCCTGGTTAAAGACCTTGATGGGGTCTCCGGCCAGAATCGCCTTGGTAAACATGAAAAACGCCATGTCGGGCCGGCCCCAGGGGCCATAGACGGTGAAGAACCGCAATCCGGTCGTGGGCAGGTCAAACAGGTGGCTGTAGGTGTGCGCCATGAGCTCGTTGGTCTTTTTGCTCGCGGCGTAGATCGAAATGGGGTGGTCGACATTGTCCTGGGTTGAAAAGGGCATCTTTTCGTTGAGCCCGTACACACTGGAGCTGCTGGCAAAGACGAGGTGCTTGATCTTGTGGTGACGGCAGGCCTCTAACAGATTCACAAAACCAACGATATTGCTGTCGACGTACGCCCAGGGATTCTCCAGGCTATACCGAACCCCCGGCTGGGCGGCCAGGTTGCACACGACCTCGAACTGCTCCTTTTGGAACAGGGTCTCGAGCACGTCCCGGTCCTCGAGGCGTGACTGGATAAAAGAGTAGTTGGGATGGCGCTCGCTGGTGAGCAACTCGCCATAGACGATGGAATCCCGATTGATGCCCGACTCAGCGAGCCTTCCGTACTTGATGTCGGGGTCGTAGTAGTCGTTGATGCTGTCCAACCCCACTACGGTTTCGCCGCGCTCCACGAGGCGCTTTGCCAAATGGAAACCAATAAAACCAGCGGTCCCAGTTACAAGGATCTTCATCGAACCACGTCTTCGTCACAGACCACAGCGGCCCAGGTGTTTTGCCTTAAGGGCTCTTACATAACACAGCTCGAAAACAGGATCATGCTGGATTTGGCTGGACTCACGCAGGAATGTTGGCCGTGGTAAGGTCCATTTTCTGAAACTTCGGCGGGCCGCGCTTGTCGGAGGGGGGACGATTGGAGGAACCATGCGGGATAAATTCATTGGTAATCGTAGTGTTTGTGGCTGGAATCAGCCGTATTTTGGGGCACTTGGGGTGCTGGCGCTCCTGGCTGCGATGGTGTCTGTGGCGACCTGCCATCGGACCAGCGGGTCGAGGCAGCCTACGCCGGATGGGTTTCCAGACCCGGTGACCTCCGCCAAGGGGGTCGGGGTCGCCCGGGTGGGCGAGCCGTGGGTGCCCAAGGTGGGCCCGGCCCAGCCGCTGAAGGTGGTGTTCAAGTCCCCCGTGAAGCGCGCCCAGGGGATCGTGGCCATCGTGGTGACCTTCAACCAGCCCATGGTTCAACTCGGACGCGCGGTGAGTCGATCCGAGGACCCCAGCCGCTATCCCATCGTAGTGGATCCGCCGGTCCAGGCGGTGTATCGGTGGGTGGCCGGCGACACCCTCAAGGTGGCGCTCACCAAGCCGCTTCGAAACGCTCATCGCTACCGGGTGACCGTTCCGGCCGCGGCTCGATCCGTCTCCGGCTCCACTCTGGGCAAGGCGGTGACCTGGCACTTCGAGACGCCCCGGCCGCGCCTGACCGGCATCAACGTGGCCCAGGCCATGAAGGTCCATCACGACCGCCTACACCCCCTCGACGGGTTCCTGCTGTCCTTCAACCAGCGGGTCACCCTCGCCGAGATGCAGCGGACCATGAAGCTGCTGGTCAACGGCAAGCCGCAAGCGTTCACCGTCACCCGGTGGAAGAAAAATAACGACTACCGGGTCGTGCTCAGGCCCTCTTCCCGTCTGCCGCTGGCGGCCCGGGTGGTGGTCCGGGCACCCAAGGGGCTTCGCTCCACCGAGGGGCCCCTCCGGTCCCATGAGGTGACCAAGGAACGCTTCCAGGTCTTTGGACCGCTCGTTTCCAAAGGGGTCCGCTGCGACCGACGGGAAGCCAAAGCCGGTCTCAAGTGCTGGCCCATGGTCACCCATAAGCGTTCCGGTTTGGAGCTCTCCTTTAGCGAGCACGTCACCCGCGCCGAGCTCCTGCGTCACCTGCAGATCACGCCTCGGCCCCGCAAGCTCAAGGAGCGGTTGCAGAGGGGCGACTATTCCTGCTGGATCCAGAGGAAAACCAGAGTCCACTGCGCGCGCTCCTGGCAACTGTCAGGTCACCTCCTGCCGGGCCGCAAGTACCGCGTGCGCATCACCCCCGGGTTGCGGGACGTCAACGGGCAGAAGCTCACGCGTGGACGGAAAGCGCAATTCACCACGCTGGACTTCCCGCCGGGGATCTTTCCGCCCAACGCCAAAGGGGGGTTTCGGGAGCGGTGGAATCAGTACCGGTTCAAGGCCATGAACGTGAAGCGGGTGGACGCCGACCTGTACACCTTCCGGGGCGCGGACCTGGTGCGGTTCCTCAAGTGCCGGCGCACTGCCTCCAATTGGATCACCCGCTGTTTGGCCAACGTGTCTCCCGTCCGCCGCAGCCAGAAGCTGCGGGGCCCACGCAACAAGATGCTCAAGGGCGCCATCAAGCTTCCGCATGGTCTGATCGCGGTGCGCTTCGGCAGCCCCCAGGTGGTGGACTACACGGGCAAACGCGTGGTCTTCCACCGTACGATTTCACGCACGGACCTGGGGTTGCAGGCGCGCCTTACGGCTTACGGTCTGACCGTCTGGGTGACCTCCCTGCGAAAGGCGCGGCCGAGCGCCGGCACGAAGGTCACGCTGTATACTCCCTCGGGCAAGCAGCTCTGGCAGGGACGCACCGGCGCTCGCGGTGTGGTGGAGCTGCCGCTCGATGCCCTGGGCTCTCCCAACGGTCGCCGGCCGCCGTCTCTGGTGGTGCTGGCCACCACCAAGGACGATCTGTCACACCTGGTGCTGAACCAAGGGCAGGGGGGGCGGTGTAGTTGGTCGCGGTATCGGTCCTATTGGCGCTACCGGTACTACCGGAACGACTCCTCGGACACCGGCCACTCCGCCACGGAGATCGCCCGCTGTGATCTACTCCAGGGCGACGAGCCGGTGCTCGCGGGGTACATCTCCTCGGAGCGCGGCATCTATCGCCCCGGCCACACGGTCCACCTGCACGGGGCCGTGCGTCGATACAAGGCCTGGCACGGCTCGCCGGCCTCGGATCTCACCGTGGAGCTGCGGCTGATCAACTCCTCCTCGGTGGAGGTGGGTCGCAAGCGGGTCAAGCTCAACGAACACGGTGTGTTCCTGGCGCGCTTGCCCTTGCCTGGTGTGGGGCGGCTGGGCTACCACCGGGCCGAGCTATGGGTCAAAAACCACTCCCAGAAGAAGAGCAAGAAAATCAAGAAGAGCAAGAAGATCGCGAGCCACGGCTTTCGTGTGAAGGAGTACCGTCCGCCGCGTTTTGTGGCCAAGGTGCGTGCGAAGCCGGATCCCGTGTTCGCTGATGGGGCGCTGGATATCGCGGTGACCGGACGCTATCTCTTCGGCGGGGCCATGGCCGGCGCGGGCTTCAACCTCACCATTAAGCGCCATGTGTCCAGCCATAGTATACTGGGTCGACAGGGGTACACCATGGGCGCTTATGGGTACGAGGTGGGCCTCTCCAACACGATTTGGCACCGGTCTTCGGGGACGCTCAATGCAAAGGGCCACCGCCAGCGCCGGGTCCATCTGAAGACTGTCGGCGGGCGCCCCTTCCCCTGGGCTTGCAGCCACAGCGTGGAGGCGGTGGTGCGCTCGGCGTCGCACCGGACCGCGGCGGGGTCCGATTGGGTCACCCAGCACCCGGGGGACCTCTATGCCGCCATCAAGGATCTCGACTCCAAGGGCGACGCCATCCGGCGGCATCTGCTCGTGGTCACCCCCAAGGGCAAGGCCCGAGCCGGCAGCACCGTAAAGGTGCGGGTCTACGCCACGAAGAAGATCAAGGGCTCCTGGCGTCCGGCGGTGGACTGGTCCCGGATCCTGTGGCAGCGCAAGCTCACGGTGGCCCGAAAGGGAGCCGTGCTCACCGTGCCCTGGCCCAAGAAATACAAGCGCACCAATGCGCTCCTGTGGCTCTCGGTCACCGACGCCAAGGGGCGAGAGTCCCGCACGGCGGAGCGTTTCAGCAAGCCTTCCAGGTGGTCCAAGGCCCAGGAGAGACAGAAGCGGATCGAAGCGATGCGTGCGCGAGAGCTCACGGTGCGTACCGACAAGCGGGTGGACAAGGACGAGCGCTATCTGCCCGGTCAGATCGCGGTGGTCACCGTCACCCGCCGGGGGATCTCGGGCGATGTGGTGCTCTTCGTGGAGCGGGAGCGGATCTTCCGCACCATTCCGCTGACCTTCAACGCGGCGGGGAAGGCCGTGGTGCGCCTCAAGGTAGACAAGCAGTACGCCAGCTCGGTCACCCTCAGGGCGGTGACGGTCCGTTCCGGCAAAGCCTTGCGGGGAAGCAAGGGCCCGCTCCTGTCGGCCTTCACCAAGCTGCTCGTGTCCCACAAACCCTACCAGCTCGATGTAGAGCTCAACGCCGACAAGAAGGTCTATCGCCCCGGCACCAAGGTCACCGTGAAGGTGCGGGTGCGCGATGGGCTCAAGCGTCCGCGTCAGAGCCGGGTGGTGCTTATGGCCGTGGACGAGGCCGTGCTCAACCTCACCCGGTATCGGCTCCCGAACCCCTACTACAAGCTGGCGTATACGCCCCCCGACGACATCCTGGCCGAGGACGTGCGGCGTCACCTGGCGACCCTCGGCATCGACATCCTCCATGTGCACCACGCCATCAAGCCTGGAGAACACGGATATGGTGTGGGCGGTTTCGGCATGAGCGGCTCGGGCAGTGGCGGCGGCGGTGGCGGCAGAGGGGGCGGCGTCGGGCGCGTCGGCAGAAAGCACAAGTCAAAACCCCGGCGTAAGTTCCTGACCACCGCCTGGCACGCCACGGTGGTCACCGACGCCAATGGCCGGGCCACGACGTCGTTTACGTTGCCCGACAACGTCACCGCCTACCGCATCATGGCCTTCGCCGTGGACAAGAAGCGCTCCGCCGGAATTGGGCGTACGAGGCTGGAGGTGGACCTGCCGCTCCTGTCGCTGCCGGCGCTGCCGCGCCTCTTGCGCGCCGGTGACGTCGCCCAGGCGGGCGTGGTCATCTACAACCAGCAGACCACCGGCATGGCCATCGTCACCGCCAAGGTCACCGGCTCGGTGAAGCTCACGGGGGCGACCTCCCAGCGCGTGAAGCTCATCAAGGGTCGCGGCGCCAACGTCCGCTTCGATATGCGCGCCCTGAAGAAGGGCACGGCGAAGTTTTCCTTCACCGTGCGGGTGGGCAAGAACACAGACACCATAGAGACCTCCCTCGTGGTCAAGCGTCCCACCCTCATGGAGGCCTCGTCGGTGTCCGGGCAGACCCGGGGCGCCGTTCGCCACGCCATCGAGAAGATGTCCGGCCTGCGCCGGGACGTGGGGGGCCTGGAGGTCTCTCTCGCCTCCACGGCGCTCACGGGAGTGGAGGACGGCATGGAGCAGCTCATCGGCTATCCCTATGGCTGCCTGGAGCAGAGGTCTTCGCGCCTCCTGGCCATGATCGCCGCTACGGCGTTGGGGGACCGCTTCAACCTCAAGCTCCCGGGTTCCCCGCGCGCCTGGATCACCACGGGCCTCCAGCAGGTGTTGGCCATGCAGCGGCCCGACGGCGGCTTCGGGTACTGGCCCTCGTCGACGACTAGTTGGCCCTGGGCCACGGCCTACGCGCTCATCGTCCTGCACCGGGCCCAACTCGCCAAGGGGGCCACGGGCGTAGCCGTGTCCAAACAGGTCGTGAGCAAGGCTGTGCGCTACCTGCGGCGCTATGTCCGTTCCAACGCCCGGTCCATGTTGCGAAATTACACCTACTCGTACTACACGTTCATCGTCTACGCCCTGCGGTTGCACGGCGTGGATGTGACCAAGACGGCCCTCAAGCTCGCGAAGCACCGGGTACGCAAACCACTGTTCGCCCGGTCCATGCTCCTGGCCACCCTGGCCGTGGCCCCCGTCCCCAAGCGCGGCGCCAAGGCCCAAAAGCGCGTGGACAAGGTAGTAGCCGACCTGGCCGACGAGCTCGGAAACAGCCTGCGCGTGGACGGCACCACGGCCCACGCTGAAGAGAACCTCGGTTGGGGCTATCAGGTGATGATGCACTCCAATGACCGCACTACGGCCATGGTCCTGTTGGCCTTGCTGAACGCCAGACCCAAGCACGCGATGATCCTGCGCATGGTGCGTTGGTTCCTCCAGGGCCGAAAGCAGGCCCGGTTCCGCAACACCCAGGAGGCCGCCTGGGCGGTGATGGCCATGTGGGACTACGCCCGCATCCTCGAAAAGGAGGTCCCGGATTTCGAGGCGGGAATATGGCTGGGCAATAAGCGCATTCTCAAGGCCGTCTTCAAGGGGCGATCCGTCAAGCCCCAGCTCCGTAAGCTCCAGATGCGTGACATCCTGCGAATCGCCGGCAGCGCGGCCCGCTCCCTCCTCATCGCCAAGCGCGGCAAGGGCACCCTGTACTACGTCGCCCGGCTGCGCTACGCGCGGCTACACCTTCCCACCAAGCCCCGGGATCGCGGCTTTGACGTCCGCAAGAAAATTGAGGTGCTGAGCAACGCGGGCGTGCCGCTCAAGAGTCAACGTCCCCCTCGCCTGGGCGACACCGTGCTGGTCACCTTGAAGGTGAAGACCACCGAAGCCCGCCGCTACATCGTCGTGGACGACCCGCTTCCCGCCGGCATGGAAGCCATCGACACCTCCCTGGCCACCGCCAGCCGCAGTGTCGGCGCGGTCCTGAGCCGTCTTCGCTCCGATTGGTACGACCACCGGGAGCTCCGCGATGACCGCGTCGTTTTCTTCCGCGACCTGGTGCAGCCCTCCACGCTCACCTTCCGCTACCTCGCCCGGGTCTCTACTCCGGGCCGCTTCCTCTCCCCGCCCACCAAGGCCGAGGAGATGTATAACCCCGAAATCTTCGGCCACAACGCCACCCGCACCCTGATATTTCCCAAGCGCTGATCCGCTGACGCCAACGCGGAGGTGCTGAACCTGGCGTACTCGCTGCGCTACCTGACCAGCACGGACGTGCGCTACCTGCGCGGGGAGTACATGTTCCTGGGGGTTGTATTGACGGACAATCCGATCCCGAGCGGCATGACCGCCTGGACGGCAGGGGCCGGCGGGGACCCCCACATGACCGGAGCGGACATAGACACGTCCAACACCGCCAACTACGGCGAGGGCAAGGACGGCGTCATCGGCTTTTTCACCGACGACGCCGGTCGCCACTACTTCATGCTCGTCAACGCCTGGCACGCCGCCAATACGACCGCGGCGAACGCGACTCTTCCATTCTATATCCAGTTCGACACCAGCGTTGACGAGCTGTTCGAGCTGGATCGGGAGACGGGGCAGGAGATTATCGTGCCCCTGACCAACCACCGGCTGGACGTGACCCTTCAGGGGGGCAGCGGTCGGCTCTACAAGTACAACGACGGCGCCTTTGCCCCGTCCACGGGGCCGGGGCCCGATGGCGGTGTCGTCGACGACGCAGGAGCTGTGTCGGACGCTGGGATTGTCGGTGACGGATCGACGCCTCCGGTGGACGGATCGCCCGGTTCGGACGCGGGCGAAGGCGACAGCGATGCAGGGACAACGCCCGATCCCGACGGTGGTGAGGGCACGGGCGAATCGGGCGGCGGCTGCGCCTGTCGTTCCACGTCCGGTTCTTCGGCTCCCTCCCTCCCGCTGTTGCTACTGCTGGGCCTTTGTGGGCTTCTCCTCCGTCGGCACAGGAGCTGATCGGGGCCTAAGGGTAGGAGGGATCCGGGGCCACGCCGGCCATGATCACGGGGGCGTCCAAGAGGGTGAAGGTGACCTCCACGTTTTCGAACCAGCCGGTGGCCGTGTCGCCGGTGTCTTGATTGTAGGCGTCGTCCAGTAGGGCGCGGATGCGGCTGCAGGCGGCGCTCAGCCCGGCGGCGGTGGAGAGGTCGTCGTAGGTGCTGGCCGACAGCTCATCGGAGATGAGATCGGTGAGGGCGGCCCGGTCGTCTTCGACGAACAAAGCCACATCCTCGTGGAAGGTCAGCGCCACGGCGTAGAACCGGGCGTAGCCCCCGTCGGTGAGCCACACGGCCCGATCCTCGGGATCCGCCGGGAAGCGGCAGTAGGTGTACTGGGGCTCGACCATGGCGCCGTCGATCTGGCCCCCGAAGAAGCCTGGGCAGGCCGTGGCCAGGACGCCGCCTCCCACCACGGCGAGGCCGCCCTGGAGGAACCTTCGGCGCGAGGTGCGGTGCTCGGCCAGGGTTGGGTAGGCGATGTTGGTGTCGGCGTCGGGTTGCCGGGTGACCGGCTGCTGGGTTTTTCGTGCCATGGATGGCCTCCTGTTTGGAGACGTTCTAATTCAGGATCCGTGCCAGCACTCCGAGACGTGAGCCCTGGCGTGAGTCTCCAGAAATTATATCATGAAATCAAATGGATGAGGTGGGTGATTTGCCGTGCCTGGGAGCAAGGGCGAACCGCTCGAATCGGGAGCGCCATGACACCGGAGTCATGGTTTGTAGGGACCCCGAGGCTCCTGAGCGGTCCCTTGAATCTCAGTCCAGCCACTTGGCGTTGAAGGCCTCGATGGTGGCGGGGGTTGGGCCGTTGTAGCGGCCCAGGACCGCGGGGGCGTGCCAGCCGGAGATGGCGTCGGAGGGGCAGTGCTGGTAGCAGGCCCAGCAGCCCACGCAGGTGGTGCCCACCCGGGGTACGGACTGGTCGTCTTCTCGGGTGAGGCACCCCGAGGGGCACTGGTCCACGCAGGTGCCGCAGCGGGTGCAGCGCTGGGCGTCGATGCGGATGTCCGTGGCGTGGCGGATCTTCTCCAGGGTCATGGCGCGACCCAGATGGACCAGGGCCCGGGGACGGTCCCGGGCGAGGTCTTCGGGGGACTGCGCAGCCAGGTGGTCCCGTACGGCGGCCCGGCGGGACACGCGGTTGATGAACCGGCCCAACCGCGAGACCGTGCGGTGGGTGGGCTGGTGAATGTCGGGGTAGGGCAATGACAGCAGCGCCCGCAGGGGCGCCAGCTTCGCGCCCAGGGCGTGACCAATGGCGGCCGTGAAGGAGAGGGGCTTGACGATGGCCCGGTGGGGGGGCCAGCTGTCGGGAAAGCTCACCGTCCGGGCGCCCAGGGTGAGCCAGCCGATCCGTTGGAGCTGCTCGGCCTGGGTTACGAAGTGCGCGCCTGGATCACCGCCGCAGGTGCCGAGCTGAAACGCCAACCGGGGGGGGCGATCCTCGGGCTCCGGCATGGGCGGCATGCGGTCGAGGAATTGCTGCATGACCCGGGACTGGCCGAAGTAGTTTGTCGGGCAAGCCACGCCCAGCAGGTCCACCTGGCTGCAGTCAGGCGGCTCGGGGTCGGCGACGACATCGTGTAGGACGCACTGGTGGCCGGCCTCGGACAGGCGACGGGAGGCGAACTCCGCCACGAGGCGGGTGTTGCCCGTGGCGGAGTGGAGCAGGATCGTACACTTCATGGAGCGGGTCTCCGCGGGTTGCTGAGAGGTGGACACTACTGAGCGTTGGATACTACTGGGCGGGGACGGCTCTCACAAGCGGCACGAGCTCGTTTTTGGTAGGAAAAAGTGGGAGCGGGGTTACTCGGCTGCCTGGCAGTACCCGTCGACACAGGCCTCGCCTAGTTCACAGGCGCAGGGGTCGGTGCACGGGGTCCTGCAGGTCCCGTTCACGCAGTCGTCACCGGCCACGCAGTCGGCTGCGAGGCAGCACTCCTGGGTGTCGCAGGGGTCCACGTCCACGCACAGGTTGCTCTGACACTGCTGGCCCTCGGGGCAGTCTGTGTCATTGCAGCACTCCTGGGTGCAGCCCTCTACGCAGGCGCCGTTTTGACAGGAGTGATCCTGGGGACAGTCGGTGTCCGCCGTGCAGGCGGACGCGTCACAACCACAGGGCGAGATGCGCCAGAGGTGTAGGTCGAGCGTGAAGGTTCCGTCGTCGCTGGAGACCTGCACCGTGCCGATGATCTCGCTGGCCGTGACGAGCTGGGCTTCGAAGGTGGCGTCGAACCACCGCTCGGCGGCGTCGCGATCGATGATCATGCCGTCGAGCTGGGGACCGGAGCGGTCGCCCGTGATGATGAGGTTTAGCCACACTTGTCCCCACTCGGGCATGTTGGTCTCCACCACGGCCTCACCGTAGAAGTGGTCCGAATAGAAGTCCACCAGGAGCTCCATCCGCGCGGAAATACCGCTGCCCGTGGCTTCGCCCATGTACAGCGGGTCGATCCCCACCCAATCTGGTACGAATCCTTCCGGATCGGCCAGGCACTCGTCGGTGAGGGGGCAACCCAGCACCATGTCGCGGCACTCATTGGTCAAAGAGCAGATCTGGCCCTCGGGACACTCGCTGCTGGTGTCGCACCACGACGGCTCATCCCACTCGCAATATCCCTGTACGCACTGTTCATCCTCGAAGCAATCCCAATCCGACTCGCACCAGGGGTACTGCTGGTAGGGATCGCAGTCCCCGTCCTCGCAGTCGCAGTCTCCGTTGGTGTTGTCCCCGTAGATCGAGCAGGAAGAGGAGCCGCCGCAGTCGCCGTCGAAGCACACGCCCACGCAGTCGTCCGAGAAGCAGAGATTCTCGCAGCCCGCGCCCAGCAGTAGCACCGTGAGTGAGAGACCAATGATACGTTTCATTTTGCAATTCTCCTTGGTTAATCGATGGTTGTCTTCTTTGTTCTTCTTCGTTCCCTGGGGCACTGGCCGCAACATCCGGACCCGTCGTGTGTCTGTTGTTTGTATGACCAGCTGGAGTGCCGAAGAGTGGACATCCGCGTCGGGTTTTTCCGAAGAACGGGTTTTTTCATCCCGCCGTGTCCACGAAGGGCACCGGGGCCCGGTCCAACCAACAGAAACAGAAACAGAAACAGAAACGAAACGAAACGAAACGAAACCCAGAGACCCAACATGAGCGTTCGGAACCCCACCCAAAAACTCCACATGCTCCCCCTCGGACGGAAGGAGGAGGCGCTGTTGGTCGGCCAGCTCCAGCAGGGCGTCGGCGAGGCCTTCGAGATGCTCTACCACCACTTCGTGGGCCGGGTGATGGGCCTCGCGCGTCAACTACTTCGGGATCCGGCGGCGGCGGAGGACGCGGCTCAGGAGACCTTCATCCGGGTGTACCGCTCCATTCACCGCTTCCGAGGGGACGCGCGGTTGTCCACCTGGATCCACCGCATCGCCACGAACGTGTGCCTCACCGAGATCGAGCGACGCGGGCGGCGGGGGATCGACGTGGAGCCCTCGCACCTGCCGGATCGGACGGGGCCCACGCCATCGGGCACTGACCTGCGGCTGAGTCTCACGGTGCTGCTCGATCGTTTGGAGCCGCGGAAAAGAGCGGCGTTCTATCTGTGTCACGTGGAGGGACTGTCGGCGGCCGAGGTGGCCACCGTGCTGGATGAGAGTCGAGACGCCGTGCTCAAGCGGCTTCAGCGGACCCGACGGGAGCTGCTGGCCCTGTGGCGGGAGGTGGCGGCCGAGCCCGCGGCCACGCGACGGGCAGTGCGGGGGCGATCATGAACCGCGATGTTCAAGTCACCGATCACATCGACGCGGATGCGCTTTTTGCCCTCGCGGCCGGGGAGCTCACCGAGGTCGACGCCGGCGCTGTGAACGCGCACCTGACCCTGTGCGGCGGATGCCGCCGGTTGTATACCGGCGCGCGGGAGCTGCAGCGTGAGGCCTTGCGTCTGGGCGACTGCGCCTCCAGCGGCGTGGACGACGTCACCCACCTGCGGCTGTGGAAGGAACTGGCGCCCGAGGTCGCCGCCGCCGCCCAGCGGGTGGGGCAGCGGCGGGCCTGGTCCATGGTGCTTGCCAGCGGGCGGCTGCGCTGGGCCGCGGCCGTGGCAGCGCTCGTAGCCACCGGGCTGATCGTCTACGGGCTGCGTCAGGATCCTCAGCCCGCTTGTCGAGGCTCCGAAGGCGCCATCGCCGGTGGTTTCGCCGCCCAGCGACAGAGCCGGATCCAGAGCCCACAGCCCGCGGCGGGCCCAGGGAGCAGCGCAAGGTTGGCTGACTCCCTGCGCCCGACCTGGCCTCCAAGAGGAAAGGTCCATGAACCCCAGCCCCGGTTGCGCCGGAGCCGGGCGCCGCGATCCGAGTCATCCGTCGCCATGGCCCTGGGGTCCACGGTCCCTGGGTCTGCTACGCTGACGCCGGTCCCTGGGGAGCGCAAGCTCCGGTGCGGCGGCCTCCTGGCCTCCGGGGGCGCCAGCGTACGTATCCTTCGAGATCTGCCCCGGGTCGCGCTCATCCGGTTGAACGTGGGACGCCTGGGCATGCGGGTACCCACGTTGCCCCCGGGCGGCCGGGTGGAGATTGTTACGCCGGACGCCCGCGTGCGGGTGGTAGGCACGCAGTTTACGGTCCAACGGGGGGCCAAGCCCCAGACCACGGTTACGGTCAGTGAGGGGGTGGTCTGGGTTTCGCCTACGGGGCGTAACCGCCGGACCGTGGTTCTGGGCGCCGGTGAGTCCGGTACGGTGTTGGGCGAGGGGGCCTACCTGAAGCAGGTGCGGGGCCGGCTCACGACGGCGCTCGGTGCAGGCCGCCTCCAGGAGGCCGCGCGTCTGGGGAGACGGTACCTGGCCGTGATCTCCAAGCCGGCGCGGGCGGCGACCATGAAGCTGCGTCTGGCCGGCGTCGTGGCTCGACTCGGTCGCACGGCGGAGGCGGTGAAGCTCTACCAGGATGTCATGGGATCGGCTCCCCACGCGGTGGCCCGGCAGAACGCCCTGGCGTTTCTGGCCCGGCTGTATGAGCGGCTCGGCAAGAGGAAAAAGGGGCTTGAGATCTGGCGCGGTCTGGCGCGGAAGTACCCCGCCGGCCTGTTTGGCGTGGACGCGCTCATGGCGCTGGTGCGGGCCGGCTGCCGCAAGGAGGGCGTGACGCCCGACCGCTACCGCAAGCAATTGGCCAAGCGTGCCGGGGACCACCGTGCCGCCAGGGCGCTGCTAAGGAGGTGTCAGCCCGGAGGGGGGCGTCCATGATGTGCTTCCGCTTTTGGCCGGCCGTGGTCATTCGGATCAATATCAAACCGCCCGGTTCACAGTGCCCCGGGGTCTGATTCAGTCCTCCCTCGACGTCGTTTTCAGTTTTTAACAGCCGATCTGGCGGGAGATTACGATGCGCTGGACTTCGGAGGTGCCTTCGCCGATCTCGAGGAGGCGCTGGTCGCGGTAGAAGCGCTCCACGTCGTACTCCTTCATGAGGCCGTAGCCACCGTGGATCTGAACGGCCGAGTGTACCACCCGGCGGGAGACCTCGGAGCAGTAGAGCTTGGACATGGCGGCGAGCTGCTCATAGGGGCGGTGTTGCTCCTTGAGCCAGCAGGCCTTGTAGAGCATGTTACGGGCGGCCTCGATCTCCACGGCCATGTCGGCGAGCTTGAAGGCGACGGCTTGGTTCTTGGAGATGGGTTTGCCGAACTGCACGCGCTCACCGGCGTACTGGAGGGCCGCCTCGTAGGCGCCTTGGGCGCAGCCGAGGCCCATGGCGGCGATGGAGAGTCGCCCACCGTCCAGGGTCTGGAGCATCTGATGAAAGCCCGTGCCGCGATCGCCGAGCAGGTTCTTCTCGTCCACCCGGCAGTCCTCGAAGAAGAGCTCCCCCGTGTCTGACGCCCGCCACATGAGCTTGCCGTGCATGGTGACGGGGTCAAAGCCCTTTGTGCCCGCGGGCACCAGGATGCAGGAGTACTCCTTCTTGCCGTCGTCGCGCTTGCCGGTGATGGCCTGGACGACGGTCACGCCGGCGATGGGGTTGGAGGAGTTGGTGATGAAGATCTTGGAGCCGTTGATGTTCCACTGACCGTTTTCCAGGGTGGCGGTGGTCTTGGAGCCGCCCGCGTCGGAGCCGGCGTTGGGCTCGGTCAGGCCGAAGGCGGCCAGACGGAAGTCCTCGCCTTCGGTGGCGCAAAGCTGAGGGAGCCACTCCCGCTTCTGCTCCTCGTTGCCGAAGTAGTAGATGGGCCCGATGCCCAGGGAGTTGCCGGCGGCCACGGTGGCGGCCTGGGAGCCGTCCACCCGGGCGAGCTCCTCCACGGCGATGATGTAGGCCACATAGCCCATGTCGGTACCGTCATACTCTTCAGAGACGAACAACCCAAAGAGCCCCAGCTCGGCCATCTGCTGGGTGATCTTCACGGAGAAGGACTCCTTCTCGTCGAGGTCGTGGGCTTGGGGCTTGATGACGTCTTGGGCGAAGTCGCGAACGCTCTTTCTGAGGATTTCCTGTTCGTCGGTGAGATCGTAGCTGAGCACAGTGGCCTCCTGGTTCTTGGGATTTGCCTCCGTAGTAGCAAAGTCGTCGCTGGGAATCCACTGGGAAAAGTCCTGGACTTCGGCCACGGCCCAGAAACAGACTCGAGTACCTCGCGACCCCAGCGGTGGTCTACGGGTGGAGATCTCCGGGCGCTGGCCTAGTGGTTCGAGTTGCTGGGTGATGTGGATTCGATCCCCTGGCAGGGGTGGGGTGATGCCGGTAAGCAGTGATAATTATTTCCTTTTCATTGGGGTTTTGGGCTTTTTGTGGAAACCCGAATATTCCGTTGAGCCCAAGGTAGTGCTGTGATTATATGAACACCCTTTGAACAGGCACGTCTAACAGCCCGTGGTCGAAATAGAGACGTAAGGAGGCATCTTCGGCATGCAAGGTACAAAACGATTTGTTCTAGGTGGTGTATTGCTGGCAGCGGTGCTGGTGCTTCCGTCCTGTTTCCCCGTACAAGGCGGTGGAGGGACTACCACGAATCAGTGTCCAGGGGGCCAGGTCCTCGCCGCGAACGGACAGTGTTCCTGTCCGGTCAACACCCAGTGGGATCAGCAGCAGCAGCGCTGTATGACCGCTGGGGCCAATACCCAGCCCGCCTGTCCGGCCGGAACCACTCGCCAGGGCGACCAGTGTGTCTGTCCGACCGGGAGCAACTGGAACGCGACCACGCGCCTGTGCGAGCAGGCGATAGCCACGCCTCCGACGCCTCCTGAGACGCCGACGCAGAACTGCACGGGTGGATCCTATGCCATGGGCGGCCAGTGCGTTTGCCCGTCGGGAACGGTGTGGAACTCTTCTACTCAGCGGTGCGCTGCGCCCATTTCGTGTACGGGCGGCATGATCTACCTCAACGGCGCCTGTAGGTGCCAGTCCGGCTCCTACTGGGATCCCACCGCCAACCGATGCCAGGTGCGGCTGACCTGCATGGGCGGGGCCTACCAGAAGGGCGGTCGTTGCGTGTGCCCGACCGGCCAGGTCTGGAACTCCTACAATCGTCTTTGCGAGCAGAAGATCATCTGCTCGGGCGGCTCCTTTTTACGCAGTGGTCGGTGCATCTGCGCTTCGGGCCAGCAGTGGAACCACTCCACCCAGCAGTGTGAGCGGAAGATCATCTGCACGGGTGGGGCCTCCCTGCTCGGCGGCCGGTGCGTATGCCCCAAGGGGCAGTTTTGGAACTACTACACCCGGCAGTGTCAGACGAAGGTCGTCTGCACGGGCGGCTCCTATCTGCGCGGCGGTCGGTGTGTATGTCCGGCGGGGTACCGGTGGAACTTCTCCTACCGTCAGTGTCAGCGGAAGATCGTCTGTACCGGTGGCGCCTTCCTGCGCTACGGCCGGTGTGCGTGCCCCACGGGGCAGCGCTGGAACTACCAATACCGGCAGTGCCAGCGGAAGATCGTCTGTACCGGCGGCGCCCGGTTGCGTCACGGCCGGTGCCAGTGTCGACGTGGCTACAAATGGAACTACTTCCAGCGTCGTTGCCAGCGGCGGATTGTGTGTCGAGGCGGCTCAGTGCTGCGTCGGGGAACCTGCGTGTGTCTGGCCGGCTATCGTTGGAATTTCGCCCAGCGCCGCTGTGTCTTCGCCAAGCGCTGTGTCGGCGGCGCCGTGCTGCGCGGCAAACGCTGCGTATGTGTGCGGGGTCAGAAGTGGAACTCCAATCTGCGCCGGTGTGAGAACGTAGTGCGCTGCCGGGGCGGCCAGGTGCTGCGCGGCAACCGCTGCGTGTGCGCTTTCGGTACGTTCTGGAATCCGCGGGCCCGTCGCTGCAAGCGTCAGGTCATCTGTCGGGGCGGCCGGGTGCTGCGCGGCAACCGTTGCGTGTGTCCGCCTCGTTCCCGTTGGAACGGCCGCACCTGCAAGTACCGCCTGCGCTGCCGAGGCGGCCAGATCAATATCGCCGGACGGTGTACCTGCCCGGCGAACACGGTCTGGCGCGGTCGTCGCTGTGTGCGGCGGCGGCTGGTGTGCCACAGTGGTAAGGTCGCTCGTGGCAACCGCTGTGTGTGTCCGCGAAAAACCGTTTGGAATGGGCGCATGTGTACGCGTCGCCTGCGCTGTCGGGGTGGCCAGGTCCAGGTGGGGAATCGCTGTCTGTGCCGCCCGGGACTGACCTTCATTCGTGGCCGGTGCAAGCGACAGGTGCGTTGCGTGGGCGGCCAGGTCCGTGTTGGGAACCGCTGCCAGTGTCGGCGTGGCCTCACGTGGAACGGTCGCCAGTGTCTGCGTCCCGTGCGCTGCCGTGGCGGCCAGGTCAAGGTTGGGAACCGCTGCCAGTGTCGGCGTGGCCTCACGTGGAACGGTCGCCAGTGTC
>JAOZUO010000260.1 GCA_029938605.1 Deltaproteobacteria bacterium | reverse complement strand
CGTCGTCGGGCTTTCTCATGGCTGCGTCCTTCCAGCGTCCTTCCACATTCCGTCACCCATTTGGGGCGACGGGTCCACGATGAGATTTCGCAGCGCAGTAATTGCAAAGGCAATGCCATCGGGGCATCAGGCATAGACACGCCGGCGCGGGCCAATATATCCACAATATTATCGCGATGTTATACCTAATTACCTAAAGACAAGGCCTAGGCGACTTCGGCACCCAAAGAGAAAAACAACATGTGAATGCTTCACTATTTATTTATCGATAGTGCCGTTACGCTCACGTTTCGTGAACCGCACGGAAGAATGACGGGGATGGACAGTTCGTGCTAGAATTTAGACATATAGAGAAACGTAAAGGGCTGCGCCCAAATGGCTTCCTCAATACCCTATTCTATCCGTGGTTTTTTCCTCGCCGTGACCCTGGGGATCCTGGTCGGCGGGAGCGGCTGCGTCTTTGACAAGTCCGGGGTCCCCTTCCAGGGAGTGTACGACGACGCCGCCGTGGTTCCCGATGCGGGTGACAGCCAAGCGGCGGTCTGCGGCAACGGAATCATCGACCAGGCCGAGGCCTGCGATGGGATCGCCTTCGGCGGACAAACCTGCGTGACCTTTGGTTTCGACAACGGCGACCTGACCTGCACCACCGGTTGCGAAATCAATTTTCTGGGGTGCTCCACCTGCGGTGATGATGAACAGCAGGGAGCTGAGCACTGCGACGGCGATGACTTGGAGGGGGGGACCTGCGAAGGGTTGGGATTTGATGGCGGCTCCCTCTCCTGCTCGGAGACCTGCCATTTTGACACCGACCTCTGTACGGGCTCGGGCTGCGGCGATGGTGTCATCGACGCCGGTGAGCTGTGTGACAGCGGGAACCTGGAGGGGCAGACCTGCGCCACCCTGGGGTTCACCGCCGGCGTGCTCTCCTGCGGCGCGGACTGCCAGTTCAACACCAGCGGCTGCGACACCTGCGGTGACGGCTTGCGGACCGGACTGGAGGACTGCGACGGTGCGGATCTGGACGGCTTCACCTGTGGATCCCTATGGCACGACGGCGGCACCCTCACCTGCACCTCGGGCTGCGTCTTCGATGAATCCGCATGTACGGATTGCGGCAACAGCGTCCTGGAGGCGGGCGAGGACTGTGAAGGCGCGAACCTGAACAACGCCGACTGCCTGAGTGAGGGCTTTGACGGCGGCAACCTGACCTGCGACCCCGCCTGCGCCTTTGATACGACGGCCTGTACGACCTGCGGCGACGGCCAGGTCGACCCGGGCGAACAGTGCGATGAAGGCGTAAATAACAGCGATGGTAACCCCGACGCCTGCCGCGAGGACTGCACGAACTACACCTGTGGGGACGGGGTCTGCGACACGAATGAGCATGGCGGCGCTTGCCTCCAAGACTGCAAGGTGGTGGTCTTCGCCGACGGCTTCGACGGCGCCTGGAAGAACGGCTGGAGTACGGGCGACAACTATCCGATCCTGGACCTGGTGGACACCTGGGCGCCGAACACCCTCGCTGCCCACAGCGGCACCAAGTCCCTGTGGTGCGTGGGCGAAGGGTTCCACGGTGTCAGCGACGATACCTACGACAACAACATGGGGGCCTGGGCAGTGCACACCGTGGATCTCAGCACCGCTACGGGGACCGTGCATTTCGACCTATGGGTCTGGGTACATGTCACCGACGGAGACGACTACTTCTCGGTGAGCTACAACCACCTGGGCGGTGGCTCTGATTGGGTCACCCTGGAGACCATTGGCGAAGACACCGGCGGGTGGGTTTCCAAATCCTACGACATCACGGTGGGCGTGGGAAATCCCAACTTCGAAATCGAGCTGTGGTTCTACGCCGATGGCTCGAACAGCGGCGCCCTCGGCGCCCTCGTGGACGACATCGAGGTCTGGTACACGCCATAGGGAGCGGGTCCTTAGTCTTCGAGCCGCTCAAGCAGCGCTGCGCCGCCGATACCGCCGGCGGCGCAGAGGCCCAGAAGCGCTCGCCGCTTGCCGGTAATGCGTAGCTCGTTGGCCATGGTGGTCACCATGCGCGCCCCCGTGGCACCGAAGGGGTGGCCGATGGACACCGAGCTACCGTGGACGTTCAGCTTCTCGGGGTCCACCTCGCTCACGGCCTCTTCCCGGCCCAGGCGCTCCCGGGCGAAGGGGCGGATGGCGAGCATCTTGGTGATGCAGAGCACCTGGGCGGCAAAGGCCTCATGGATGTCGATGAGGTCCATATCCTCGAGCCCGTAGTGGGTCTTGCCCAGCACCTCGGGCATGGCCAGGGCCGGGCCCAACGCCGCCTACGATCACGTCCTCGTCCTGGAAGGGCCGGTCGACCCAGCCCCCCCCCGATCCCGCCGGAGCACCTGCGGCATGGGCAACGGCAGCCCTAGGCTGGCGACCGCCTTGCGCACGTTGGGATTTTGGCCCAGCTCCAATAGGTAGTCACGCATAGTAGATCCTGTCTCGGGTAGGGACCGCTACACCACGTCCCCGCCACCGCTGTTCAACTTCGCCAGCAGCCGGTTGCCGGTGGTGGTGATGACATTCTGCAGGTGGGCGCACCGCGGCTCCGCCCGCTCGAGATACCGCTCGAGCACGTCAGCGCGCTCGGGATGTTTGACTGCCTGGTCCAGCAGGATCTCGCAGATGACCTCATCGGCCAGCAGCCGGGTCAAGCGCTCAGCGTGTAGCATGGCGCAGGAGAAGTCTCGCTTGGGATCCCAGTTCTTGAGAAATGAGTTGGGCCACTCGGTGAGGGGCTTTCCCGACAGGGAGCGGAACTTATCCGAGGCCGTACGCGTGATCAGATACTGCTGCACACCGGTGGACACTTGCTGAATGCGCGCCACTCGCCGCGCCAGGGGCTCTCTGGCGGAGTACGCCCTGACCCGGCACTGGGCAAGCCGCTTCACGAAGCCCTGGGGGTTCTTCATGATGCCCACCAGGGTATCTTTCATGGCCATGAGGGACTGGATCTGGCTGGTGCCCTCGTAGATGGGCATCACCAGGGCGTCGCGCAGTAGCTTCTCGGCGCCGTACTCCACGATGTACCCGTTGCCACCGTGGATCTGGATGCAACGCCGCCCCATCTCCACGGCCTTCTCCGAGGCCAGGTACTTCAGCAGAGGCGTCACCCGACGCCCGGCGGCCCGCGAGACCTTGAGCTGCTCCTCGAGCTCGGCCCGGCGGGCCTCGTAGGCCGGCGGCATGAACTTGAGCACCAGCCCAATCTTGGTGGACAGCTCCTCATGGTAGGCGGCGTGCATGGCCAGCGCCCTGATCCCCTGAATGTCTGTGACCATCTCGTCGAGGGTGTCGGCGATCATCTCGTGCTGGTCGATGGTCTTGCCCATGGAAGGGCGCTGAGCCGCATAGTCCCTGGCCTTGCGGTAGGCGGCCTCGCACAGGCCCAGGGATTCGAACCCCACGCCGATGCGCGCGTTGTTCATGAGCGTGAGCATATGCTTGAACCCCTCGCCACGCCGGCCGATGAGGTGCGCCGGGGTTCGGTCGAAATTCACTGTGGCCGTAACCGAGCCGTGGTGGCCGAGCTTCTCCTCCACCCGCTCCATGGGCGCGATGCGCACGCGGTTGCCGTCGGCGTCCTCGGTGTAGGTGGGAGCCAGGAACATGGACAGCCCGCGGAGTCCCGACATGGGGTCGTCGGGGTTTTCCACCTTCTCGGTGCGGGCGATGACGAAGTGGTACTTGCCGTGGCCCGAGGTGATGAAGATCTTCTCACCGCTGACGGTCCACTGGCCGTCGTCATCCACCTCCCCCCGGGCACGAAGGGCGCCCATGTCGCTGCCGGCGCCGGGCTCGGTGATGTCCATGCAGCCCCAGGCCTGGCCCGCGACGATCTCCTCGATGTAATCGGCGAAGCGGGTTTTGGTGATCTCGAGCTTCTCGTTGTCGAACTCCGTAGACCCTTCGAGGATGGAGAACATCAGCATGGCCATGGCGATGCCGCCATGAAAGCCAAAGTGGGCCATGGTGGAGACGTCCGCCCGGGCCATGACCTCGGAGTTGACGTAGTACAGCAGCATGGGCGCGTTCATGCCACCGAGCTCCCGGGGCAAGCACATGGCGTGCAGATCCAGATCCTTGATCTGCTCAAAGATCTGCCGCAGCTTGGCCGGCACCTGAGCCTCACCGTCCTGGAGTCGCACGCCCTCGGCGTCGATCTCCGCCACGTGGGGCGCGATCTCCTCGGCCACGAACTGGCCCAGCATCTCGGCAACCTCCTCGTAGAACTGGGTCGCCTCGGCCGCGTTGGCGTGCCCGTCGGCGGCCCGATAGCCGTACTCGGTGATCTCCACGATGGGTTCCCAGTCGATACCCTGCTTCATGTAGTACTGGAGATCTTCGTTATCCAGGTAGTAGTTCGCCATTGGCCGGTACCCTCGCTTGTTTATCGTAGGCGCTCATGGTGGGCGCTTAGCTACTTCGAACAGGTTGGATCAGCAACGACGACGGCGGCGGACGATCAGTACCGACAACACCAGGAGCAGCACGAGACCGGAGCCGGAGCCGGAGCCGGAGCCGGAACCGGAACCGGAGCCGGATTGGCACGCGCAGCCGCCGGTGACCAAACCGGGATCGATGGGAGTGGTGCCGGAGTCGTACTGGGGCGCGGCCCCGTCCGGGAGGGGCCCCGTGCCCGAATCGGACGTCGTCGTGGCCCCGTCGGAAGGAGGAACCCACGAATCGGGCAGTGGCGTCGTCGAATCGGGCAGTGGCACCGAGGAGTCCGGGCAGGTCTCTACACAGACGCCCCATTGGCAGTTCGCCTGACACTGCTGGGTTCCACCGCAGTTGCCGCAACCCTGGGTGGCGCCGTCGGTACAGACGCCTTCGTTCTGGCAGGCGCTCCAGCCGCCCCACTGACAGTCCCCGCCGCAGGTGCGTGACTCGGTGCCACAGTCTCCGCAACCGTCCGTTTCCACGTCGCCGGGGTTGCAGTCGCACTGGGCGCAGGAGGTCACCCCGGGCTCGTAGATGTAGTACATGGTGGGCGACGCCGCCGCGGCGTTGAAGTTGCGGGTTCGAATGCCATACCACGAGTAGCAGCCCTGCTCCTCCACGTCGATGGAGCCGTCAGGGAACACGGCGTTGACCCACCCCACATGTCCGTAGCCGCCGGAGTTGCACTCCGAGGTGTAGGTCTCGCAGACGAAGATCGTGTCCACGCAGGGCGTGGTGAGCAATGTGTAGCCGTTGTTCGTCGCGTAGGAGTCCCAGGTCGAGGCGTCCGTACACCACTCCAATGTGATACCCCACACACAGCAGGCCTTGTGCCAGGCGTACCAGACGCAGTTCCCATGGTTGGTTCCGTTGGTGGTGTCGCTGCAGCAGTAGCAGAAATTGGCGCCGCCGCAGACGCAGGTGTCCTGAGTGCCGCCGCACTCATGCACCGCCCGGGCCGATGGGGGAGCGGCCACCAGCAACGCCAACCCCAGCAGCGCCGCGGCTACGACAGAAGAGACCCGTCGCCGGCTAACCGCCCTCATGGCACTACCTTGCGGGGCGCTGACACCCGGTAGATAGCGCCCGAACGCCAGTCCGCGTACACGATATTTCGGCCGTCGGAGGACACGGCGGGTTGCACCTCGGCTCGCTGTGCGGTTTGTCCACTGGTCGGGTCCAAGACACGGCTTTTTCCCGTGGCGACCTCGTAGAGGCGCAGGGTCGCCGCGGTCACCATCGCCGCGCGGCCCAACCGCTCAATGCGCGAAATGGCGGTGTACACGAGCCGCGCGCTGTCGGGGAACCAGGCCGGGTGCGCGCCCGTGCCGAGGCGCTGGGTACGTCCGGCGGCCACATCCAACAGAATCAGCTCCGCCTTGGCGAGGTTGCCGGTGCAGTAGGCCACGTACCGGCCGTCCGGTGAAACCTTCGCGCCCCAGGCACTACGATCGAGCGGAATCATTTCGACGCCCTGATCGTGCACCACGGTGACGGTCCCCACGCGGCTGTTGTGATAGAAAGTCCGCCCACCGACCTTGTGGATTCGGTCGCCCCATTCTTCGTGGTGGGCTACGGGGGCGCAGGGCGGCCGCGCCTCCCAGGTCTCGGCGTCCAGAGCGTCGGCGGTGGCGCCGCTACCGAAGCAGAGCACGTCTCGGGCCCCGTCATTCCGCCAGCGCCAGGGGCCGCGAAAGTCCGCATCCACCACCCGCTCGCGACCGCCGTCCGCCGGCAACAGGTATAGCCCCTGTCCACGTAGGCCGGCCACGGCCAGCCATCGCCCCGAGGGACTCGGGGCCGGCGAGACACGATATCCGGTCGCGGCGGTGAACCGGGTCGGACCGGCCGGAACCAGGTCCGTCGAAACACCTCCCTGCTCCACCCCACGGCCCAACTGCGCTGTCGAACCATCGGGAACGCGGCTCTCACAACCCTGCAACAGCAACGCTACCGCTGCCACAAGCACTGCGAAGCGGTGACCCAAACCCGAACAACGGCCCGAATAACGTAGATACAACATCACATCGGTGATTTTACGTCGGAAGGGCACTGAAATTCAAGGGCCGTATTGGCAACGGGAGTGGGACTAATGAGCGTGCATGTGCTCCATGGCCATGGAACCGGCTTTGGCGCTCCACTATCGAGGCGGAAAATCCAGGAGGATCAGGTTCCTAAGGGTCCTTAGCCTAAGGGTCCTTAGCCTAAGGGTCCTTAGTAGGAGAAGAGGTCGGCGTAGTTCTCGGCGTGATCCAGGAAGAAGGTCTGGAGGGAGAACTGAACGATGTCGTTGGACAGGTGGATGCCCAAGGGGGCGTTTAAGCGGTGGGCGGAGTGGAACACCACCAGCGTGGAGGTCTCGTCGTGGCGGATGAACTCCACGGAGCCCACATCGGTTTCGGTGGAGTCGTTGTCCGAGTAGTACACACGCCAGTAGACCTTGGCGCGGTCGGCCTCGTACTGGATTACCTCCACCTTGGTCATGTCCATGTTCCCCAGACGGAGGTCCATGTCGATCTTGATGGGAGACAAGACCATGCGCTCAGCCTGGCGCACGGCCCGCCCCAGCTCATCCTCTTCGTAGACGATCACCTCGCCGCCCAGGTAGTAAGCGAGCTCCACGCCCCAGTCCTGGGGAGGCATCTGGGCGATGAACTGATCGTAGTCCACCTCGATGAGCAGCTTGCTCAACTCCACCGCCATGGGCAGGGACGCCGCGCCAGGGAGCTCCGACACGTCCTGCTCCCAGGTCCGGGCCATTCCATCGAGCAGATCCTCGCGGGTGGCGTAGAGGAAGTCCAGTGCGGCCCCCTCCGGGATCAGAGCCTGGTAGTCGTCCACCAGGCCCACGATGTTGAAGTCGTCGGTATAGGGGAGCTTGGTGATGACGTAGTCGTCGCAGCAGAAGATGTATCCGCAGACATGCGTCCCCGGGGTACAGTCGCTGAAGCCGAAGGCGTCCGCCTTGCCCAGGTTGTCCATGGAGTCGCAGGCTTCGACGTCCAAGGCGTGGGACTCATACATGGCCAGGGTTTCCTCGGTGCATTCCCCCTCCGCCGCCAGGTCCGGGTAGCAACGGGTGAGGTTGGCCACGGCCTCATCGCATCGCTCCTGAAGGGACGGCTCGCCCCCCGCCTGACATCCCGACACCACCACCAGGACACTGCTCAGCGCGACCACGGCACCCACGGCGACCACGGCTCTCCAATGCATTGCGTTCTTCATGGGATCCTCATACTCCTCTGAACTCCATAAAACCGATCTAACAACAGTACGGCCCCTACAGATTACGCCGATCGCCAGATTTTCGCCACTCCTCCTTGGTCCCCCCATTTGATCACAGACGTTCCCCGCTGGCGCCGGAGGCGCCGCGTCCGTGGGCA
>JAOZUO010000122.1 GCA_029938605.1 Deltaproteobacteria bacterium | reverse complement strand
CATTCCCAGGGCGGTGGCGGAGGCATGGCCTATGCTTCTCGGATCAAACCTGCCGCAAGTCCGCAAGACATGGCAGACCGGGGTGAGATGTGCTACTTGTCCGATGCGCCAGCGGTGCCTATACTCTGGCGATTGAGAGAAGAATCGCATGAACCTGCACATGCCCGTGGACCCCTTGAATCGAAAAAAACGTTACGATGTCATCGTCGTTGGGGCGGGGCTGGGAGGACTCTCAGCGGCGACTCGGCTGGCGAAAAGCGGCTTCGACGTGCTCCTTTTGGAGCGGCACAACCTCCCGGGCGGGTATGCGACGAGCTTCTGCCGGGGGCGGTTCGAGTTCGAGGTGTCACTGCACGAGCTGTCCGGAATCGGATCGCCCGACGAGCGCATGGGCCTGTATCACTATCTGGAGGATCTGGGGGTCGCCCAGCGCGTCGAATTCATCAACATTCCCGAGATGTACCGTTCGGTGTTTCCGGGGCTGGACCTGGTGATGCCCGTGGGGGCACAGGCGTACGAGGACACGCTGTGCAATGCTTTCCCGCACGATGCGCAGGGGATTCGAACCTTCCTCGGACGGGTGCGCGCCACCATGGACGAGGCCATGCAGGCGGAGGACATCAGGGGCGTGCCGGACATCATCGTGGGGATTCCCCGCTTCCGTAACCTGGCGCGGTATCTGTTGGCCACCTGGGACACGATCTTGCGCCGAGACGTGCAGGATCCGCGAGCGCGAGCCGTGCTGAGCCAGTACTGGGGCTACCTCGGAAACGCCGTGTCCAAGGCGCCGTTCCTGTACATGTCCGGCGTGCTCACGACCTACATGAAACACGGCCCCGTTTACATTACGGGGCGGTCTCAGGCGCTCAGCAACGCCTTCGTGGCCGCCTTCGAGGAGTATGGGGGCGAGCTTCGCCTTTCCACGGGCGTCTCCACCATCACGACCGCCGGCGATCGCGTCAATGGCGTCGTCACGGACCAGGGAGAGCGGATCGAGGCGGAGGTAGTGATCTCGAATGGAGACCCCATCTCCACCTGCAACCAGCTCATCGGCAAGGACAATTTGCCGGCGGAGTTTTTCCGCTCCCTGAGGCCCAGGACCGTGGGGCCCTCGTCGATCAACGTGTATTTGGGGCTCGCCTGTCCCCCGGAGGAGGTCGGCCTCACCTCCTACGCAAACTTCATCGCCGATGACTACGATCTGGAGAACCACTGGGAGATGACGAATCAGGTGGTGCCCCCCAAAGGGATCGCGGTGACCGT
This sequence comes from Deltaproteobacteria bacterium, assembly GCA_029938605.1. Taxonomy (GTDB): domain Bacteria; phylum Myxococcota_A; class Polyangia; order HGW-17; family JAJRWW01; genus JAJRWW01. Next base: position 24,725 of record JAOZUO010000122.1, on the reverse strand, counting down.
CTACAATGTCATCGACCCGAGCATTTCCCCCCCCGGCACCACCGCCTTGACCTTGACGGCGCTCTCCTATGGAGAGGCGTGGACCCGCGTCCGTCCCCAGGATTACGTCGCCACGAAGACGCGTATCGCGCAGGCCATGATCTCCATGACCGAGCGTATTGCTCCGAACCTGCGAGATCACATTGAGGTCGTGGAGGTCGCGACCCCCATTACGAACATCCGCTACGCCGGCGCTCGCGGTGGTAGCATTTACGGCTTCGACAATCACGCCCATGACCACACTGTGCTGCGCATGGCCAACCGTGGACCGCTGGAGGGGCTGTTCTTCGTGGGCGCCTGGACGCAGCCGGGCTGTGGTTTCGAGCCCTGCATGCTGTCGGGCAAAACGGTGGCGCGCCACGTGACTCGCCAGCGAGGGGGGGCCTAGCACATGCACCCAATTTCCAAGCAGCTATTGCACGTGATCCAGGACGCTGCCCAGGCGGCGAAGGTGGGATATACCCTCCTGGTGGAGCCCCACCTCAAGCATGGTATCGACTACACGGCTAAGCCCTACAGTGATCCCATGCAGTCGGTGGTGGCCGCTTTCCACACCTCGCAGATGGCGGTCCGGGTGACCGAGATCATCGAGGAGACCGCCAGCACGAAGACCTTTCGGCTAGAGCGCACCGACGGCGAGATGCCACTTTTTCAGGCGGGGCAATACGTCAATCTCTTCGTGGAGATTGACGGCGTCAAGACCAGCCGCCCCTTCACCCCGTCCTCGCGACCGGGGATCGGCTTCCTCGACTTGACGGTCAAGCGGACCCCCGGCGGCTTCGTCTCGTCCTATCTGCTGGATTGCGCCCGCGTGGGCGACCACTTCGAGACCACCGGAGCGGACGGCCATTTCCACACCGACGAGATCACCGACCGCGAAGAGCTGGTGTTCCTGGCCGGCGGGAGCGGCATCACGCCCTTCATGAGTATCCTGAGGGATCGATTCCACCACGGCTGGACCAAACGGATTCATCTGGTGTACGGCTGCCTCGTACCCGAAGACGTCATCTTCGGAGCTGAGCTGGACCGGATGGCCGAGGAGTTGGGAGATGCTTTCCGGTACTCGTTGGTGATCTCCGATCCACCTGGGGGGTACACGGGGTTGACCGGGCTCCTTGACGGTGCGCTCATTCGCCGCCAGGTGGGAGCCCCCTCAGAAGCCGGCACGCCCGGGGACCGGAGCTACTACGTGTGTGGCTCTCGGCTCATGGCCGACTTCTGTCGGAGCGAGCTGCTACAGCTGGGGGTCCCCCAGCACCGCATCAAGCTGGACCTGAACGGCCCGCCCCCAGACATCACCAAGGAGCTCGGTTGGCCGGCCGACGTGGATGGGGATACGTCACTTTCCCTGGTGGTACAGGGCCAGGGCACCTTCACGGTTCGTGCGGGGGAGCCGCTGATGAACTCCCTGGAGCGGGTGGGGATCGTGACCCCCGCCCGGTGTCGGTCGGGCGCCTGCGGCGTGTGTCGTGTGCAGGTCCTATCCGGTGAGGTGTTCATGCCGCCCGGGACCGCGATCCGCGAATCCGATGTGGAGCACGGTTATATCCACTCCTGTGTGGCCTATCCCATCACGGATCTCGAGATCAAGGTCCCCGGTTGAACAACACTCTGGTGGTGGCGGTTCGCTGGCAGTTCTGGCCAGCTCTGGCCAGCTCTAGCTGGTGCGGGCGGTCAGGCGGATGAAGTCGTACACGTCCATGAGGTCGCCGGGCACGGTGGTGGAGTCCACGAGCTTCTGCTGGACGTTCTTGGCCATGGCGAGCCAGCCACCGTAGCTGCGTCCGTTCGGAATCGACGAGATGCGCAGATGGGGCGCCAGCAGCCGCGCTTGGGTTCCAAAGTTGCTCGGACGCACACAAACGTACTCGGTGGGGTACAACAGCGCCAGCAGCGCAGTGGCCAACTGCCAGCTACAGTTTTGGCGACCAACGGAGGCCACGTGGGCGTCGAACCGGGTCTCCAGCGGCTCGTCACCGTGGAGGAAGTTAAATAGCGCGTTGACGTACCCGGGCCACATTTCCGGCTCCAGGTCCTTGACCGCCTTGAGCTGACTCGGGGCGATCAAATCCGTACCGCGCATCACCTTAATGGCGATCTTCCAGGCGTCCTCGTATTGCTCTGCCTTGATGAGAGCACCCAGGTTTTTCTTGGATAGCTGCTCCTGTGCCTCCTTCAGGGCGGGGTTCCGGAACCGCTTGAGCCGGCGCGTCTCACCCTCTCCGCGGATGGACTTCTGCCAGACCTCGCCGGCGAACCCTTCCGGATACTCGACCCGGAAGCGTCGCACCTGCTCCTCGAAGGGGAGCGCCGGCTTTGCGACCCTCTTGGATCCGTCGCGAGCCTCCTCCTCCGCCAGCTCGGCCCGCCGAATGAGCAACAGAGCGAGCTGAGAGGTGGGATCCAGGGTTCCGGCGATGGGCACCAACATGTGGAGCCAGTCGTCCTTGAACGCGCGAATCTGCCCGTCTTCAAACTGGAAGCCGCTCTTTTCCTCGCGCCTCCATACCAGGACGGCGGGCCCCCACTCAGGTCGGATCTTATGTTGGACGACCTGTCCCTCCAGGTCGGCGCCCGGATCTTTTTCAGTGTCCGCAGGACTTTGGGCGTTCTTCATGAAGATTATTCACCTTTCGTCAATGACTACCATAATGCTCATGCATGGGGTGCGCGCTCGGCGTTGGCCCACCCTGGCTAGTACCACACAGGTTCTTGGTGGCGGTTGGTCCGAGGCTCGATTAGGCCACGAATCAACGCTTTGGGGAATCGTGCACGGCGCGGAATATACACGAAATACCGCCCTGCGGTCAAGCAGGAGTACGATAGGCTGTCTGCCTCATGAATTCCATCACTAGAACTCAATGGCGCCTGTCCCACTTCGCATGCCGGTGGTACGACGCCGGGGCGGCTGAACCCTCCGCCGGGGCCTTGTGATACGGCGCATGGGAGGGGGACGCATGGTCTTGGGGATCATTGCTTTCGGCCTCGGGGGAACAATGCTCCGCTCCAACGACAAGGTGAAGGTCTGATCCTTGACCGGCAGTAACCGGCTCTCCTTGGAAGCGTACCCCTTGGCGCTGACGAGGATAGTTACCGGTCGTTCACCTCGAAGCAGCGGTACAATACGCTTGTATTTGCCCTGATCGTTGGAGATTTTCTTTCCGTCGAGATGGAGGGACGCGTCCTTCGGGGTCACGTAGAAGACCAGCTGCACCCGTTTGCTCGGCTTGTTGGCCACGGAGGAAGCTCCGCCATTTACAGAGCGCTCTACTCCTCCGGATCGAAGCTCAAAATACGCGATACTCCCCAGCACAACGGAGATGACGCCTCCTATCACGAGCCCCGCGAGGAGCTTTCGACGATTCGGGCGCCCCGACGAGACGCCGGGGATCGCACCAAAACCATCGCGCCGTATGATGTACTCTTCTCTCGGAGCAAGCGTGGAAACCTTGTCAGTGATGTCGCTGATCACGGTCTCCTGGGAGGCGATGTGGATGTCGGCGTCCCGTTCGACCTTCTTGTCGCTAAACAGCTCTTGCATCAAATCCGTGAGCTGTGGGAATGATTCATCCGAGGCCTCCTCAAGTAGGAGCTTTGACAAGGCGTGCGACATCTCCTTGGCGGTACTGAACCGGTCCTCGGCACGCCGCGACAGCGCCTTCATGATGATCCACTCGAGGCGAGGCGGAATTGTGGGGTCGTACCCGGAGGGACGCGGAATGTCCGCCGTGAGGAGACGCTGCAGGGTGATGGCGTCGTTCTCCCCCCTGAACAATCGCCTCATGCAGGTGCTTTCGAACAGCAGGATGCCCAAGGCGAAGACGTCGGTGCGCCGATCCACCTTTCCCCCCGTGGCCTGCTCGGGAGACATGTAGGAGATCTTGCCCTTGAGGGTTCCGGTAGTCGTTTGGGACAGACGTTCGGCGGCCATGGCGATGCCGAAGTCGATGACCTTGACGTCCCCGCCATAGGAGATAAGGACGTTCGCCGGAGACACATCCCGATGAACCACGCCGAGGTTCTCTCCGTTGGCGTTGGTCAGCTCGTGGGCGGCATGCAGGCCGGAGGCCGCCTGGGCCACAATCGTCGCCGCGATCCTCCAGCCGAGATTATTGTGATCAGACTTCTGGATGGCGGCGAGAAGCTGCCGGAAGTCGTGCCCATGGACGTGCTCCATGGAGATGAAGTAGACATTGTTGATACGGCCCAGCTCAAAAATCTCCACCACGTTGGGGTGGTGAATTTGTGAAGCAATCCGAGCTTCATCCACGAACATGTCCACAAATCGCTGTTCATCGGTGAGGTGATCGTGGATTTTTTTGATGGCAACGAACTTCTCAAAGCCATCGGGCCCGGTCACCCGTCCCAGGTACAGCGTGGCCATACCGCCGGCGCCCATCTTCAGGATCAGCTCATAGTCCCCGAAAGCGCGCGCTATCGGATTGACGACATGAAGTCTCGTGGGCTCGTCGTCGCCGATGGGATCCAGTGGGGGGGGGTGATCCATGCGTCGGCCTTACAGGCTCTGGGGCAAAGTGTCGACAGTCGATTTAACGTTGTCAAGAACGACTGTCACCGAAGATACAAAAAAAGAAGGTATAATTGTAGCACAGGGCGCAAAGAAACTCATCCGGATCCTGCGCTTCGCTTCGGTCGGGGCCCCGCACAGGGGACCCGAGGCGCCCAACCCCGCTGATGCAAAGTTCGATACATAGGGAATTGTCTCACGATCCAACTCGCACACGCCTCCATATACTCCGCCTATACCGGTAAGGGTCTTCAGCGTGATATAGTGCGCCTGTCCATACGGCGGAAGGAGAGAACCGATGAGGTCCACCTATGTGGGGTTTGCTATTTGCGGGATTGGGCTGCTGCTGGTCGCGTGTCCCTCCACGGGCGTAGATACCGGCAGCTCACTGTGCGGCAATGGGCTATTGAACCTCGGGGAGCAGTGCGACGACGGCAACCGCCTGGATCACGACGGCTGTACCTCAACCTGCATGGTCGAGGGGTTCTGCGGCAATCTGGATGTGGAGGTTGGCGAAGAGTGTGACGACGGCAACTTCGACGATGGAGATGGCTGCACGGCCTCTTGCCAGACCGAGACGGGCTGCGGCAACGGTCGGCTCGAGGTGGGTGAGCAGTGCGACGACGACAACCTGACCGACGGCGACGGCTGTAGCGCGCGGTGTCTGGATGAGGTGCCCGGTAGCTTCTGCGGAAACGGAATTCATGAGCTGGGAGAGCTGTGCGACGACGGCAACACCGACAGCGGCGATGGCTGTAGCGCGGATTGTAAGCGCGAGGACGGCTGCGGTGATGGCGAGGTGCAGGCCCCCGAGCTGTGCGACGACGGCAACGCCATCAGCGGTGATGGATGCAGTGACAACTGCCGAGTGGAGTTCGTCTGCGGCAACGAATATTGCGAGGCCCAGAACTACGAGACCTGTTACCTGTGCCCGGTGGACTGCTGTCCCGACTGCGGAAACGGCGTGCTCGACGAGGGCGAGGAGTGCGACGACGGCAACCACGACGAGGGCGATGGATGCAACAAGGGCTGCGGGGACGAGGACGGCCTGGCCGAATGCGGCAACGGGCTCTGGGAGGCGGGAGAGGAGTGCGATGACAACAATCTCACCATCCACGACGGCTGCTCGGACACCTGCAGGTTGGAGTTCGAGTGCGGGGACCAGGTCTGCGAGGACACCATGGGGGAGACCTGTGAGCGGTGCCGCCAGGACTGCTGCCCCAACTGTGGCAACGGCGTCTTCGAGGCCACCGAAGGCGAGGAGTGTGACTCACTTGCCCTGGGCGGACTGACCTGCGCCTTGTTCGGCTGCCAGGGCGGTGCCCTGGTCTGCACGGACTGGTGTGCCCTGGACTTCAGCGGTTGCACGGGCAACCCGCCCACCTGTGGAAACGACACGGCCGAGTGCTTCGAGGCTTGCGATGCCTCGGACCTCCGCGGCGAGAGCTGCTCCTCCCTGGGCTACGACGGAGGGACTTTGGGGTGCGGGGGCTCGTGTGACTTTGATGTATCAAACTGCGGAGATTTGCTGTGGTATTTCTGGGATGACCTGGAGGATCCCGCCAGCGTGTCCCAGTGGAGCCTCGGGGGGGATTGGCAATCGGGAACCCCCACGGTTGCCGGCGAGCCCACCACCGCCTACAGCGGGATCACGGTCATCGGTACCGTCATCGGCGGCTCCTACACCACCAACGCCAACTACCCGGCGGACAGGGCCGAGACCCCTCCGATCAACCTCGCGACGGCCATCTCGCCCGTCCTGCGATTCTACATGTGGGTCAACACCGAGTCGGGTTGGGACTGCGGCGCCCTGTTCATCGATTTGGGCGCCGGGTTCGGGCACGTCACGACGGATATCGCATACGACGGCAACGAGGGGGGCTACGATTGCTGGCAGGGTGCTGATGAGGTCTGGCAGGAGGTGACCATGGATCTCGCCGCCTACGTCGGCCAGACGATCAGCATCGGATTTGGATTCTACTCCGACGGCAGCGTTCAGTACGAGGGGTGGTACATCGATGACGTCCTGGTCGCCGAGGCCAGCGCGATACCCTAGTTCCACCCAGTACGTTTGACAAACCCGCTGCCCATGCGAAATACTTCAGGTTCTCTCCGAAACCCAAAACTGAGGGCCTGATGCACCTGCGCGACTACCTCGATCCTTCGTTGATCTTCACGGGGCTCACTCCCGTCGATAAGCAGACGCTGCTGGACGAGCTGGCGACGCGGACGTCTGGGCGACTCCCCAGTGTCGCCCACGATGCGTTGCTGGAGCGGCTTTCCGAACGGGAAAAGGAGAGCAGCACCGGTGTCGGTCAAGGGGTGGCGATCCCCCACTGCTTCCTGGAGGGGATGGAAGAGTCCCTGTGTATCCTGGCCCAGGTTCCCCAGGGGGTGGCTTTCGATGCCATCGATGAAAAACCGGTCTACATCCTGTTCATGCTCCTGAGCCCGCCGGGCGCCCGGATGACGCACCTCCGACTGCTCGCCCGCATCTCCCGTATCGCGAGTCGGGAGGGGTTCCTCGCCGACGCCACCGAAGCCGCTTCTCCAGACGCGCTTTTCGAGCTCATTGTTCGGGAGGATCACAGCCACGCCGGCTGAGAGGTATCTCCATGGAGCTACTGTTTTGCATCATTCGGCAACACCGCATGGTGGAGGAGATCCTCACGGGATTTCTGGACGTGGGTATCCACGGCGCCACGGTGATTGACGCCAAGGGAATGGGGGAGATCCTGACAACCCAGGTCCCCATCTTCGCGGGGTTCAAGTCCATGTTTCCCGTGGGCGGAGGGAACACCTACGTCATCATGTCCGTGGTGGAAAAGGACCTCATGGACGTCGCCGTGGGCGTCATCGAGGAGGTCGTGGGGGACGTCGATGAACCGGGCTCGGGAATCTTGTTCACGGTCCCCCTGAGCCGGGTCAAGGGGCTCGCCGGAGATCTCTGAGATGGGCACAACGGAGGCTCCTTGGTAAAGGTCATCATCGGCTTTGTCCTGTTGGTGATTATCGCGCTTTTTGGCTACCGCAGGACCTTCACCAAGGTGCACATCCCCCTTGGGGCGCAGTACATCTATCTCACCGGGACGGAGTTTATCCTCGTGGGGGTGGCCCTGGGTGGCCAGTTCATCGCCATCTTGGACGCAGCGGCGATCAAATCCCTCACCCCTTTGTATAGCCTCTGCCTGGGCTTCGCGGGGCTCCTGTTCGGCATCCAGCTAGAGTTTGACAAGCTCAAGCGTTTGCCCTGGCGATACGACCTCATCGTGGTCATCCAGGCGCTGGTCACCGGGGCGGTGGTCTTTTTCCCGTGCTGGCTCCTGATGAAGTACGCCTTCGGAACCGGGGGCACGCCGCAGGTTCTGGGCGCTTTTGTCTTGGCCTCCACTGCGTCGTGCACGGGGCTGACGACCCTGTCGTTGCTGAGCCGGGATTTGAAGCTCCGCAAAACTCCCTTCATGGAGCTCCTCCAGTACATCTCGAGCCTGGACTCGGTGGTGGGGTTGGTGGGTGTGGGCGTTGCCTTCTCCTTGATGCACAGCCAATCGCCTTTTGGCAGCCATTTCGGCGCGGGGATCCTCGCCATAGGGTTCTCCCTTGTCATCGGGTTGACCACAGGCTTCCTGCTCCATTTGGTCACCCAGCACCACTGCTCCGAAGAGGAGCTGGTGGTCTTCGTCATCGGCATGATCCTCTTCGGAGCCGGCCTGGCTGAGTACCTCAAGCTGTCGCCGCTGTTCGTGTGTATGATCACGGGCGTGGTCATGGCCAACGTGAAGGGCGCCAAGGACCGCATCTTCTATCTGTTGGCCCGGCTGGAGCACCCATTCTATGTGGTGATGCTCATCCTCGCCGGGGCCATGTGGAACATCGCCACTCCCTGGGCCTGGGGATTCGCGGCGCTCTACCTCGCGCTCCGTTTCGTGGGTAAGGTCACCGGAGGCTACCTGGCCGTGCGTGCCGTGGGGGCCGAGATTCGGGCTCCGAGCCGGTTGGGGCTGGGGCTCATGTCCCAGGGCGGCATCGCCGTGGCCATGGTCATCAACTTCAGTCAGATCCATCCCACCGGCTACTCCGGGCTGGTGGTTACTGCGGTCCTGTCCGCGGTGATCATAAACGAGTTGATCAGCCCCACGCTCATCCGCAGCCTGCTGATCCGCACAGGGGAGGTGAAGCCGTGAGGCGCTTCATCGCCCTGCTCGTCGTCCTGGGGTTCATGCTGCTGATGCAGCTCGATTTTCCCGCCGCCATGATCTACCCGTGGGCGCGGACCACCTACTCCTTTGGGTTCTTGTTGCTGGCGGCCTATCTCCTGGGAGACGTGCTCGCCGGGTTCAAGATGCCCAAAATTACGGGGTACATCCTGGCCGGCATTGCCTTTGGGCCCTACGTGCTCAACCTGGTGACCCTCGAGTCCGTGCGCGACCTGGGGCTCATCGACGATCTGGCGCTCACCTTCATCGCCCTGGCCGCCGGCGGGGAGCTGCGCCTCAAGGAGCTCAAGAATCGCAAGAGAGTCATCCTGCTCACCGTGGCCTTTTTGACCCTGATCGTCTTTGGAGGGGTGACCCTCTTCATGATCCTCGCGCGCCCGCTCATGCCCTTCCTCGACGGGAAGCCGTTCATCCACGTCGTGGCCGTTGCCGCCATCGTGGGGACCTTCGCCGTGGCCCGCTCGCCCTCATCGGCCATCGCCATCATCAGCGAGACCAAGGCCCGTGGACCCTTCACGGAGATGGTGCTGGGCGTCACCGTGCTCATGGACGTGGGGGTGATCGCCTTTTTCGCAGTAGTAGTCACCCTCTGCCAGGCCGCGGTCTCCACCTCGGGGGGCATGGACTTCAACCTGATCATCACCATGACCCTGGAGATCGTCCTGTCCATCGGCGGGGGCCTGTTGCTGGGCTGGCTGATGATGCTCTACATCAAGCACATCAAGGTCGAGCTGATGATCTTCATCATCGGCGTGGCGTTCCTAACCACCTTCGGCTCCAAACAGTTCGCGGTGCTCATGCACGATCAGTTCGGCATGGCGTTCCATCTGCACGCCATGCTCATCTGCATCACCGCCGGCTTCCTGATCCAGAACTACTCCCCGAGCGGCCGCGTCTTCATGGAGAAGATCGACCACGCCTCGCTGCCCATCTACGTCATCTTCTTCGCCCATGTGGGAGCGGATCTGGACATCCGCACCCTCGAGGCCACCTGGCTCATCGCCATCCTCATCGTGACCTGTCGCTGCCTGCTCATCTGGCTGGGCGGCTGGGTGGGCGGCAAGGTCGCCGGCGACTCGCCCGTCATGCGGCGCTGGAGCGGGCCGAGCTTCATCACCCAGGCCGGTGTGAGCCTCGGCCTGGCGGGCATCGTCAAGGCCCGGTTCCCCGAATGGGGCGCCGCCGTGGCCACCATGATCGTCGCCGTGATCACACTCAACCAGGTCATCGGCCCAGTCACCTTCAAGCTGGCCCTGGGCGCCGTGGGCGAGACCCGCGAATCCCGCCAGGCCCAAGTCGCCGCCAAGCTCGACAAATCGCCATAGCCCAGACTGTTGTTTGTAGACCCGTCTTCCCCCTTTCCTTTTTGAATCAGAGGGGCCATACCATAGTTGTGGGCTACAAACGCCATAGCAGGGTTCTCGCAGCAGGTACACTGGCAGCAGTGGCGATTTGCTGGGGGGGGGGCTCCGCATCGCCCGCTGACCGGGACTTCTCATTGCAGCGGCCCGCCGCTGGTGCGCTTCAGGGTCTCGACCGGCTCCAGGTCAGCGTCCCCAGACTCCCTGTCCCGTTTGAAACCGTCTATTTGCCCGGTGCGTGGGACATCGAGGATCCGGAACCAGAGACCGGGGTTTCCTCACTGACCTTACCCGTCGGCCGAACCTCAACCAATGGCACTCCGGATCGACACGGTCGATCCCAGCAAGTCCTTTGTATTCGCAACTCCCGCCTTCTCCTGTTTGCGCCCAAGGCGAGCCCGCCCGCCTGAGTTTTCGAATCTACTGACCGGTTGTTCTGCCCATCGCTGGAGCTGCGTCCAGCGTTGCGGCATCGAACATTTTGACCCTTGGGTCAGGCGTCGAAACCAATGAATGGAAAACAATGCGAAGCAATCATCGAACCCGTAAGACCTCAAAGTCCGGTTCCCAAGGCGTGGCTGCCCGCCAGCTCGATCAGGGCCAGGTAGTTCCCGAAAGCGAGGGTGAGCAGAACGCGACGACGTTCATGCTCCTGTGGATCGGGCTTCCCCTGCTGTTTCTCCTCGGTCTTGTCATCGTCCACACGCATTGAGTTGGCGAAAGGCAATAGCAAAGGATGGCTCCGTCCATCATAGGTAGGATTGCAAATGCTATGCTCGAAGTGTGACAGTACCAACGTATACAGATCCCATCGACGATGGTGGGAAAGACCGTTGTCTTGGGTGTACCGCCGTTTTCCCTACCGTTGCCTGGAATGCGGACGGCGGTTCTGGAACTGACCCACTGAATTCTGAGCGGATTTTTCCAATGGATTGGTTCGGGCGATGCTGTTAAAGTGGCCTTTGTTCAGAAAAACGAGGCCCAAGGTTGATTCGTCCCACCGACAACAAGACGACCGTTCTCGCTGCATTTACAGTAGCCGCATTGGCGTTATTTTGGGACGGAACCTCCGCGCAGGGGGCAGGTCGGGACTTCGAATCTCAGCCATTCGCTGGCGCCTCACTTTCTGAGCTCGACCAACGCCGTTTCACCTCACCGGCGTCCCCACACCCGGCCGAAGCGTTCCATATGCCCGGGATGGTGGAGGCCGAGGATTCAGATCCGGATCCGGAGCCTGAGACTCGCTTTGTCTCACTGAATCGGCGTTCCGACTGGCTCTCACCGGGCCATGCTCCGAACCTTCACGACGCAATCCACCGAGCTGCTTGCATCCGCAACACCCGCCTCCTCCTGTTCGCTCCCAAAGTCAGCCCGCCCGCATAGACCCTCGGGTCTGCCGACCGGTAGATCACTGAGTTTTTTACAATAACACTCACTGAATGCCCGTAGCACGTAGTTTGAACCACGTGGTTAAAGCCGGGTAGCGATAGCAAGAGATGTTCCGTGCAAGCACTCACCTTGGATATGATTCTGGTATTGGTCATGATCGCCGTGGCCGTCTTTTTATTCATTGTCGAGTGGGTCCGGATCGATGTGGTCGCGATCCTGATCATGGTCGCCCTGCCGTTAATGGGGTTGGTGACGCCCAAGGAGGCGTTTTGTGGTCTGAGCAGTAACGCGGTGGTGTCCATCATCGCTGTGATCATCATCGGCGCTGGCCTGGACAAGACCGGGCTGGTGAACAACCTCGTCGGGCCGGTGCTCAAGATCGCGGGTAACTCCACCTCGCGCATCGTCACCGCCATCTCCATTACCGTGGCGGCCATCTCCAGCTTCATGCAAAACATCGGGGCGGCAGCGCTGTTTCTGCCGGCCATTCAGCGCGTCAGCAAGAAGCTGAAGATCCCCATGTCGAAGCTGCTCATGCCCATCGGCTTCTCGGCTATCCTGGGCGGCACCATGACTCTGGTGGGGTGTAGCCCGCTCATCCTGCTCAACGACCTGATGGCCCAGTTCGGTCTCAAGCCCTTCGGTCTGTTCGACGTCACTCCCATCGGCGCCGCCCTGGTGGCAAGCGGCATCGCCTGCTTTGTCCTGCTGGGGCGCTGGATCCTACCCAAGGGTCGGGCCGAGGAGTCCCCGACCGGTTCCGAGCCCCAGGACCAGGAGGCCTCCGCGCCGAACGATGGCGTCGACGATATCTATGAGATGAAGACGCCGTCAGACTTTACGCACTACCGGGAGCCGGTCACCGTGGACGACCTGCGGGAACGCTATCTGGTCAATGTGGTCGCGATTGTGGAGCCCCCCGACTACAAGATCGTGGCGCCGCCGAGTACGATGCAAGTGCACTCGGGCGTGTCCCTGGGCGTCTTCGGCTCCAAGGCCGCCGTCGAACGCCTCGCCAAGGAGGAGGGGATCGAGCTCAAACCGCAGCTAGAGGTCTTCGCCGAGGAGCTGACTGACCAGGAGAGCGGAAAGGTGGAGGCGGTGGTGGCGCCCCGGTCCGACCTTGTGGGTCGGACCCTGAACGAGGTGGAGTTCGAGGGGCGTTTTCAGGTCACGACTATCTCTCTGGGGCGTCACGACGAAAAGTTCCACTCCGACGTCGCCAACATGCCACTGCGCGTCGGAGATGTGCTGGAGCTCCACGGAACCTGGAAACGGTTGCAGTATCTGCACCAGAACGGCGGTCTGCTGTTTACAACCCCCGTGGAGGTCGAGGAGCTCAAGACGGACAAGGCTCTCTTTGCGGGATTTTGGCTGGTCACAGCCCTCATGATGGTCATCGTGTTCAAGATCCACCTCTCGGTGTGTCTGATGACCGGGGCGGTGGGGATGGTGGTGACCCGGGTGATCACCATCGACGATGCCTACAATGCGGTGGACTGGCGCACGGTCTTTCTCTTGGCGGGGCTGATCCCCCTTGGCATGGCCACGGAGAAGACCGGGACCGCGGCGTGGATCGCCACCGGCGTGCTTCAAGGTATCGGCGACGTGCCGCCCATTGTGCTCATCGCGGTGATCGGGCTGCTGGCCACGTTCTTCTCCCTGGTGATCTCGAATGTGGGTGCCACGGTGCTGCTGGTGCCCCTCGCCATCAACATGGCCAAGGCTTCGGGCATGGACCCGCGCATGGCCGCGTTGGCGGTAGGGCTGGCCACGAGCAACTCCTTCCTTCTGCCCACCCACCAGGTCAACGCCCTGTATATGGGCCCGGGCGGATATCGATCCACGGACTTTCTGAAGGCCGGAGTTGTCATGACAGTGCTGTTTTTGGTGGTGATGGTCGGGATGATGTACGTCATGTATGGAATTTAGGAGGTGACAGGGTGACGGTAATTACCATTTCGCGAGGATCCAAGAGCATGGGGACGGCGGTCGCCGAACAGGTGGCCGAAACGCTGGAATATGAGTGCCTCAGTCGCGCCGTACTGCTCGAGGCCAGTGAGCAGTATGGCATTCCCGAGATCAAGCTCACGCACGCATTGCACGACGCGCCATCCCTCCTGGAACGCCTCGGCCACCGGAAGGACGGCTACGTCGCTTGCGTACGAAGCGCCCTGGCACGTCATGTGGCCCGGGACAATATCGTGTACCATGGACTCGCGGGACATGTGCTTCTCAAGAACGTCTCCCACGTGCTCAAGGTGCGCATTGTGGCGGATATGGATCATCGCGTGTCCATTGTGATGCGCCAGGAGCAACTGTCGGATGTGGACGCCCTGCACAGTATCCAGAAGATGGATAAGGGACGCATGAAGTGGTCCAAGAGCCTCTACCATGTAGATCCGAGCGATGTGAGCCTCTACGACCTCGTATTGAACGTCCCGCGATTTGGCGTCCAAGACGCCGCTGATTTGATTTGCCGGGGTGCCCAACTCAAGCAGTTCGCCACCACTACGGATTCGAAGCGCGACATGACGGACCTGGTGCTGGCCTGCGAGGTGAAGGCTGCGCTGGTGGATGAGCACCCGGACGTGGAGATCACCAGCAAAGGCGGGAATGTCCTGGTGTACTGCGCCGCCGGGGAGCGTCACGGGCGCAAGGTGCGAGGGGTGTTCGATTCCCTGCGTAAGGACATCGACGGAATCAACAACATCGAGGTCCACGTGGGCGCCACTCCCCCGGAGAGCGCCGTATGACTATTTGCGAAGCGCCCCGATGCTCCGGTGCCAGAAGAAGGAGACCGCGAAGATGACATCGATACTCATCTCGTCCGATGATCACCAGACCAGTGAGGACATCGCGCAACAACTCGCCGACCGTGAGGGGTACGACCATGTCGGCCGCCCGCTGCTCAAAAGTGTCGCCGAAAAGTACGACGTGTCGGAGGAGAAACTGCGTTGGGCGCTGAGCGGGGCAGGGGGGCGAAAAATCTCAAAGAAGGAGCGCAGTCTCCTGCTCGCCTACATCCAGGCCGAAACCCTGGCTGGGCTGGCCTCCGACGGCGTTGTGTGCACCGATCTCGCCGCGCATCTGTATGTTTCGAACGTCTCCCACGTGCTGCAGTTGCGAGTCCTGGCCAAGCCGGATACGCGTCTGGCCCAATTCGCCGAGCAGAACAAGCTCACGCCGAAGAAGGCAAAAAAGAAGCTGGAGAAAGAACGCACGGGCCGCATTCGCTGGTCCACCGAGAGCTTCGGCGTGAACGAGTACGACCCGTCCATTTACGACATCGTCGTGCAGATGCAGCAGATTGACCTGGAGAAGGTCCTGCAGATTGTCCGGGATACGGCCAGTTTCCGTGGCTTCCGTACGATGACGTATTCACGTAAGTGTCTGCACGACCTCCTGTTGGCCAGCAAGGTGCGGGTGGCGCTGCTGCCCAGCTATCCGGAGATCCTGGTGAAGGGGGATGGAGACCGCGTGATTGTCCATGTGAAGTGTTCCAAGCGAAAGAAGCCGCAGACGGTCTCGGAGATCAAGAAGATTGCTGGGGGAGTGGAGTCGGTAGGCCTCGTGGAGGTTCACGTGGTGAGCAAACTGCAAGACGTCCAAGTGGACACTGAGTCCGACGGGTTCCTCAACGACGGGTGAGTTACATGGAAGCGGAGGAGAACATGTCTAAGGTCCTGGAGGTAATGATCATCGACGACGAAGAGATCGTGTGTCGACGCCTCAAGCCGGCGATGGAGAAGATGGGCTGCCGCGTGGAGACGTTTTTGACTCCCGTGGACGCCCTCAAACGTTTGAATGAGAAGGTGTTTGACATCGTCGTCACCGACGTCCGTATGGACGAAATTGATGGGATCCAGGTACTGGAGGAGGCACGGAAGAAGTCGGAGCACACCGAGGTGATCATCATCACCGGCCACGCCATGATGGCCTTGGCTCGCGAGGCCATGCAGAAGGGAGCCTTCGACTTTTTGGCCAAACCCTTCAAGCCCGACGATCTGCGAGAGATCATCCTCCGGGCGGCGGTAAAGCTGGGCCACCCACTCGACTACGAGATCTAACCGAGTCACCGAGCGGTGGATTTCATGAACGACGCCAACGATCAGGACAACGGGCGCCAGCCGGATCTCAGTGCGCAGCCAGTCAACCACCTGGCGAAGATAGAGGAGTCCGAGCGCATCAAGAAGGCGCTTCTGTCTCGCCCCCAACTGAGCCTTCGCGTGCAGGTGTTGCTCGGATTCCTGGTGGTTTTTCTTTTTGCTGTGGCCATCACGGGTTTCATCATCAGTTCCATCTACAAGGTCGAGGACAAGATCAAGTTTCTTGAGATCGTCAACGACTACGTGATGGAGGTAGACCAGGCCCGGCGTCAGGAGAAGAACTTCTTTCTTTACGGCAGCAGCCTGAGCGAGTCCCTGGACGCGGCCTACGCAGCCCAGGAAATTTTGGAAGGCAACAGGGACAAGATCAGTAAGGTCGTTGGACGGCGGCAGTGGCAGCGGATGTACGACAACGTCACCCGGTACGAGCGAGAGGTCAAAAAGCTGATCGCGTTCACGCAAAAAGTCAGCCAGAACCGGCGCCCCGGTGAGAAGCGAAGACTGGAGGCGGACCTACGGAAGAAGGGGCAGAAGATGGTCTTTCTTGCCAAGGATCTGATGAAGCGGGAGCGGAAATCCCTGGAGAAGGCCATCGCGAGCTCACGGCGGATCCAGACCTACTCCCTGGTTTTCCTATTGCTGTTCATGATCAGCACCGCCTATCTGATCAGCGGCCAGATTTTGCGGTCCATCAAACG
Organism: Deltaproteobacteria bacterium; assembly: GCA_029938605.1. Lineage (GTDB taxonomy): Bacteria > Myxococcota_A > Polyangia > HGW-17 > JAJRWW01 > JAJRWW01. Next base: position 8,384 of record JAOZUO010000122.1, on the reverse strand, counting down.
GTTCGAGTCGTACACCGACCAGATCGCCGCCGGGGACTTCACGCCCATCTCCCCCACACGCCGATACCGCGACGAGTTCACCAACCTGGCCATCTCCGTCAACCACATGATGCAGGAGCTGCAAAAGCACGAGGCGATGCTCATCCAGGCGCACAAGATGCGGGCTATCGGCACCCTGACGGCGGGGGTCGCCCACGAGCTGAACAACCCGCTGAACAACATCAATATCACGGCCCATATGCTGTTGGAGGACTTCGAGGGCCTGACCGAGGGGGAGTGCAAGGAGATGGTGGGGGACATCGTCAGCGAGGGAGAACGGGTAAAGAAGATCGTCGGGAGCTTGCTCGACTTCACCCGGGAGAGCGAGACGCAGCTCGAGCCTCTGGACCTCGTGCAGCTGGTGCGAGATACCATCGTGCTGGCCAAGAACCAGATCAAGGTCGCGGGCATCAAGGTGGAGTTCAGTGCCATCGATGACCCGCCGCGCATTCTGGGCGACAGACAACAGCTGGCCCAGGTGTTTTTGAATCTGATCCTCAACGCGGTCGCTGCCTCGAGCAAGGGGAGCAAGCTGCAGATTCTTGTGCAGCCGGCGGACGAGCCTGGGAACCTTTCGGTGAAGGTGATCGACTACGGTTGCGGTATCCCTGAGCACATTCTGCCACGGATCTTCGATCCCTTCTTCACTACGAAAGAGAAGGGAAAGGGGACGGGGCTCGGGCTCAGCGTGTCCCAGGGCATCGTCGCCAAGCATGTGGGACGCATGCTGGTGGAGAGTCAACCGGACCGTGGGACGACCTTCACCGTGATCCTGCCGACGCGTTGATTCCGGCGAGCCTGGACGATCTCCACCGCGTCACTCGGTACAGATTTTCAGCGTAATCTGCTTGAGGCCCTCGATCCGATGGGTGCGTTCGTGCACCTGCTGTTCCAGGCACTCCAGATATCGCTCGCGAAAGCTGCTGCTGGGGCTGGCGCGCGTGAAACTGGGCTCGCGGAAGCTGATCCACACCTCGCCGTTGGCGGCGGTGATGTCCACGATATCGAGGTCGAGCTCCATGTCCAAGAGCGCGGCCTTCATGGAGGCAGCAAGGGACAGGTCGCGCAGCTTGGCTACAGACACCTCGGTGGTATGGAAGGAGTCGTGTTGCGCCAGGTTGCAGATGATCTCCGCCGCGCCGTCGGTGCCCATCTTGCCCACGTGCAAAACGATATCGTACAGCGACGGGTCCTCGGGATCGACGCCGTACAGGTAGAGCCCCCACCGTCGTCGGGCCCTGTCCTTCTTTCGTAGCTGCCGCTCGGCTTCGGGCTCCGAGAGCTGGTTTCGCTTCACCACAGTGGCCACGCGATCGGACAGCTCCGCGAGGATACGCACCTTGAGCGCACCCTTGATGTCGCGCACGAAGTAGTGGCCCGCGAACCCGTGGTACACAATGTTGTCGTTGCGAAACTGCTTGAGCAGGGCCGCCCGGATTGTGGTGAGGTAGCGGTCTTTGCCATCCAGAGTCCGCTCGAGGATCGAGGGCGGTTGCTCGATGGCCCGGAGGAGCTCCTCTTCGGGGATGTCGTATTGGCCGGAGGCTTCGAGCATCGCTTCTCGCGCCAGACAGCGATAGCCGAGTAGCTGCGCTACCTTCTCGGCGACCTCGGCCCCGCGACTGTTGGAGCCTCTGGAAATCGAGACGATGGTCATCCGAGCCTCCTTGACGTTGCCCCGCTTGTTTCTGAGCGGTGGGTTGGTCGAGCTTAGTCTCCAGCGTTCTCCAGGTGGACCGCCTTGAGCCCGGGGATGATCCGGGTGCGCTTGTGGAGTCGCTGCCGCAGGCTCTCCAGATAGCGCGCGCTAAATTCGCTGCTGCTGCCGGCCTTGGTGCGCCGCGGCTCGTAGAGACGAACCGTAACGTTGCCGTCGTGAACGTTCATGTCCAAGGAGTCCAGGTCGATCTCCATGTCCAGGAGCACCGCCTCCACAGAGGCGAGCAGCGCCTGGTCGTTGAGCTGGGACTGGGAGGCCGGGGTGGGCGCGAAGGCGTCGGATCGAGCCAGATCGCAGATAATCTCGGCCACATCGTCGGGACCCATCTTGCCCACATGCAGGACGATGTCATAGATGGACGGATCCTCAGGATCCACGCCGATCACTCGAATCCCCCACTGCCGTCGAGCCTCGTCCTGGGTTTCGAGACGCTCCTGGGCTTCCTTTCTCGACACCCCATCCCGGGCCACCACCGTGTCCACGCGTTCGGACATTTCGGCGAGGATTCGCACCTTCACCGCATGAGAGATGTCCTTAAGAAAGTAGTGTCCTTCAAAGCCATGGTAGACGACGTTGTCCACGTTGAGTTGGCCGAGAAGCGCTGCGCGGGCAGTGGTGATGTACTGCGCTTTTCCGCCCAGCAACCTATCGATGAATGAGGGCGGCTCATCCAGGGCTTGGATGATTTCACGCACAGGGACGTCGGTCAGGCCGGAGCCCCGGATCACGTCTTCCCGTGCCAGGCACCTGCAATTGAGCATGGTGGCCACCTTCTGGGCGACCTCCTGTCCTCTGCTGTTCGCACCTCTGGATATCGAGACTATGGTCACCGTTTCCTCCAGTGATTGAAACTTCGCTACTGCACCCCATAGTAGCAGGTCGGTCCAGAGCCATCTACCTGCGTCCTTGCAGGGGATGCTATAGCCTCAGCGCGGGCGGGGCAGCACCTTGACCGAATGGTAGGATTGCGGCGGCAGGGGCACCAGTAGCGTGCGGCCGCCATGGGAGTCCCGTAGCTCTGGCACGTCGAGCCGCTCCAGGACCTTCCCCGTGGCGCTGAGGAGCTCCACCGTGCGGGTGGCTCCGTCCCTGGGGAGGTGCACCGTCAGGTCACGACCCCAGGTCCAAACCCCGTCTGGTTGCAGGCTCAGGGTTCGAATCCGGGTGCGACCGGAGTCGGCGGGATCGGAGCCGGCGGGATCGGAGCCGGCGGGATCGGAGTCGGCGGGATCGGAGCCGGCGGGATCGGAACCAGTAGGGGCGGAGCCTTGCTGGAACTTCTGGGAGGGGAGGTTGTTCACCGCGAGGATCCGTTCCCAGAAGTTCTGGAAGTTGTAGTCCGAGACCCAGCGGTCGTCGCAATACCCCATGAGGTCCGAGTACACAGCGGGGTCGTGGAGGGATCCCACCCGCGGGTCGTATCCCCAGACCCCTATGCTGCCACCGGGATAGGGGTAGCTCGTATCGGTTCCAGAGACATCACAGGGGGCGTGCCCACGGCCGTGCATGTGACCCAGCTCGTGGGCCAGGGTCCATGCCCAGCGCTCCCCGGAGTAGCCCAGACCCCCGCCCACGCGGAAGTCGCCGTTCTCCGGGGAGGACACCACGAAGCTCTGACCGGTGGTGCAGGAGCCGCCGCAGTAATCGGAGAATGTGGCGTCCGGCTGAACGAGGATCCGAGGTTTTCATGGTGGCGAGTGTATCACCGATTCGAGTCCATGCTGAACCCGAACCCTATCTGAAACCGATTGGGGAGAGCCCGCACCCGGTAAGTGTCATTTCCTTCAATATGTTTTGAACAATATGAATCAACCTGTTAGTTTCCGGGGAAAAGACGGTCGCTTCCTCAAAGGGTTTCGCCATGCGACGAGCCACAATGCAGAACCTACAAGACATCGCCTCGCGGGACCGGGACGGACAGCGGGCGGAAACGTTTATCGCCCAGGCCGGGGCGCTCATGGGCGGAGCCCTCCATCAGGTGAACCAGCGGGTCGAGGCCCTGACTTCTCAGAGCCCGGGCGACGCGCGGGACGCCATGGAGCATCTGCTGGAAGCGGGGGGCAAGCGCCTGCGGCCCCTGCTGACTCTGCTGGCGGCCCGAGCCGTGGGCGGCGATGAGGGGCAGGCCGTGGGGTGCGCCGTGGCCGCGGAGTTGGTACACAACGCGACCCTGCTACACGACGACGTCATCGATGACGGCGATATGCGTCGTGGCCTTCCGGCGGCCAGGGTGGTGTATGGAAACACCCTCTCAGTGCTCGCCGGGGACCTGCTTATGGTCACAGCCCTGCGTGAGGCCCAGGCGACTGGGCCGGCGGAGGCCTCCGCGGACCTGCTGAAAGCCGTGACCGACATGGTGGAGGGCGAGGTCCTCCAGCTCCGTCATCGCAACCGCTTCACCATGGATCGCGCCACCTATGAGCGCATCATCATCCTCAAGACCGCGACACTCTTCGCCTGGTGCACCCGGACCGGCGCGCGCGCGGGAAAGGGCCGCTCCGAGGAGGTGGCGGCGCTGGAGAAGTTTGGTCACCACCTGGGCGTGGCCTTCCAAATCCGTGACGACATGCTGGATCTGGTGGGGGACCCGCTGCGCACGGGCAAGCCCCTTGGCGCGGACCTGGGAGAGGGCAAGCTCACCCTGCCTGTGCTGTTGGCCATTGAGCGCCAGCCGGCGGTTCTGGACGATGTGCGTGCCATCGCGGACCGGGGGCTCCACCGGTCCGCCGGGCTCCTCGCCCGGGTAACCCAGACCCTCCGGGAGACCGGCAGCCTCTCCCGGTGCCACCAGGAGCTGGTCCTCCATCAGCGACGGGCCCGGGCCTCCCTCCGCGCTGTTCGCCCCGGCCCGGTGGTGGACCTGTTCAGCGCCGTGGCCGACGCGCTCTCCATCAGGGAGCACTGAGCTCGTGCGAACGGGCCGCTTTGACGGTTTGCTTGGTCACCAGGCCCCGGGCCCAGATCAGTAGCATCTTGCGGGGGGACGAAGCGAACGTCCGGACCATCAACCGCTCCGGGTGTCCCAGCCGTCTGTAGAAGAGCCTGGGCGCCGCCCTGTCGGACAGGAGGGCAGGGGCGGTCAATTCGGGGGTTCCATCCGACGCCCGGGCGCCCAGAATCAGCACCGGGCGCGGTGCCATCAGGGCGACCAACTGGTCCACATCCACAACCTTGAGGATGGAGTGGGCTACGAGCCCCGTCGCGGGGAAGCGGGCTTTGGCGATCTCGCGCTTGAGCGAACGCAGCGGGCCCAACGCCGCGGCGCCGGCCAGGGCGGTGGGCTCCAGGGCCGCGGCGGTCAGGGCGTATACCCCACACTCGGTCCCCTGGCCGACCACGCCCACGGTTTGGCCCCTTGGCCCAGCGAGCCACCGCGCCAACTTGCGCAGGTGGGATACGCGCAGGGCGAAGAGGGAGTCACCGAGCACATTCAATAGGGCGGCCCCGAAAAAGTCCTGCATGAACAGCTTCCCCGGACGTCCCAGACCGTAGCGGTAGCGACGGCCAGGCGTGAGCTCGCCGAGGCCCAGGAGGTCCACCACCAGGACCTCGTAGCCCGCCTCGCTCAGGGCCACCGCGTGGACTGCGCTCCTTCGCCCTGCGTCGCTCACATAGATGATTTTCGCCCGCTTTGGGGTTTGGACCCCCGTAGGGGTGTGGGGCCGGATTCGAATGGCCGGGAGGCGGATCCCCCGCTCCGGCTGCAACACCACCCGCTCCACCCGGGGATTGCCGGCCAGTGGGCCGTGGGAGGTCCAGAAGTTGGCGTTTGGAGCCGCCGCCAACCGATGGGATAGCACCGCAGCCAGGGCGCGCCGACGACGGGACAGGGCGGCTGTCGCCTGTGCCTTGCTGTCGCCCGGGATCAGGGGCGGTGGCAGGTCCCGGGCCGCATCTCGGGCCCCGTCCACGAGGCTTTGGGTCACCGGCGGGCGCCCGGTGGTCACCGAGAAGAAGGCCATGGTCATATCCTCGGGTTCCGGTGGCGTTCCCGCGCCGAGGTGTTTTTGGAAAAATCGGTAGGTGGCGCGTCTCCGCCCGGGCTTGAGACCATGGGGATACGGGTCCACGAAGAGCTCGAGTCGGCCGGGTGCCCCGAGGGCCCGGTAGGCATCCCGGGCCCGATTCACCACCCGCCGGGCAGGAGGGGGCGGAAACATGTCGTCCTTGCGCCCGACGCCCACCAGCATGGGCCGCGGGGCCGCCAGCCGCAGCAGCGTGGCGTAGTCGGCCACGCGCACTACGTCTCTGGGATACATCTCGGGGTCGCCCCCGATGAACCGAAAGAGCCACCTCCAGTCCGCCACCGCCGCCAGGGATGAGGCCGCCGCGATTCGGGTGTCCACCGCCGTAGTGTAGAGGGTGAGGGTGCCTCCGCCGGAGCTCCCGGTCATGCCCACGCGCCGCGGATCCACATCCGGACGGCTGCGAAGGTAGTCCACAAACCGGATCATCTCCCCCACCATCTCCCGGGTGGTGGACCGGCCCACCAGCCAGTGCAGCAGGCCGTGGAAGTGATGGTCCTCCTTGCCCACGATACGCTCCCCGAGGCCGAGGGCGTCCACAGCGAGGACCACGAAGCCCCGGGCGGCCAGGTTCGTGTCGAAGATCACCGCCGGTCGATAGTTCTTGCCTCGGCCGTAGTGTCCCAGGGCATGGAGCACGGCGGGGAGACGCCCGGTGGCCTGGGCCGGACGATACAGGAGGGCGCTGGCCCAGAGGCCGGCGGCTCCTTCGATGAACAGCTTCTCCACCACCAGCTTGCCGCGCCTGACGCTGCCCAGCCGAATGACGCGGGGAGGAGGCTCGTCCGCGGTGTGCGGGGGCAGATCCAGGGTGCGTCGGAGGGCCGCACGCATGGCGGGAGCGCGCTGGCTCCATGACTCAGCTGAGCCGACAGATGGTTGCCGTGGCGCACGTTTCAATCGCTGTCGGAGGGTTCGCGGCAGCATCTCCCGGGCCCGGCTCCGCGATCCCCCCAGCACGGTGGGCGGCATCATCCGGGGCAGGGAGAGGTGGGAGCGGGACATCGAAGGCTGGGGTACCAGCACCAGTGCGTCCAGGGTGACGCCACGTCTGCGGGTGTGGCGCAGGGACAGGTCGGTGCCACGGCCGAGCTCCACGGTTCCGAGGTCATATAGGCCCCGGCGTACACGCTGGGCGTCGCCGACTTTTGTGGTGAGACCGCCCAACCGCACGGTGACCCCACGGGGCTGTCGATGTCCCCCCACCAGCAACAATCGGTATCGACCGGAAAATGGCAGGTGCAGGGAACGGGTCAACGGTCTACCTCGGTTGACGTGGCTCACATGGAGCACGCCCCAGCCCGAGAAATCATCCAGCCGGTGCAGCCACTTCCATCCCCCGCGCCCGGATTTCCCCTCCGCCGAGGCTGCGGCCATCTCCTCCAGCTCCACCCACACCGCCAGGTTCGGCTCAGCGTCGATCCAGCCGGACCCACGCAGGCGCACCTTGCGCCCTGAGGCTCCCTTGGGTACCACGAAGGCCCAGCGAGCCCATTTTCCCTGGCCCGCCGCCACCCGGCCATGGGTAAATCCCCGCCTCCCCTTCGGCGTTATTACAGAGCCCGTCGTCGAGAGGTGCGCCTCGAATCGCTTGTCGCCATCATCGTCGGCGAGGAAATCCACGAAGGCCACCAGGTTTTTTTTGGGAGACCGGTCCCGGGAACGGTTCCAGACCCGCACTCGCCCGGAGAGGACGCCCGTGGTGGCGTTGAAGTGAAACACCCCCGCCTCCAGGGGGGCCTCGCTGTCACAGGTGGCTTCGAAAGTGAGCCGGGGCGGATGCGTCGTCGCCACGAAGGAGAACTGCCCACGGCCGGCCAAAGCGCCCTCGCAGTGTCCAAGGGGCTTGTCGCGGTCCAGCTTGGCTGTGCATCGGCACCCGGACACGGTCGACGCCAGGGCAACACTCAAGAGTAACGGCCAACGCATGGAGGGAAGGTTCACGGGATGGTATCATGCCACGGTCGAGCCAAAACGGCGACCCCGGGAGAGGGCGTATCGGTTCTCGACAGTCGGATCCCGGCTGGGGTATGATGCTTCGCCATGGATACACTCAACACAGAAGACCGGCTGAGCCTCATGCGTTTTGTCTGTTCCTTCGCCTGGGCGGACTTCGAGATTCAGGACGAGGAGCGCTCTTTCATTGGAAAGCTCATCAGCGCCCTGAACCTGCAGCCCGCCGAGAGAGCGCAGGTGGATGAGTGGCTCAAGGTGCCGCCCATGCCCGAGGAAGTAGATCCCACCCAGATCCCGCGTAAGCACCGCGAGGTCTTCCTCGATACGGTGAAGGCCGTGGTCATGTCCGACGGCGTGCTGGATCCCGACGAGGAAGAGAACCTGAAGCTCTTCGTCGAGCTGCTCAGCTACTGATCCCCAGTCGACCATGATCGCCGTATCCCCTCTGGCCGCGTTGACTTGTGTGGCGCTCGCCGCCAGTGGTTGCTAGGACCGACGACCTCAACCACGTTCCACAGGCACAAGCCCGAGCACAAGCCCGAGCCCGAGCACAAGCCCGAGCCCGAGCACAAGCCCGAGCCCGAGCACAAGCCCGAGCCCGAGCCCGAGCCCGCGGGCCAGACCACGCCGTTACTATAGTCACC
>JAOZUO010000022.1:49457-65374 GCA_029938605.1 Deltaproteobacteria bacterium | reverse complement strand
CAAATGCGTCATCCAAGCACTGCTGCTAACGGATAGGGGGTTGCAGGATCCGAGCAAGGCGGGGGGAGCCGAGCATGCGCCGTGCGGTTGTTGGGATGCGTTTTTTGCAGTCGCGGCTGGCACCGCCGTCGAAAAACCCGGGGGCTCCGATCACAACGGCAGCCGCGTAGGCACCTCTCGGGATATGCGCCCGCTCCCCACGGTGGCAGGGAGGGAGGCTGGGGACCCGCTCCCCGCGGCGGCAGAGGGGAACGGATTTAATCACATGGATCCAGCAGTGGAAGCCCAGCACAGAAGCTTGATGACCCTCCACCAACAACAAGATGCTACAATACACTTCACAGAATATCCCAAATGGCGTTTCAGCAGGAAAAACAAGCAGCTCTACGGATCCTCAGCGCTATCGAAGATGGCAATCTGAAGGTCTCCGAGACCTTCTATCTCCTCGAAGACGTCGATCCCACCCTGGTCTACTTCATCTTCGCCTGGATCCGCGCCTGGTATCCGTCGAGCCACCCCGCCGCCGACGGGGTCCTCGGCCGGCTCAGTGACCTGTGTACGCAGTACCCGAAGGCCGCGCGGATGGCGAAAGAGGGCGAGTCCGACTCGCTGGTGACGTGGTTCGAAGACCAGTTTGGCTACCGCGATCTACGCAACCATGAGTTCATCGATTTGGTCGTCGAGAAGCTCGAGGGCTGATTATTTTGCGGGCCAGGGAACTTCTGCCCAGGAGCATCACTCCAATGCTCCATGCGACAACGACAACGACAACGACAACGACGGCGACGGCGACGGCGACACACATCCGCAGTGATCACGGTTTTGCTTCTGCTGGCCCCGGTGGCCAGTCCCTCCGCGCCCGCGGCGGCTGACGCCCTGACCGCCACCCTGGGGCAACCACTCAAGGAGGTCTCCCACCGGGTCGATCTACGCCTGAAGAATGGAGTGGCCATCTTTCGGGTCCGCCGCACCTTCGCCAACACTGGCAAACGCCATGAAGAGGCGTCGTTGGCCATCAACCTGCCCTTCGGCGCGGCGGCCACGGGGCTGCGCATCCGCGGCAAGAGGCGGTGGTTCAACGGCGAGCTCATGGAGCGCAACAAAGCCGCGGCGCTCTACCGCAAGCTCACGGGCCTCGGCCCCCACGAGCCCCGGTGGAGTACACACTGACGGTGCCCACACGCTACAGCGGTGGGCGCTACACCGTGTCCTATCCCCGCCACAACGGCGTCGGGAACCTGGCCGTTCCCATCCTACACATCCACCCAGGGGGAACGTTCCGTGGTGGGAAGTACCGGGCGCGGATCACCGTGAACGGGCGCCGCGTGGCCCGCGCCCAGTACATCGCCCTCCGCCAAAACGTGGTCAAGCCCCTACCCGGCACCATGGAGCGGAAGCGCGGCGTGTCCTACGCCGTATCCACCCAACACGTGCGTCGCCGGGGCCTCGTAGAGTCGGTGAAGGTCCGGGTGGATATCCGGCACACCCTACCCTAGCACCTCGCCCCTGAACCCAATCTGGACAAATTGGTCCGTATTGCCGTGGGAGGATTGGTCAATAATGTCCACCACCGAGGCCCATACCTGCCAAAACCGGACAGTACGGACGATCCTGTCGCAATGGGCGAAGTCTGGCATCGCCTTTGCAACGTTGCCGGGCCAAAGGAAAAAACCCAAACCAGGCTACTAACGATGCAGGAAGGAGCCCTTCATGCTACCCCGATTGACTCGACGTGTTTTTGTCGACCTGGCCATCTGGATGGTCGCGTTTGGACTGCTGGTCGGGCTCTGCTTTCCGCCCTTTGCGCTGTTGTTGGGCGTCCCATCTGACCTGGCGTTTTCTCTGGTGTTCATGACGTCGTGCATCGCCGCCGGCGCCATCGTCGGGGGGGCCAGCTGCTATCTTACGCGGTCGGTCATGCTCCCAAAGCTGTCGCTTCTGGCTGATCGGATGACATCGGTGAACAGCCGAATTCAAGACGCCACATTCTCCGGGGACCTCCCCGATTGCACCTCGGACACCTGCGCCCTGCCGGTGGACTCAGAGGATCTGCTCGGGGACTGCGCACGCACCTTCAACGATCTGGTCGAGAGCCTGGCCCGGTCATTCGAGGCGGAGCACTCCCTGCGTACCTTCAACAACACCCTCTCGAGACACCTGGAATTCGACGCCCTGTGCAACGAGGCCCTGGACCTCCTCATGCAGCACACCGGGGCCTGCGCGGGCGCCGTGGTCGTGGACCAGTCCGGAGAGCTGATCACCGTGGCGAGCCACGCCTTCCCGGACGCAGTGAACCTCCCGGCGAACGACCACGTGCGAGAGACGGTTCGGCGGGGTGTCCAGTCGCTGGTGACCCTTCCCGAGGAGATGCGCATCGACGGCATCGTCGCCATGCTTCGCCCAAGCCAGGTGCTCGTTCTCCCCATCGATCACAACGAGGTCGCCTTTGGCGCCGTGGTGCTCGCGTCCACCGAACATTTCTCTCCGGAGGTGAGACGAAGAACGGAGCTCCTCCGACAGAGCCTGGGCCTCGCCCTGAACAACGCACGCACGCACGACCAGCTCCAGCGCATCGCGGCGTTGGACCCCCTCACTGAGCTGTACAACCGCCGCTTTGGTGAGGCCCGCCTGCTCGAGGAGTTCGAGCGGGCCCAGCGGGATGATGCCAGCCTGGCGGTGCTCATGTTCGACATCGACCACTTCAAGGCCGTCAACGACACCTATGGCCACATCGCCGGCGACAAGGTCCTGCACAGGGTGGCGCGGACGATCCGGCGATCCTTCCGAAAGGGCGACGTGCTGATTCGCTATGGCGGCGAGGAGTTTCTGGCGATCCTCCCGGGTGCCAATGAGCAGGACGCCACCGAGATCGCGGAGCGGCTCCGACGCAGCGTGAAGGACCTGGAGATCCGCGACAAGGACAGCGTCATCCGCATCACCATCAGCCTGGGCGTTGCCTCCTCCGACCAAACGAGCGTCGAGCTGCCGGCTGAACTGGTGGACTGCGCCGACCAGGCGCTGTACAAAGCCAAGGAGACCGGGCGAGACCGAACGATCCAGTACACCCGCGTACGCCGACAAGCCGCCTGAGCGAAGACGAAATCAGACCGAATCTTGGACCTGGCCGTTCAATCCGATGCCCACCCACCCCAGGAGACAGATGATGGCCGTCAGCAGCAAGATTCGACGCAGATTGATCCTCGGCGCGCTGACCCTGTCGCTGGCGGGGCTGCCACTGATCACCGACGCGCGAGCGGCTTTCGATACCTTGGACGGGCTGGATCGGACAAAGATGTCGCGGCACAGGGTGAGCGTCGCCCTCGTCCAGGTGACCGGCGTACGCACCGACCCGGTACGCAAACGCAAAGGCTACCTGCTCCACCGCTGGATGACCTTCAAGGTGGTGAGGCGGCTCTTCGGCCCGACGGTGCCCACCTCCGGGCTCCAAAACGTACCGTACTCCCCCATGGTCAACTCGGCCTGGCCGGTGGTACGGGGCAACCTCGCCCAACGGTACTTCATAATGGCGTGGATCAACGGCTCCCCCTGCGGGCTCGGCTCCACCGTGTCCTTTGGTCCGCGCTTCGGGCTCCCCATGACGGCCACCGGGCCACGGGACCCGCGAGTGGCCGCGGTGAAGCGTATCCTGGGCGTGGTAAGCATCGCCGATGACACGAAACGACTCCAGGCGCTGCGGCGGACCTTTCGCAGCGGCCCAGCCTACCTCTCGCGCCTCGCGGACACGGCATTGGTCCGGATCGATAGGGACCACAAGCGGTCCCTGGGCCGGTACCTGCGACTGATTCGTCTCGTGAAGGCATCCCAGGCCGCCAACCCGCTGCTGGGCTGGTCGATTCTACACGATCTGTCGAAATTCCCAGCGCTCGGCAGCGCGACCCTCTTCCGCCGCAAAAAGCGCCGATCCCCGGCCGAAAGGAAGATGACCTTCCCCGTTTTCCGCAAGCTGGTCCAGCATCGCCTGACGATTCTCGCCAAGGCCAACCGCGCCGACGTGAACCTTCGGCGGCTGGCCATCCTCGCCCTGGTCGCCCCCCCCAGCTTCCTCGGCAAGCGCGGCGACCGGATGGACCCCCACGCCGTCCGCCCCGTCCGTGGGTGTTTGCGCGATCGCCACGTGGAGGTGCGACGCAGCGCCATTCGGGCGCTTCTGACCATCGCCCAAAAGTCTCGCTACCACCAGTCCAAGCGTGCCAAGCGCCTGGTCCGGGAGGTCCGTGCGGCCCGGCGCCGGGAGACCTCCGCATCCGAGCGTCGCCTCATCGCCCGCATGATTCGCAAGATCTGGTCGGGCCGCTAGACTTTCGCACGTAGTCCGTAGCGAGAGCGAGCCGCCTCAGGGCTCAAGCATTCTTGGTCCCAGCGTCGGGCGTACGGCGGCGGCGGCGGCGGCGACGGCGGCGGCGACGGGCCGGCGGTGGAGACGGTTTTGCTTGGGGATCCGGCCTGCCTCCGTCGCTCGTGCTCGCGCCACTGTTGGCGGTGGCCTTCGTTGGCGCGGCCTTTGTTGACGCGGCCGTCGTGTCTGGGACCGTCGTAGACTTTGCAGCCGACTTCCGGCGTCGGCGGCGACGTTTTCGCCGCCTGGTGGAGGTCGGCGACTGGTGCTCCTGGCGATCTGACCGACCTCTCTCGCCCGATCCCGTCTTGGTCGAGGTCACGGCGGGCGACGGTGAGGGTGCGGGTGCGGGCTCGGCGGACGCGGCGGGCGCGGGTGTGGGCGCGGGTGTGGGCGCGGACGCGGGCGCGGCGGGCGCAGGCGCGGGCCTCGCCGCTTTCTCCGGGACGGGGTTGGCTGGAGGGTTGGGCGTCCTCGATCTCCGTTTCCGGCCCATGGGCGGCCCCGACGCCTCGCGCCGCCTCTGGGCGTCGCGGGCGGCGGCCTCGATCTCGTATAGCACCGCGTTGGTGTCAGCCTTGACTCGCGACCGTTGATAGCGGCCGGTGAGCTCCGTCTCCGGAGTCAGCTCGCTGCGCGCGTAGAGATCCCAGAGCTCCGGCCCGTACGGTAACCGGCGCTTTCCCGGCGCGTAGCGGCTCACGAACAGGTGCAGGTTCTCAATATCGCGGAGCAGCAGCTTGCGGGCGTTCTGGTTGTGCGCGGGGTCGACGGACTGGGGGAAGTCGATCAGCACCGGACCGTCGGGGTCCAGGAGCACGTTGAACTCCGAAAGGTCGCCATGCACCACTCCGGCGTGAAGCATCTTGACCACCGCCGCCAGGAGCGTCGAAAAGACCTTGCCGGCCTCCGCCTTGCCAAGGGTAACGTCCGCCAGGCGCGGCGCCGGCTCACCAAAGGCGTCGGTGATCAGCTCCATCACCAGAACGCCGTCGCTGAAAAAAAACGGTTCGGGAACCCGCACGCCGGCCGCACGCAGCCGGTAGATAATGTCGACCTCGGCCGAGCGCCAACTGGCCTCGTCCTGGGCGCGGCCGAAGCGGGATCGCCGGTTCTTGGCGCGCTGGGTGCGGGTGTTGCGCACACCGCGGCCCTCGGTGTACTCGACTCGCTGCCGAAAGGTGCGATTCTCGGCCGTCTTGTATACCTTGGCCACGCGCAGCTCACCGTCGGAGACGACCAGGTAGACCTGGGCCTCCTTGCCGCTCATCAAAGGACGGACGACCTCCTGGATGATCCCCATATCTATGAGCGGGGTAAGGCTTTCAGGTTGACGCATCGGCAGGGAGAGTGCGCTGTACCGGCTGTGGGGTCAAGCACATTGCTTACTATACTTTGTAGTGCAAAAGCGAGTTTAAGGGGCCAGTTTTTGGGGAATCACCAGTGCAGCACCAGTGCAGCACCACTACACCACCGGGCACCCACCGGGGAACAGATTGACGACGCAAGGCTGGATCGGGATACTCCAGCGATGAATCCGAAGCTGCGACAGAACAAACACCCAGATCTGCTGACCACAATCACCGTGGCGCTTTTGATCGGCGTCTCCGGGCTCAGCTCGACCTGTAACAATGGCTCTGACCACGACCCCTTCCGGGATGTGGAGGACGTGGCGGCGCTCGACGCCCAGTCGATATTCACCTTCGCCATCTTCAGCGACAACAAAGGCACCGGCCCGGACTCCGGCATCGCCATGGCAGGCATGGTCGAAGGCGTAGCCGAAATGGAGGCCCAGTTCGTGCTGGGGCTCGGGGACCATCTCCAGGGTCCGCCCTTGGACACCCAGGATTTCCTGGGGTGGGTCACCGCCGATGCCTGGTGGGCCGATCACTTCTACCCGGTCATTGCGGACGGGGAGAACAACTACTACGGCACGGGACAGGGTGACTGGGGCGCCGGCAGCGGGTTGCTCGACGACCTCGGGCTCTGCGACCAGCCCAATGTGACCTGTCGGGACAACCACGCCGAGTATCACGCAGTGCTCGAAGTGGGCGACGTGACCGTGCACTTCATCACCGCGCACTACCCGGACTCAGGGCTCGCCCCCTTCCCCGCCGAAAGCCGCCAGTACCTGGTAGACGAGGTGCAGTCCATTGCGCGAACCGGCCGGGAGATCATTATCGCCGCGGCCCACACCGGAGACTGGCTGGAAGAGCTATCCGAGGCCAACCGGTCCATCCTGCTCCAGAATTGCGATCTGCTCCTTGGAGCCACCACCCACATCTACAAGCGGTACGACTACCCGGACGACGCCGCGCTGTTCCTCAACACCGGCTCCACGGGGTACTCCCTGTGGAACAACTACCTGCAGGTGAACGTGCTCGACGCTCCCTTGCGCCTAGTCGTACAGAACATGAAAGCGGTGGATCCCAGGTTCCTCCAAGAGGGAGAGAACTGCTGGATTAAGGTGATCGGCGGCCTGATTTTGCCCTGTGACTTCACCAACGCCGAGCCCTGGCCACCGCTCTTTCCGGAGTAGGCGCGCGGACCCCGAGCAATCTTTCGGTGACGATCTTGACGCAGTAAGGTTGACATAAATGGCGTAAGACCTTAAAAGTCGGCCCGAGTGGGTTGACTGACTTTTCAGGATAGCTCAGCAAATCAGTGGCTCAACCGGCACGGTCACCAAACCTAAATCCGGAACCGCCACAGGAGGAAAGACATGAACAAGGCCGAATTCATCAACGCCATCGCCAACGCAAAGACCGCCCCTGAGGGCATCTCCAAAAAAGACGTGCAGACCCTGGTGGAGCTCACCTTCGAGACGCTCAAGAAGACCGTCAAGAAGGAAGAGAAGTTCGCCGTGGCCGGCTTCGGTACCTTCACCAAGAAGAAGCGCGCCGCCCGCAACGGTCGCAACCCCCGCACGGGTGAGACCATCAAGATCGCTGCATCCACCACGGTAGGCTTCAAGCCCGCGGCGGACCTGAAGAAATTCATGGGCGGCCGTTAGCAGCCCCGCTTCCTAAAACCCCGCTTCCCCCCTGCCTCGACTCGGCTCGGTGTTCTATCACCGTGCAGCGCGTTGGTGCGCCTTTATCATCCTTCGACATGCAACCCCGGGATCCGCTACTATCGGGTCATGCAAAAATCTTCTCACTGGTGTGTTGCATTGGGGCTGTCGCTGGTGCTGATGCTGATGCTGCTGCTCCCCTTGGGGTGTGAAGACGACGACGCCCCTGACGCCCCTGACTTCGAACCGGTGACCAGCGCCTGCATCGAACCCTTGCAGGGACCGGTGGGCGCCGATTGGCCCGAGGTAGTGGTGGGCCAGGCGGGCTGCGACGACAGCGGCCCGGGCACCGAGGCCACCCCCGTGTGTCACTTCGCCGAGGCCATCTCCCGGCTCCCGGACGCGCCGGGGATCATCACCATCGCCGATGGTATCTACCGACTGGAAGATCACTGGGAAGAAGACCGGGGATCCTTCGCGGTGAGCCGACCGGGCACAAAGGACGCCTACTTCGTCATACGGGCGGCCGAAGGCGCACACCCCGTGTTGGTGGGCTCAGTGGCCCTGGACGGCAGCGACTTCGAGGACGCCGGCGACGGGCTGTATCGCGCGGACGTGAGCCACATGGTGCGAGACACCAAGGGGCTCTGGACGACGGACGGGAGCCGCATGGCCCACATCATGGAGACGCGCGACGGCGTGCGCTCCCATGCCAAGGTAGCGGACCTGGTGGATCCCTCCACCTGGACCAAGGCGGACGCCGACGGCACAGGCTGCGACAGCGACAACGTGGGCTGCTACATCTACGTGCGCCTAGGGGCTGATCTGAACCTAGCGACCACGGACTTCGAAGTGTCCCAGGGGCACTTCACCGGGGCCATCGGCTCAACCTTCATGGTCATGCGCGGTCTCACCTTCCGGTTCACCCAACCCACGGCGGCCTACTTTGAAAACGCGCATCACGTGCTCATCGAGGACTGCGACTTCGGCCACAACGCCAACTCCAACGACAACTCCTACAGCGTACAGGTGTGGTCCTCCCAGGGTGCCATCCTGCGCCGGAACAAGGCCTTCGACTCCCGCTACTGGGGCGGCGCCGTAAACTCCCACGGCCTCACCTTCATGATCACCGGAGACGCCACTCCCGTGTGGGCCTGCGACAACGAGGTGTTCGACATCATCGGCCACGGCATATCCATCAAGGGAGGCGTCTCAAACCTCCACGTGGTGGGCAACTACATCCACGACGTGGGCAACGGGATCCACGTCTCGGCCAGCCGTTGCCATTGGAAAGGCTGCGACGAGCACCACTACCCCGGCGGCGCCTGGGTCATCCACGAAAACACCTGCGAGCGGTGCGGCAACGGCGTGTATTTCCCGGGGATACACGACTCCCCCGAATTCGTGTTCCCGAGCTACGTCTTCAACAACCTCTTTGTGGACTGCGGCTCCGGCGTATCCATCGCCAAGACCTCTCCCATGCCCCTTCTGCGCAACAACCTCTTTGTGGGCGGCGACAAGGGGTTGCACTTGAACGGCTCAGGGGACACCACTCAGTGGGCCGATCTGTGGCTCGACCGGGGCCTGGACTCGAACTACAACCTGTTTTCCGAGTGCGCCAGCTCCATCTACGTCACGGCCAACTGGTCCGGCGCCGAGCGCGCCATGACCCTGGACGAGTACCGCGCCGACTACGGCGACGAATACGGCGTGGAGGCGCACAGCCTGGAGGCCGACCCCCTCCTGGACGTCGACCATCGCCCCGGGCCCGGCTCCCCTGCCCTGAACGCCGGTGACCCCTCCGTCTATCGCGATGTCTCCTCGGTACACATGGGAATCTTCCCGCGGGACTAAGGCGGCTCCCCAGCACCGGCTGCGCGGAAATACTGGAAAGCAAACCGGGGGCGTTGTATTTGTACGGTCATGCGTCTTGGGTTCCTTGTGCTCCTGGGCTGCTGCACGTTGCTCGGAACAACGGTGGCCGCCCAGCCTCGTCCGGCGGATCCGCCGCGCCGAAAAGGGTTTCGGCGCATCGGTGTGGTGCTGCTGCTGGAGAAGAAGGACTCCAAGGCGGTCGCTGGCCTGGGCCTGGTTCAGGCCATCCGGAGTCAGCTCACCGACACCGCGGTGCGGCTGAATCTTCACACCGTGGATCGCTATGCGGCGGACCTGGCGGGCCAGCTCGCCCTGGCGCGCAAAACGGCCTCGTCGGGCCGATCGACTGTGGTGATCTGGTTCCGCCTGTCCGGCGCGGAGCCGCTGTACCTGTACTTCGTGGAGAAGCAGGGGAGCCGACTCATCATGCGCAGCTTCGGCGCAATGGAGCCGGATGAACGCGCCGAGGCGGCCTCCATCGTGGTGCGTTCGTCGGTGCTGGCGTTTTTGCGGGGGCAGCGCGTGGGCCGTAAAGTCGCCGGCCCCAGGCCCAGCCCCAGGCCCACCCTTCGCAAGCACCGCCCGCCGCCCGCACCGTCGCCGCCACCCCATGGACGGACACGACGCCCCAGCCCCCAAAAAATCTGGACGTCCCTGGAGTTGGGCTACGCCTATGCCTACGACGACTGGGACGCCGGCCTGACCGGCCACCACGGTATCCTGGCCCGGATGGCCGTACATCTGGCGCCCCAATGGAGCCTGTTGGCGGGCTATCGATGGAGCCAGCTCGCCCCCTTGTACGACACCGAGGACCGCGCAGAGGTGCTGCTGCGGCTGCACCGCTTCTTCCTGGGTGCGCGCTTCCACCACGCCATGGGCCAGTGGGAGGTCGGCGCGTCCATCTGGATAAACGCCGACTACGTGCGCTACACGGTGAGGGAGGCCGCCCTCGTCGACCAGACGGATGGCCAGGCCCTGGTGCTGTTTTCGCTCGCACCGACCTTTCATGTGGGCGTGCGCCTGGTGGACCGGCTCCGACTCCAGTTGGAGGTTGGCGCCGAGGTGGGGCTCTACAACCCGACTCTCCAGTTGTACACCCCGGGTGAAATCAATGAATTCAGCAAGTTCGGCAAGCCGGAGGTGATTCGACCTTGCCTGATGCTGACCCTGGCGGTGGATCTGATGTGACCTTCCGGGAGGGGAAGAACATTTCCATGTCCACTTTTGGATGCCAATGCCACCAAGTCCGTAGGTGAGTACATTGCGACAGGTATCTGAAGAGATAGTGCCCCACTCCCTGGACCGCGAGCTGGCCCGGCGAGCCGGCGATGGGGAGGAAGCCGCCCGGCGCGAGTTGGCCTGGCGTCTGCTGCCCCGGGTACGAACCACGGTCCACTACCTCGCCGCCGGTGACCGGGACGCCGACGACCTGGTGCAGCAAGCCCTGGTGGAGGTGCTACGGGTGGTGGGGACCTTTCGAGGCGACGCCTCCCTGGAGTACTGGGCGGACCGGGTGGTGGTGCGTACCGCCCTGCGCCGCATCAAGCAGCGCCGCTGGCGTGAGACCATCGTACAGCTGGACTCCGAGGAGCCGGGAGCCGCTGACGCGGTCCAAGAGCGGTCCTACGAGCGACGGGAGCTCCGCCGTCGCCTCGCCATCCACCTCGAGAAACTCTCGATGGACCGTCGCACCGCCGTGGTGCTGCACTGGGTGCACGGCTACACCATTTCCGAAATCGCGGACCTCACGGGCGCGAAGGTGAACACAATTCGAGGACGACTGCGCGACGCCAAGCGGCAGCTCCGTAAACAACTCCTGAAGGACCCGGTCCTGCGGGAGTGGGCAGAGTCGATCCATGACAAAAACGAGTAGCGCGAAGGATGGTTGTCGCCGGGCGGAGACCCTCGGCCTGAGGGAAGCGGCGGGAGAGGTGCTATCGGCGGCCGACCGCGAGGACCTCGAGTCGCACCGCGCCCGATGCGCGGGCTGCGGAACGCTCATGGCCGCGGCGGGGTTGCTCCGCGGCGACGACCGCGAACGCGAGGACGTCAATGGCGGCCCCGGCGCGCCGTTGGACGATCTCGCGGCGAGACGAATGGTCAACGACGTGGTGGCCCAGCTCGCCGCCCAGGACGCCCAGGCCAGAACGCCGAAAACGGCGCTCGGGGCCCGTCACCGCCTGGGCGGTCGGCATCGGCTCGCGGCGGCAGCGGCGGTGCTGCTGCTGGTGGGCGCGTCCATGGCCGTGGGAATCCGTTGGCTGGTGCAGCGACCGGGCGCCACGGGTCCCCGAAAGTCGCCCATCGCCAGACAGGCCGTGGCCCGGGTACACTTGAGCGCCGGCCGGGTTCGGCTGGACAACGCGCCCGCCGAGGTAGGCCTCGCGGTGAGCGCCGGCCAGACGATCCGGGTGGCCGGCGGTCGCGCGGCCCTGGGTTTGCCCGGCGCCGCGGCTGTTCTTTTGGAGAGCAACTCAACGCTTCACGTGGATCGACTGGCGCTACGGGCCACCACCCTCCGTCTGGACCGTGGCAGGCTGCTCGCCTCCGTACAACCTCGCCCCGGACGGCCGCTCTTCACGGTGATCACCGCCGCCGGTCGGGTGGAGGTGACCGGGACCGTGTTCAGCGTGGAGCACACCCCCCGTGGGGTGGTGGTGGCGGTGCTGCGCGGTCAAGTGCGCGTGCGAGAGCGCGGACGGCCGGTCCGACTGGTGGCCAGCGGCATGCGGACCTTGATGCGTGGAGCCGAGGGTCCGGGGACCTCGGCGAACCGGGGCGCGATCACCCCCTTGGACGCGGCAGCCCAAGCCGAGGCCTGGGGCCGGGCGCGGGTCTTGGACATGGTCCACGCGGACCGCGCGGCCAAGGTGACGCTCCAGAGCAACCCCACGGGCGCCCTGGTGTTCATGAACGGACTGCTCCTCGGACAGACGCCTATGGTGACGAAATTGCGCACGGGCCACCACCGCGTGGAGCTACGCAAAGTTGGGCACCGCCCTGCGGTCAAGCGGCTGCACGTAACGCAGGGGGCAGACACCACCTGGGACGCGGCCCTGACCACAGCGTTCCATGCCCAGCGCCCCGAGCTCCCAGAAAAACCCGCGCAAACCCCCATATCGCCGCGTACGCCCAGTCCCACGCCCAAAGCAACAACACCGACGACGCTGACGACAAAGACCACCCCCACCGCCAAGGACCTGGCCCAGCGGGCACGCCAGCTGCGGCGGGCCCGGGACTGGCGCGGCGCGGCGAAGACCTTCGCCGAGCTCATTCGGCGCTACCCTCGCAGCGGACGGGCGCGCACGGCCCGGGTATCCCTGGGCCTGATCCTGCTCGACCGTCTGGGCGACGCCCGGGGTGGGCTGGCGCAGTTCAGCGCCTACCTCGCCGCCACCCGCGTGGGCGCCTTAGCCCAGGAAGCCTCCTACGGGCGGATCCGGGCCCTGCGTCACCTGGGCAGACGGTCCGCGGAAATCCAGGCCCTGCGGGCATTTCTCCGACTCTACCCGCGGGCCATCCATGGAACTACCGTCCGGCGACGACTGCAAAAGCTGGGCGTACAGCCACCGCCCCCGACCAAAGAGCCCATGGGACTGGGCTCCATGGGCGGTGTGAAGTAATTGCCAATGGCGAATCCCGACAAATTTCTTTCGAATAGTGATGTCCACTTTTTTTCATGAACGCCACCCTCCCAATCAGATGCCCAGTTTATGTTGGTGAAAAAAAGGAGTCTTCCATGATGCGCTCAACGATGCTTCGATTCGGTCTGTTCGGCCTGTGCGCCGGCCTCATGGTGGCGGGCCTCATTCTCCAAGCGGGTTGTGATCCAAACCGGACCCTGGCCACCTACACCTGCGACAACGGCGTCTGCGACAGCGGCGAGGATCCCACGACCTGCCCCGAAGATTGTCTGGCCAACACCTGCGGCAACAACGTGTGCGAGGTGGGAGAGGACGGCACTACCTGTGCCGAGGACTGCGCGCCCACCACCTGTGGGGACGGCGTGTGTGACGCCCCCACGGAGAACCCCGACAAGTGCGCCGCGGACTGTGACTGGGCCACCTGCGGCAACGGCGTGTGCGAGGCCGGCGAGATCAACAGCTGCGTGGACGACTGCTTCGCGGACCTGTGCGGCAACGGGATCTGCGACTACTCCGAATCTCCCACGGACTGTCCCGCCGACTGCACCGCCGTGGGTAACGTGGACATCCTCTTTGTCATCGACAACTCCGGCTCCATGGCCGGAGAGCAGGTCAACCTGCGAGCCAACTTCCCGGCCTTGTATCAGACCCTCCGCAGCGCCGTGGGCGCCCTGCCCAACCTGCACGTGGGCGTCACCTCCACGGACCTGGGCACGGGCGGGTTCCAGATCACCTACTGCGAAGACGAGGGCGGAGACGGCGGAGACCTCCTGGCCAACCCGTCCGCCGGACTGACGGGCGCCAACTGGATGATCGATCGTACCCCCGAAGGGTGCAACATCACCCGCCAGACCGACGGCACCTGCACGACGCACGACTGCGACATTTCCCACTGCCCCACAGACGGCACCGCGCCCCTGCAGCTCGTCACCGACGCGGTGAACGGCTGCCCGCGGTGTCGGAACTTCGCCCAGACCGCCGAGCAGACCTTCGCGGCCCTGGGGGATCTGGGCACCATGGGCTGCGGCTTCGAGCAGCCCATGGAGGCCATGTACAAGGCCCTGGACGGAAATCTCGCCAACAGCGGCTTCCTCCGCACCGACGCCATGCTCGCCGTGATCTTCATCACCGACGAGGACGACTGCTCGGCGTCGAACAACCAGCTTTACGACAACTCCATAACGAGCCTCGACTCCACCCTGGGACCCCTCACCTCTTACCGCTGCTTCGAGTTCGGGATCGTCTGCGACATCAACAGTCGGACCCACCAGGGCATCCGGCAAAATTGTGTTCCACGCGACGATGCGGAGGCGCTGCTGCACCCCATGAGCCGCTACTACAACCTGCTGTACAGCCTGAAGGATCCCGGGGAGCTGGTGGTGACAGCCCTTGGCGGTCCGGTGACCGAATCGGCCAGCGGAGGCGGCTACAACATGGTCGTTGGCCTCGATGACATGAGCAACCCCGAGCTCCAGTTCAGCTGCACCGTAGGGGACGGAGGCGCGGTGCCAGGGATCCGGATGCACAGCCTCGTGCGACAGTTCTGGAGCCCCGAAGACGTAGACGGCCGCGGCTACCACTCCATCTGCAGCGCCGACTACACGCCCGCGCTCCAGTCCGTCGGCGACTACATCCGCTCCCGCCTCGGGGAGTAACCCACAGCCAGCTTCGGGATCGTGCGCCCCGACCTCACGCCTCCGGGGCGGGCGTGCCCTTTCCCAGCTTGGTAAGCTCGGTCACCGGCAGGGCGATGGCGACGAGGATCACCAGGCTGCCGATGATCTCCGAAACGCTGGGCCAGGACCCGAGCAGCACCCCCGTGAGCAGGTAGGCGAACACGGGTGCCGAAAAGAGCGCCAGGGTGGCATGGGCCGCAGGGAGCGTGCGCAGGGCGCGCATGAGGCACAGACGGCTCAGTACCGGGCCGCTCAGGGCCGCCGTGGCGGCCAGTGCCCAGATGCGGCCGTCCAAACCGGAAAGGGCGGTCACCCGCCCGGGCAACAGGGCCACCAGCCCGGCGGCCAGCCACAGCCGCAGGGTATTGACCTGTAGCAGGTCGATGCGGTGAATGGAGCGCCGAATGACCACCTGCATGGAGCCAAAGGCCGCGGCGGCGACCACGGCCCAGGCAATCGATGCCCCGGAGATGCCGCCGTCCACGTCCAACTGCCTTTGAAGGAACACGTAGCCCCCAAAGGCCACCCCGAGACCGATCCAGAACCGGCCACCGAGGGGCTCTCGCAGCACCAGGAGACCACCAATGGCCACGAAGATGACCTGGGTACGCAGGGTCACCGACACGATGCCGGGGTTGAGTCCAACGAGGGCCTGGCACACGGCCTCGTTCCCCAGGGCGGACGCGCCCCCCAGCAGCACTACCATCAACAGGGTGACTGTGTCCCAGCGCCAGGGCTTCGCCTCTCCTGTGCGCTGGTGCCACAACCGCTCGATACCGTCGAGCCCCGTGGAAAGGAGCGCCGCGGCCAGGAGCATGGGCAGCACCAGACCCGCCGGACCCACCTCCACCACACCGGCTTTGTAGGGCACAAGATACCCCGCGGCAAAGGCCGCCCCAAGCCCACTCCACAGGAGTCCCACGACCACGGCGCGCTTGGATGTTCCCGGAGGGTCTGACAGGATCAAAGGGCGCACACGCCCCAGGGAGAGCTGCTGCCAACAAAAATCCGACAGGTGGTCGTTTCGATGGAATCGCAATCGCTCGAGTCCGGATGGCAAACCCGAAGGCAGGAGCTGTACGCAAATGAGCAGTAGTAGCCCGGTTGGCATTCGGTGGACCAGTTACACACGGACCACTGCCCTCCCCCACCGGCGGTCCCTTCGCAAACGCCGAACCAGTCGCTGTTGGAATCGAGATAACAGGTGGATCCCGCTATGCAGCCGGCGTTGCTGATGGGGTGACAGACGCCACATTCCGTGGTGGAAAGGCAGTCGGGATCATCGCAGTCGACCAACCCATCCTGGTCGTCATCCAAATTATTGGTGCAGATCTCGTCCTGGCAATTCAACG
>JAOZUO010000022.1:0-49357 GCA_029938605.1 Deltaproteobacteria bacterium | reverse complement strand
CCGCGCTGCAGTCGGGATCGTCGCAGTCGGCCAGCCCATCCTGGTCGTCATCCAAGCTGTTGTTGCAGATCTCGACCAGGCAATTCAGCGCCGCGCTGCAGTCGGGATCGTCGCAGTCGGCCAGCCCATCCTGGTCGTCATCCAAATTATTGGTGCAGTTCTCGACCTGGCAGCTCGGCGCCGCGATACAGTCGGGATCGTCGCAGTCGACCAGCCCATCCTGGTCATCATCCAAATTATTGGTGCAGTTCTCGGGCCCCGGGTTGTCGTTGTTGTTGTTGTTGCTCGAGGAGCACGACGGATGGGAGTTACAGTCGGAATCGTCGCAGTCGGCCAACCCATCCTGATCGTCGTCCATTCCGTTGGTGCAGTCCGTCTCTCGACCCCTCGAAGGAGCCCCGGACGTATCGAAAACACACCCGCCCAAGACCGGCAGAACGAGAACCACACACAACCACAAGCTACACACGGCTCGCATTGGATAATGCTACCGGGATTTCGAGACAAAAACAATCTACCCCACTGGGCCACTGGGGCATTCGCTACAAACCGATACACAACGCATTGTTGCAGCCCTGGCGAACCGATGGCATTAATACCTAGCGCTCCTGTGTGACATTCCTGCACACGGGCCACACGGGCCACACGGGCCACACGGGCCACACGGTTCACACGGTTCACACGGGCCACACGGTTCACACGGGCGCGACCTGAGGTATTGCATGCCCCGTTGGATCCTGTTCCTTCTCATGTTCGCCATCGCCGCCACCGTTCTGGGTGGGGTGCACTTCTACATTTACCGGCGACTGGTGGTCGCCCCGGACCTGCCCGCGCCTTGGAGCACCGTGGGCCGCATGGTGGTAATCGCCCTCGCGGTGGCCATCCCCCTCTCCTTCGTGCTCACCCGGATGGTGAGCAACAACGTGGCCAAGTACTTCGTCTATCCGGTCTTCATCTGGTTAGGCCTTATGCTCATGTTCTTCTTCCTGCTGCTCGGCTTGGACCTGTTGCGCGGTCTGTTCTGGGCCGTCACCAAGGCCACTGGCCAGTCTGAGCTGCTCGCGGATCCCGATCGTCGGCTGCTGCTGGCCCGCACCATGGCGGGGGCATCCGTGGGGACAGTGCTGAGCGCGGGCGCCATCGGCGTCGCCCACGGCCTGGGTAAGCTCGCCGTGAAGCGGGTGGAGGTCACCTTGCCCAGACTCCCCCGGGAGCTGGACGGCTTTACGATTGTCCAGCTCACGGATCTTCACCTGGGACCCATGCGCCATCGGGGATGGATGGCCGAGGTGGTACGCCGGGTCAACAAGCTCAAGCCCGATCTCGTGGCCATCACGGGGGACCTGGTGGACAGCTCCGTGGCACAGCTCGCTGACGACGTGGCACCCCTGAAGTCTCTGACCGCACCCCAGGGCGTCTTCTTTGTGACGGGCAACCACGAGTACTTCGCGGACGTGACCAGCTGGCTCGAGCACATTCCCAAACTGGGAATGCGCGTCCTGCGGAACGAGCGCGTCACCATCCGAAGGGGCGGCCCCCGCTCCCCCGCCTTCGACCTGGCGGGTGTGGACGACCACGAAGGCCGCCGCTTCGCTCCGGGCCACGGCGCCGACATCCCCAAATCCATGAAGGGGGCCGATCCAAACCGTGCCGTGGTGATGCTCGCCCACCAGCCCAAGGCGGTGCTCGAGGCCTGCAGGCACAATGTGGGTCTCGTCCTATCGGGTCACACCCACGGTGGCCAGATCTGGCCCTGGCGCTACCTCGTCTATCTCCAGCAACCCTACGTGGACGGCCTCCACCTCCACAAAGGCACCCAGATCTACGTGAGCGACGGCACCGGCTTCTGGGGTCCCCCCATCCGCCTGGGATCCACCGCCGAAATCACCCAGGTAGTCCTACGCTCACCGACGACTTGACGATACTGTAGCCAATTGGCGATACAGCTCGGGCCGTAACCCGACGCCGTAGCACAAGGCCCAACAGGAGGAGGGACCAGATGATCGGGGCCGCGGGGGTAGAGCCGGCGCCGGTGCTGCAACCACACCCCCCTGGGGAGACGCCATTGTCGATCAGGGTGCAGTCGGCCAGGCAGTCGTCCTGCTCGTCGTTGTTGCCGTCATCGCACTGCTCGCCGGTGTCCACCACGCCGTCGCCACACACCGCGACCTGGCAGTCATTACGGCAGGCGTCGGGCTCAGTGTCACTGTTGTCCGCGCCGTCGTCGCAGTCCTCCTGGGGACTGTTGATTTCGCCGTCCCCGCAGCGGGGCTCGATGACTCCCACCACGCAGAAGTCGTCCAGCGTCCAACCGCCGAACTCCAGCCCGCCGTCGCTGTCGATCTCGAATCGGATCTCCACCCTGCCATCGGCGTCGAGGTAGGGTGTGAGATCCACGTCGTGGAATCGCCACTCCCGGTCCGTATGGTGCGTGTTAGAGTCCTGCCCCTGATCGGAGTTCAGGTTCCTCCAGACCACCTCGTCGTTGGCGTAGATGGTGGCTTTGTCGTAGTACGCGTCCTCCACATTGAGCCACCTGCGATACTGCAGCCGCACCTTATCAAAGCCTGTGGCGTCGATGAGCGGGCTCAAGGCGAAATTGATCTTGTTGGGCTGATAGAGCCCGTTGTAGGTCTCGCCGCCAACGGAGATGCCGAGGTCATTGCCGATGACATTGTCGCCGGAGAAGGGGGCCGAAGGGTCCGCGGCGGCGCTACCAGCCAGGGATGGACCCCAATGCCAATCGTCGGCCCCCGAAGAGGTCTGCCCGGAGGTGAGCCCGTGGGTCCATCCGTTCTCAAAGGGGTCCGCCGCGAAGCTGGTGCAGTAGATCTCCAGCACCTCCCCCACGTAGGTCTCGTACATGGGATCCGCCGGATTCTCGGGATAATTCTTCACCGTGCCGTCCGACAGCTCCACCCGCACCTGATACCGCGCCACCATGGCCTCGCCCTCGGCCGGAATGGAGGCCGAATAGATCTCGGTGGAGTCAGCGGTCATCTCCAGGGTGTCGCCCACCGAGGGGTCGTCCCGCAGATCCCAATCCAGGGTCACGGCGGACACAGTGGCGTGGCCGCAGCCGTCTGTGGGCACCTCGATGGCGATGGAGACGTCGAGCCCGCTAGCCTGGGGCCGGCGGATGTATAGCCCCCCGAACATGGAGTCCCCCCCGGTGAGGCCGTGGGAGCCGAAGTGCTCACGGATGGCGCAGACGTTGGGCGTGCCGTTGGACAGATCCCCGTCATCGTCGTCCTCCACGAGCACCTCCACGTAGGCCGACGGGATGTCGGACGCGCGCTGCATGGCCGCGTAGTAGAGGCGATTGACAAGATCCACGCCGTCGGCCTCGCCGTAGGTCACCACCAGCTCCTTGCGAAGATCCCACAGGGCGCCGGAGATGATGAGGCCTGTCTGGTGGGAGTCCGCGTGCAGATCACTCGGCCAGACGTACTCCTTGTCAACGGGATCGATGTGGCGCAGAGGATAGTCTCCATCGGACTTGAAGAACCCCCGGCCCATGCCTGGATCTCCTGTGAAGGTGGCCGAAAGGAAGTCCGAGAGTCCCTCGGAGAGCGCCTCGTCAAAGGCTCCCACACCCCAGATGATGGACTGGGCGTGGAGGGAGTGTCCGAACTCATGGTACATGACATCCGCGACCCGGCCGGTGTTCTCGCACTGGCTGCTGCCCTTCAAAAAGTAGATATTGTCTCCGTCGGACATGGCGTTGCAGTCTCCGTCGCCGTTGACGTGAACGGTGATGACGCCGTCTAGCCAGGAGAGGAGCGGGTTCAGGGTACGCGCGAAGACCTTGATCTCGTTGGCATGCACGAAGGAGGCGATCTGGGCGTCCACAAGCTCGCTATCAGGATCGCTCCACAGGGTCGTGTCCGAGGCGTCCAAGCTCAACGTCACGATGGCGTTGGAGCCCGCGTCATTCTCCACCACCGCGTACACCCCCCGGGAGCGCGCAGTGAGGGAGATCTGGGTGGCGGAGAAGGTGACCATGCCGTCGATGTCGGTGGTGGCGGGCACGGTTCCCACGGTAACGTCGGCGTACTGGGCCGGATAGTCCTGGCGCCCGCCCTGGGGATACCGGATGGGTGCGTCGTACAGGAGATGCCCCGTGTAGTAGCGCAGCGTCTGGTGCCGGGCCACGGGTGCGCCCGTGTACGCGTCGATGTAGACGACCCAGCGCGCAGGGGGAGCGGCGGAGCGCAGGGTCACGCTCCAGACGGTGGCGTAAGAGACACTCCGGGCGCGGATCAATGGCAACACCACCGGCCCCTGGGTGGCGGTGACGTCCGTGGACCACCCGAGCTCGTCCCAGATCCAGGACTGAGCGGCGTGTTCGGCGGCGATGGGGCTCACCCGGACGGCGCCGGTGGGGGCGTCCACCCAGGGTAGCGCCTCGGAGCCGAAGGCGACCATGCGATCATACTTGAAGCGGAAGCTGACCTGCCCCGTGAGCACCCGCCTCCCCTGGTGGAGCTGGTGGAAACCAACCGAGCGCACACCGCGATGAACCTCGTTGGCCACGAGCACGAAGTCGGTCCCCCGCGCCCCCGGAGCGAGCAGGTCCAGGTGGCGTCTCAGCAGCGTCCAGGCGTAGGCTGCCGCCACGGGTCCGCTGGCCACGGATCCCGGAGCCCTCAGGCCCGATCCGTAGATACGCAGCGCCACCCCGGTGGCCCGATCCCACAGACCGCGCCAGGTCCCCCCGGAAGCGACCTCGAACCGCCGCCAGGCCCGCGCCGAGTGGCCATTGAGTTGGCTTGGATCCATGGTCACCTCCCGGACAACGCGCACGGGTTGTCCCTGGGCCACCTCAAAAGATGGGCTCCCCAAGAGGTAGTCCGGCTGACGCACCGCATGTGCAGGGGGCACCCAACCCAACCCCCCACCCAACACCAACAAAACCGCCAACCATCCAACACTCTTAACCAGGTTTTTCATCGAAATAACTCCATGTGCGCGGAAAGACTTCATTCACCCATCTATTAAATGGATTAAGGAGTCTGCCCATCATAGCAGTGTAGAGGCCCTGTACCAGTGGGGTTGTCCGAAAAACCGGCAATAACTTACGTGCTCACCTCCCGGGTGGTGTGCGCAGGTGTTGCGTCGACGCCAATTCATACGTAATGATCTCCGTGTCATGACGAAACACCACCTCAAGATCCCCGTATCGTGGACCCTGATCTGGACGCTGCCGTGCGTCTTGGTCCTTGCGCTTGGACCAGGTTGCAATAAAACGCGCCGGACCCAGGAGCAGAAGAAACCCTCCCCCGCGGACATGTCCGGACACCCCGCCCCGCGCCGAGTCGGTCCAGGTCTCCGTCCCCTGGACCTGGTCAAGGCGTTGACCCGACGTCACACGATGGTGGGCCACGAGCTGGGCGTGGAGGGGCTGGCCTTCAGCCCCGACTCACGACTGCTGGCGTCCGGCAGCGAGGACAAGACCGTCAAGGTGTGGGATCTGACCACAGGCAAGGTCTCAAGGACCTTCGAGGGCCACGAGCAGTGGGTCACCGCCGTGGCGTACCACCCCAAGGACCAACTGGTGGTGTCGGGCAGCGGCGACAAGACCCTGCGCATATCCCGCGTGGATCGCAAAACCAAAGCGCGCATCATCAAGGAGCATCAAGGTGTGCGGACGGTGACCTTGAGCCCCAACGGCGACCTCATCGCCAGCGCCGCCTTCGGCGGCAAAGTTCGGTTATGGCACCTTGGTACGGGGGACTGGCGTCACACGCTCAAGGCGCACACCTCCGACGTCTACGCAGTGGCCTTCAGCCCCGACGGCAAGGTCCTGGCGTCCGGAGGAGCGGATCGCAAGATCCACCTGTGGAACATCTCCTCGGGGAAATCCATCCGGGTGCTGGAGGGCCACACCGAGCCGGTGCGCCTGGTGTCTTTCACCCCAGACAGTGCGAAACTGCGCTCGGTGGCCGCCGACCGGACGTTCCGCACCTGGGACGTAGCCACGGGTAAGCCACTGTCGTCGGCGACTCTCACCGGGGGCGCCATCCGCGCCGCGGCGATGTCTCCGGATGGTAGCCTCGTCCTGGTGGCCGTGGGTCATCAAGCCCTGGTCGTGGACTTCGCCACCGGGCGCGTCCTACGCCGCTTCCCCCCCGGCAAAAAGCCGATCTTCGCCGTCGCCTTCTCTCCCGACGGCCGAATGGTGGCCTGGGCCGGCGCCAACCCCTCCATCGAGGTGTGGTCCGCGACTCCCCGGTAAACCCGGGCTGTTACCTCCCGGCGGTTTGCACTATATTCCCCTGCGATGTTTGTCGCTCGTAACAGCGTAGTCTCCCTCGGGACTCTGGTGCTGCTGGTCCAGCCCGTGATCCTGAGCTGTACCCAGGAACCGCGTTCGGGCGAGGGCCGGGCTGCATCCAACGCCAGAACCACTTCCGACAATGCCACCTCTGCATCCATGTCCCCTGGGCCCCCGCAGCGACGTCGTGCCCAACATCGGCCCAAGGCCCGGCCCCGGCCGAAACCCCATCCGGCCTGCCGCTTCCTGGCGGGTGGACCCAACCGGGCCACTGCTGCGGTGAAGATTGTCGACGCCGCTCACAACCTGGACTCGTTCTTCGACGCGCTGCTAACGCGCCTCATCCGTCGCCCGGGCAATCCTCTGAAGCTCTCCCCAAAGGCCTCCCCAAAGGCCTCCCCAAAGGCCTCCCCAAAGGCCCGCCCCAAGGCGCCCCACAAGGCATCCAAAGTACGCGTGGCCTTCTACGGAGACTCCAACGCCACCATGGACTGGGCGGCAAGCTATCTGCGACGGTACCTCGGGAAGCGATTCGGCCATGGAGGTCACGGCTTCGTGACAGCGGGAAAGGCCGTGCCCTGGTACCAGCACCGGGAGATACGCACCTGGAGCAGCCGGGGATGGAAAGCCTACTGCGTCACCAACCCCCGCCATAAAAAGCAACCCTTCTACGGTCACGCCGGCCACATCTCCTACGGGAGACGGGTGGGAGCTTTCGCCGAGTACACCAGCGCCAAGAGCGGCTACCAGGCGAACGAGGTCTTCTCACGGGTGGAGGTACACTATCTGTGCTGGCCCCTCGGGGGGAGCTTCGAGGTGTTGGTGGACCAGAAGGTGGTCCGTCAGGTCCAGACGCGCTGCGCCAAGCGCGCCGCCAAGACCATCGCGTTGCGGGTGGTCCCCGGTCGTCACAAAGTCCGACTGAAGGTGAAAAAAACTGTCGTGGGCGTCTTCGGCGCGACCTTTGAGAACGACCAACCGGGCGTGGTCGTCGACGGCCTGGGCATTGGCGCCCTGAACGTGAAGACCATGCGCAACATCAAGCCGAAGCTCTTTTCGGCGGGGCTTGCGGCGCGCCGCTATGATCTGGTGATCCTGCACACGGGGACCAACATGTGGGGCCCGGGCTTCCATCCCGGCTGGGCACGCGCGGTCATCGATCGGATCCGGGCGGCCCTGGGACCACGCACCTCCATCCTGGTTCTGTCGCCTCCCGCCTTTGGCAAGTGGAAGAAGGGTCGCATCCAGGGTCACAAGCGCATGGCGGCCTGCGGCCGGGAAAAGCGGGACATCGCCGCGGCGAACAAGATCGCCTTCTGGGACTACTTCCGCTCCATGGGCGGGCGGACGTCGGTGGCCAAGTGGCGCAAGAGCAATCACATCCACGGCGATCTGGTGCATTTCAAGCCACCCTTCCACGAGCTCATGATGAAGCGGCTGGGGGACGCGCTGATGGCCCACTTTCGGGCCTACCTTCGCCGCAAGGGGATCCGCTGCCAGGCACACCAGGCACAGACGCCCCGGAGCAAGGGGACATGACAGACGACACGTGCAAAAGAAAGCCGGACATCGACTACCCCTGCCCGTGGATCTACAAGGTGATCGGAGTCGACGAACAACAGCTACGCGCGTTCATCAGCGAGATGGTGGGCGAGCGGGCGCACGATCTCTCCCTGTCGCGGCATAGCGCCCAGGGAAAGTACACCAGCCTCCGACTTGAGCTCACGGTCACCGATGAGGCCGACCGCCTCCGGATCTTCTCGACGCTTTCGGACCACCGGGCGGTACGGATGGTCCTGTGAGTTGAATCCCATGACCAAACCCGAGTCCAACGCGCCGGTGACATACTCCGCAGCGCCGGTGAAACCATCCGCGCGCACCGAGCCCCTGCGCGACCAGGAAGTGGCGCACCTGCAAAGTCAGCTCGACCTTGGCCGCCCTGCCCGCCGCGCTGTTACCGGCGTGGGGGTCGGCAGTCTGGGGCTCGGCGTTGCAGTGGGCGCAATCATGGCCGCATCCGGTGAGCTACTGGGAGCCATCCTATTCCCGGCCCTGCTGACTCCCACCGGGGGCATCTTTTTGTGGCTGGCCGCCCGCGCGCGCCGATCCATCGAGCTCGATCTGGCCGGCGGTGTAGTGGACGTGCTCGAAGCCACCGTGGTGACGAAGCGGGAGATGACCCTGCCCCGTGGCACCGCCTACTCCTTCCAGATGGACGGACAAGACGTCTTCGTGAACCGAGCGACCTACACAGAAACCCAGCGGGGAGAGCGCATCCGAATCCGTCGCGCGCCGCACTCCGGCATCGCCCTGTCCACCGATCCCCTGGACGGCGAATCCGCCAGCGGCGAATAGCCCCCTACCCGCCGGCGATCAATGCTCGGCCGGATTCGATGGTCGCGCGCATGGCGCGAAAAACCTTCCGGCGGTCCAGGTCACAGTTATTGAACACCGACAGCGCCCGCAGGAAGTGGTCCAGCTCCGGTCCCGGGCGCTCCACACGCAGGCGAGCTACAAGGGGCTCGCACAGATACCCCACACAGGCCGGCGACTTGAAAAGAGCGAGCACGCAGCCCGTGGCCGTGTGGTAGCGACACTTCTGGTCGTCACTGTTCGGCTGCCAACCTCGCCGCAGGGCCTCGAGCCGCTGCAGCTCGAGCATGACCTCGGGCACCAGACCCAAATCGTAGCCGAGGATGTGGCAGCACCCCACCGGCGGATTCGCGCAGTGCTGGGCACAGTACGCCTTGCTGATGACGCCCACGATCTCGTCAATCTGCCGCCCGAACACGGCGTACTCCAACAGGAGCTTACGAACGCGGTAGGGGGGCGTAATCTCGCGGTTGGTGGTGTACTCGCTCCGTTGCTCCCGTGGCAGAAATAGGATCTCCGCAAGATCCGCCAGTAACCCCCGGCAAGGCCGCTGGCCATCGAGGGACAGCGCCGCCACGAGCCTCCGGGTAGCCCCGGCGTCAACCCCATGGCCCGGCTCATCAATGGCGCGGTCCAAGGCGACAGCTAACTGGTCGACCAGCCCATCGAAGTCATCGGCCAATTTCGCGGGTGGTGCCAGGGTCAGCGACAGCAGCCCGTTGACCTCCCCCAGAAGGGTCTCGGCCAGCTCCGCACGTTGGGCGACGGTACCGGTGGCGTAGGTCTCTCGCATTCGGGGGCTCATCGCCCGGATCGTCGACCGCCACTCCCCCGGGGGTCTGGGGAAGTCGACGAAGGGTCCCCCGGTCGCTGACTCCGGCGGGTGTCCCCTACCTTTTCGTCAGGCTGTCCCCCGGGATCGGTACGCAGATGCGGCGGGTTGTGGCGGTACTTCACGGTCTCGATCTCCTTGGACCCCCCGGCCCCCTGGGACCGCGGACCCAAATATCGATCGCTCAGCTCGCCGGCGAGATCCTCAAGCTCATTTAGCGCCACCTCATGGGTGGACAGATCCGGGGGAGCCGTCACGGCCGTAATCTCCTCGGTGACCTCATGGAAATCCCCGAAGGCCGCATCGTGCTTCTCGGTGGCCGAATCGCCATCCATGGAATCCGGGTCCAGCTCCTCGAGATCCGCCAGATCCAACTCTGTGGTGGCCACCACTCGCGCCGGTCGGACCCGGCCATGGAGGTCCGGGGAGGTCACCTGAGTGCTCGCGGACCGATGGTTTTCGAGAAAGACGATGTCGCTAAAGTCGATCTCCTGGGTGGTCACCATGCGATGGCGGGGGGATGTAGCCAATCGACCGTGCCGCCCATCAGCGGTGACTGCCGGCAGGAATCGGCGCGGCGCGTCCTCCTCGGCCCCCTCCGGCTGAAGTGACATCTCCAGCGGTGACAGGTCTCGGGCATCCGCGGCAGCGGGCGGTTGCCAGACCCAGTCCCCCTCCTCCAGCTCCAGCAGGGAGGGATCCGAAACCGCATCACCGGGCTCAGCGAGGAGCTCCCCTCCCTCATTCTCGCTCAAGGGAACCGCCGCGGGCGCCTCCTCCGAGCGGGACTCGGGATCCAGCCGGTAGGCGTGATCGAGCACCGCCTCGGCGTGCGACCGCTCTTGACGCTGCTCGAAAACGCCGGCCAGCACCCGCAGGATGGTCGCCGCTTTCTCGGGCTCTCGAAGATCGATGAAGGTGTCTGCCAGCAGCTTGAGGGTGCCGACATCGGTCTGGTCGGCCTCGTAGCACCGCTTGAGCCTCTGCAGCGCCGCCTGAGGATCCCGCTTGTGAAGGTAGTAGGAGGCGAGCTCCTTGTTGAGCTCGATGTTCTCCGGTTCGAGCCAGACCAGCCGCTCTGCCACACGGATAAAATCGTCGACCCACTCGGCCTGGCGCAAGACGTCCGCCGCTCGGGTCAGAATCTCGACGGCCTCCTCTTTCCGATCGTTGGCCGCATAGGCCTCGCCCAGTCGGATGCAGAGCGCCACATTTCCGGAGTCCAGCGCGACCATGTCCTCGAGCACTCGCAAGGCATCGAACACCCGATCGCGTTGCTCGAGCAACGTGTGGGCCACCTCCAACTCATGCCGGCTCTCGGCGGGCTGCCCGAGGCCGGAATAGAGCTCCGCCAGCCACAGATGCGTGTCCACGTGATCCGGATCCAGGCGCAGGACCTGCTGAAGTACCGTCGCCGCGTCGGCGGAAGCCCCCTTGTGCTCGAAGCCATGAGCCACCTCCAGCCAGAGGTCCACGGCCGTCTGATCGTCCCCGTTCCGGGCGTGTAAAAAACCCAGCTTGATCCGCGAACGCAGGTCCTCGGGAAACGCCGCAACCAGACGCTGGTACTCCCCGATAGCGAGGTCGTAACGCCCCTGCTTCGCGTAGTCCCGGGCGGTCGCGATGATTTTCTCCCGACTGGTCATCGACCCTTGGACCCACCGCGGGTCTCGGCCTCTAGCTTGTACTCCAGCAGGCTGGCGTACTTGCTGATCGCCTCGGGAACGGGGAGCCCCACGAACCAATCGAGGGCGCGCCGAAGCGAACCCTGGGCCCCCATGGAGGAGGCCAGCATCACCTGGCGATCGGCGGCGTCCTTCACATGAAACGAGACCTTGTAAAACATCATCGCCACGGCGAGGTCGTGAAAAGACTGCACCACGCGCAGCTCATCCGGCGGCAATTCGCGGGCATAGTAGCCCACGGAGGTGGCGTCCAGCTCGTCGGAGATGGACTTGGCCTCCTCCACCAGGTTCTCCACGGTCCCCGACAGGGAGCCCACAATGATGGCCTTGGCGACGCGCAGGTTTGTACCGTAGTCCTTCTCCAACTCGCCGTCGTCATCGGTAATCAGATGGTCCCGACGCCTCTTCCAGAAAGTCGCCAGGTGATCGGTGATTTTCTGGGAGAAGTCGAAGCTGGAGTCGACGGACACGCAGTCGGCCACATCTCCCATGAGCGCGCGGACGGGCTCAGACAGGCCCATAAATGGATCCACGGCTACGGGTTCATCGTCGTCGAATTCATCGTCTTCGTCGTCGAACAGTCGCGGCCGGGGGATTGACGCGGCGGACGCGGGAGACGTGGGCGGAGCCTGGGGCCCAATGGCGGCGAGCGCGGGCGGCGGCGCGAGGGTGGGTTTGCGCTGCCGTCGTGTGGGCTCAAGATCGGCGGGGCTCGTCGGCACACCCACGGGCGCCGAGGGAGGCGCGTGGGGCAAAATGGCGGCGGGCGCAGGCGGCGGCGCAAGGGTGGGTTTGCGTTTTCGTGAGTGTTTCGTCGCCGTCCTCTTCGCACCGTCCCCATCACCATCCCCATCACCGACGTCAACCGAGGGTGGTACCGATTTCTTCACGGGAGCGGAGGGCGGAGCCTGGGGCCGAATACCCGCAGGCGCGGGCGGCGGCGCCACGGTGGGTCTGCGAGGTCTGAGGGGACGCGTGAGCCCCTCGGCGCCATCGCTCATCTTCTCGCTCGGAAGGGAGTCGTCCGAGATCTTATCTTCGGGTGGTTTTGACATGACAATAGTCGCATTTCCATGATGGTAGACCAGGGATTGAAAATCAAGCGCGGTGTACTGGGGTCACCGCGCCCAGAGCATGCATGGGCCCAACCCTTCGCAATGTGCGCAGCTGCGCCCGATCCCGCACGAACAGCGATCCCGCGAAGGCGAGCCCGTTTAGGGACACCTCCTCGAAATGCTCGACCACGCGGGGCACCAGCAACATCCACCGCCGGGTCACGAGCAGGTTGTAGGGGGCGGTTTGCCGCTGCTGTCGGGCCCGGACGCCCAGCCCAGCGTGCGCCAGCAACGCGAGATAGCGCTCGTGAAGCCCCTGGGCTACGCCACCCAGGTCCGCGCCCTGATCCAGCGCGCCCCCCTCCACCCGCACGAGCGAGTGGGGAAATCCCAACGCCCGTGAGGCCGTAATCCCGTCGGTGGCGGTCCCCTTCGCCAACGCCTGATCCAACGCCGGCTCCATGGGGATCCGCGGCCCGGAGTCAGCCAAGGGCAGCATCACCAACTGCAGGTGCTTGTGGGGCTGGCTGGCCCCGGCCTCCTCTCCACCGTTGTAAAAACCCAGCCCGTCGATCTTCCGCAGACACATCCACAGGGCCGCGAAATCCGCCCGGGTGATCAGATCCCGCTGATCTTCGAAGGCCCGCGTGACCACCAGCAGGTGATGGGCTATCACGTTGAACTTGTTGAGCAGCCCCACATGATCTGCGCCCACGTCAGCCACGTAGAGGGCCTCTTCGTAGGGTAGAAAAGGGTCCGTCCGTTTCCGACTCCCGGCTCCGGCCCCGGCCCCGACTCTCGTCTGGGCGTCCTTTCGCTGCAAATTGTCCGCCACCCGGACCTGGAACTCCACCCCTCCATCGACCAGGGTCTCGGTCTCGGTGGCGATGGGAACCAGCGCCCCGCTCGCCAGCGCCCGGTCGCTGACCGCACGAATCCGACGCTCCAGGCGAACCACCTCGAAATCCTGCCATGAAGAGGTCACCACCGAAGTATATGAGGATTGGTGCTCCAGAAGGGAAACAAGTACACTCCGGCCAAGCAATGGCGGACCGTGGAGAAAACCGCGAGACACCGGGCAGTAAACCCAATGGTCCAGGATCCACAGCAACAGATTGACGACCTCACCAAGCAGGTGGCAAAGCTGCGCCGCGAGCTCGACCAGCAACGATCCTCACACACGACCGATGAGGAAAAGTGGCGTACGCTCTTTGATGGGCTGCACTCCACGATCCACCTGGTGGATCGCCAGCTCATCCTCCGGTACGTCAACCGCACCATGACCAGATGGTGCGCGCAGTTCGGGCTCGACGCGGTCACGCCAGGAAACCACCTGCTCGAGGCGTTCCCGTTCCTAGGCGCGGCGATAGAGCAGGAGTATCAGCAGGTCTTCTCCACGGGCGAGCCCCTGGTCACCCAGGAGATCAACGATCTCGCCGGCTCCAACCGGTACACCGAAACCCTCAAGCTGCCCATCCACAGCGGCGGCGAGGTGCGTTGGGTGGCCACCGTAATCACCGACATGGCCACCTCTGTCGACGCGGAGGAGGCCCTGCGGTCCAGTGAGCGACGCTACCAGGCCATCGTCGACTCATCCCCCATGGGCATGCACATGTACACGCTCACCGACGACGACCGGCTCGTCTTCGCGGGGGCCAACCCAGCCGCCGACCGGCTCCTCGGAATGGCGCACCTGCCGCTGATCGGCAAGACTCTGGAGGAGGCCTTCGGTCCCCTCTCCACCACCGAGATCCCACAGCGCTACCGTGAGGTCGTGCGC
Organism: Deltaproteobacteria bacterium; assembly: GCA_029938605.1. Lineage (GTDB taxonomy): Bacteria > Myxococcota_A > Polyangia > HGW-17 > JAJRWW01 > JAJRWW01. The sequence continues at coordinate 35,355 of JAOZUO010000022.1, read as the reverse complement.
ACGGGCAAGAGCTGGAAAAGCGAACAGGTCACCTACGAAGACGACCAGATCTCCGGCGCCTTCGAGGTGTTCGCCTTCCGCTCGGGGCCCGGGCAGCTGACCGTAAACTTTCTGGAGATCACCGCCCGCCGCCGAGCCGAGACCGAGCGGTCCCGCCTGCTGGCCATCCTGGAGTCCACCACCGACATGGTCTCCACGGCCAACCCGGCGCTGGAGGTCCTCTACCTCAACCGCGCCGGCGCCGAGCTCCTGGGCTGGTCCCCCGAGGAGATCCCCACCAAAACGATCGCTGACGCCCACCCGCCCCGGGTGGCGGAGTACCTCCGCACCGTGGCCCTACCCGCCGCGCTCAAGCACGGCCTATGGTCTGGCGAGGCAGAGCTCACAAACGCCGACGCCACGGATATACCGGTCTCCCAGGTGATCATGGCCCACCGCACGGACGCCGGAGAACTCGCCTACTACTCCACCGTGATCCGCGATCTGCGATCGATCCGCCAGGCCCAGTCCACGCTGCAGGTCCAGCGGGATCTGGGCCTCGGGCTGGGGGCCTGCGACACCCTCGACGAGGTGCTGAAGCTGAGCCTGGTGGGCGCCATCTCCACCATGGGCATGGATGCCGGTGGGGTGTACCTGGTGGATCCGGACACGGCCTGCCTACGCATGGCGATCCACCAGGGGGTCCCGGACGAGTTCCTGCAAGCCACCGCTCAAATCCCTCTGGACACTCCCAGCGGAGCGCTCGTTCAGCAGGGCAAGCCGATATTCGGCCATTTCGACCAAATGCCCGGACCGTCTGACAAACCGCACAACTCCGCCGGACTCCGTGCCTTCGCCATCCTACCCATCAAGCACCAGGGCCAGGTAATCGCCTGCGTGAATGTGGCCTCGTTTACCCGGGACGAAACCACGCCTTTCGAACAACAAGCCATCGCTGCCATCACCTCCCTCATCGGCGAGGCCATCGGGCGGAAGCGCGCCGAAGAGGGGCTGCGCCGTAGCGAGGCCCAGCACCGGACCCTGCTGCGGGCCCTGCCCGACGCGGTGACCATGACCGACCTCGAGGGCCGAATCATCTACGCCAGCGCTCAGGCGGCGCGGCTGCACCGCTACGAGTCGCCCGAGCAGATGCTCCAAATGAGCTCCCTGGAGCTCATCGCGCCCGAGGACCAGGAACGCGCCGGGAATGGAATCCCCAAGACCCTGGAGGAGGGCTTCTTGCGGGACCAGGAGTACACCCTGGTTCGCCGGGACGGGACCCACTTCCCCGGAGAGCTGAGCGCGGCGGTGATCCGGAACGAGCAGGGCGAGCCCGAGGCCTTCGTGGCCATCTCGCGGTCCATCAAACGCCGGCGGGACGCCGAGCAGGCGCTGGCTCGCAGCGAGCAGCATCTCGTGGAGGCGCAGAAAATGGAGGCCGTGGGGCGGCTGGCCGGGGGCGTGGCCCACGACTTTAACAATCTGCTCGCCGCCATCCAGGTCACCTGCGAGCTCATGGAGGAGGAGATCCCCGTGGGCACCCAGCTCCGCGAAGACCTGGACCAGATCATGGAGACCTCGGACAGGGGCGCGAACCTGGTGCGTCAGCTCCTGGCCTTCAGCGGCCGCAAATCGTCACAGCCCGAGCGCGTTTGGCTCAATGATGTGGTGAGGTCCATGCACAAGATGCTCCGCCGGCTCATCGGCGAGAACGTCGAGCTCCACCTCGCCCTCGGCGAGAACCTCGGGGCCGTGGAGGCGGATCCCGGCCAGTTGGATCAAGTGCTGGTGAACCTCACCGTCAACGCCATGGAAGCCATGCCTCGGGGCGGAACGCTCACCGTGTCGACCCAGCGCCAAGACGCGCCCCCTGAGCCGCCGCCCGATCACGAACCCGCCGAATCGTACATTGTGCTCGAAATCCAGGACACGGGCATCGGCATGGACGACACCATGCAGGCGCGTATCTTCGAGCCGTTCTTCTCCACCAAGGACACTGTCAAAGGCACCGGCCTGGGACTCGCCATCGTCTACAGCGTGGCCCGGCAAAGCGGCGGGTTCGTCCAGGTGGATGCCGCCCCGGACCAGGGAGCTACCTTCGGGCTCTGGCTGCCGGAGCTCGCCTCGGCCCCGCGGTCCACGGACCTCTCCACGCCGTCGCCCCGGACCCAACTGACCGGAGGAGACGAGACGATCCTCGTGGTGGAAGACGACGCCGTGCTCCTGCGACAGATCGCTCGGGTCCTGGAGCAGTATGGCTATGCGGTGCTGCAGGCCCACGACGTGGCTGAGGCCCTCCGCGTGGCGAAGGCGACCTCCACGTCCATCCATCTGCTGCTGACGGACCTGGTGATGCCGGACTCCACCGGGATCCAGCTCTCCGAGACCCTCGTACAGCTCCGCCCGGATCTCAAGATCCTCATCATGTCCGGACACATCGGCCCGAACCTGCTTCAACACTCCCCGAACGGGTCCAACGGCGCCTTTCTGCCCAAGCCCTTCGCCGCTGACGTGCTGGTCAAAGCGGTACGCGACGTGTTGGATGGTTGAGATGATCCCGAAAGGACTTCAGATCGAGCGACCGGAGGATCTCGACGAATTCGATGAGATCACGACGCTGCTCGGCATCTGCACGCAGCTGGTGGCGCGGAACATGAAGGTGGTGTGGACCAACCGCCTGACCCGGGATCGCTTCGCCGACGAGGTGGCCCGTGGGGGAGCCCACTGCTTCGAGCGATGGGGGAGATCCGGCACTTGTCCGGACTGTCTGCCCCTGGTGGCCTTCCGCACCGGTGAGGTGGCCGAAGGGCTCCGCCAGCGCGGACGCCCGGGGGAACGCGGTGAAGCCTATCGGGTCCGCGCGGTGCCGGTCCGCAATCAATCAGGTGACATACGCTGGGTCCTCGAGAGCCTCGTGCCCCTGTCCACCCCGACCTCGGAAGCGGATCGAGGCTGGCATGACGCCAAGCTCCTGACCCTGGCCGAGGCGACGGTGGGCGCTCCGGTGGTGGTGGACTCCGAAGGGCGCATCGTGAGCTGGAGCCCACTGGCCGCGACCCTCTTCGGATACACCACCCAGGAGGTGCTGGGGCGGAACGTGGCGATCATCGTCCCCGAGGATTTACGCCAAGAGGCGGAGGCCATCCGCGCCACGATGGACCGGGAGGGCGCGGTGATCCGCCGGGAAACCCTGCGACTTGCCCGGGACGGGCGGTTGGTTCCCGTGCGCATCAGTTGTCGTCAGCTGCGCGATGACGACGGGCGGCCCGCGGGCCAGTCGCTGGTCTATGAAGATCTGAGCCAGCTCAACAGACTGCGGTCCCAGCTCGAGGCCCAGGAGCGGCTCATCGCCCACGTGACCCGGGAGGGCGGCGAGGCCGTCATGGAAGTGGACTCCACGGGCACGGTCACCCGCTGGAGCCGAGGAGCCGAGCGGCTGTTGGGCATTCCCACCGACGAGATCCTCGGCCGCCCCATGGAGACCCTGGGCGTGGCGAAACTGACGACGCTGCTGGAGCGACTGGGAACGGAATCGGGGATCCAACGTGAACGCGTGTCCTGGCGGCACGATCTGACGGTGGAGGCCTGCACCACCTTGATCTCCGGCGGACAAGGAGAGCCCGTCGGCGCGATGTTCCTGTTGCAGGACATCAGCGAACAGCTCCGCCGGGAACGCCAGATGACCCGGTCGGAGAAGCTCGCCGCGGTGGGGAGTCTCGCCGCGGGGCTTGCCCACGAGATCGGTACCCCTCTGAACGTAATCAGCGCCACGGCGGAGTACCTCCTGGACGGTGACGTGGACAGCGAGACGGTCACCGAGGAGCTCCAGGGGATCCTGGGCGAGACGGATCGAATCAGCAAGCTGGTGAAGGATCTGCTGACTTTCGCCCGGGACACTCCCGGCGGATGGGTGCGGGTGGATCCCGCCCAGGCCGTGGAGCGCGTGCTGCGCCTGGTGCGGATCCCCCTGGACAAAAAGGCGATCCAGACGGAGGTAGAGGTCCCCCAATCCCTCGGCCCCATTCGCATGGAGCCCGATGGACTCCACCAAATCCTGCTGAATCTCCTGCTCAACGCGGCGCACGAGGTCGACGCCCAGTCCGGACGGATTCGAATCACTGCCCAGGAGCGCCAGGCCGCCCACCGCGGCGAGGCACCATCGGTGACGATCCGGGTGGAGGACAACGGCCCCGGCGTGGATCCGTCCCTGCGGGAACGCATCTTCGACCCCTTCTACACCACGCGGTCCGACGGCACCGGCCTGGGCCTCGCCGTTTGCGCTCGCATCGTCACGATTCACCACGGGGACCTGCGGGTCACCCGCTCGAGCCTGGGGGGCGCCTGCTTCATCGTCCAGCTCCCCGTGGTCGACGACATGGAGCGGGCCCCAGATCTAGATCAGGAGCCAGATCAGGAGCCAGATCAGGAATCGGAGCAGACACCATGACCCACCCCACACGCAACCGCCCCCCAAACCGGGTCGAGGTTCTGGTAGTGGAGGACGACGCGGGGATGCTCAAGATCGTCACCCGCCATCTGGACCGCATGGGCTACGCCGTGCGCGGATTCACCTCCGGCGCCCGGGCCCTCGAGGCGGTCAACGATCGAGCGCCCCAGGTCATCGTCAGCGACATCCGCATGCCCGGCATGGACGGCCGCACCCTGCTCCAGATCGTACACGACAAACACCCTGCCATCCGCGTGGTGCTCATGACCGCCTTTGGCAACGTGGACGACGCCGTTGAGGCCATTAAGGCCGGCGCCTACTCGTATCTGTGCAAGCCCTTCAAGATGGACGAGGTCGCCTCCGTCCTACGAAATATCAGCCGGGAGCTGGCCCTCGAGCAGCAGGTCTCCACCCTCCAGGAGGCCGTGGGTGGGCGGTACACCGCGGATCGGCTCATCGGCCAATCTGCCCCCATGCGACGAGCGCGCAGCCAGATCCGCGAGGCCGCCGCCCTCTGTACGCCCGTGTGCATCACAGGTCGGAGCGGCACGGGCAAGGAGCTGGCGGCGCGGGCCATCCACTTCGAATCCACCCGGGCGTCGGCCCCCTTCGTCCCGGTGAACTGCGCGGCCATCCCGGCGCCGCTATTCGAAAGCGAAATGTTCGGCCACGCAAAGGGCGCCTTCACCGGGGCCGAGCAAGCCCAGAAGGGGCTCATCGAGCTGTCCAGCGGCGGCACGCTCTTTCTGGACGAAGTGGGCGAGATCCCCTTCGCCCAGCAGGCCAAGCTCCTTCGAGTGCTCGACCAAAGCGAGCTCCGCCCCCTGGGCAGCCCCCAAAACATCCCGGTGGACCTACGCATCGTAAGCGCCACGAACCGTAGCCTGGAGGCCATGGTGCGCCAGGGGCAGTTTCGCGAGGATCTGTTCTACCGGATCAACGTATTTCACGTCGCCATGCCTGAGCTCTCCGCGCGCCCGTCGGACATACCAGCCCTCGCCGACCACCTCCTCGTGGAGCTCGGCACCGACCACAACAACGCCATGCGCAGCCCGGGCTTCTCCGACGAAGCCCTCACCGCCCTCGCCCAGCACCGATGGCCCGGCAACGTCCGAGAGCTACGCAATGTCATAGAGCGAGCCATGGTGAACGCCGCCGGGCAGCTCATCGACGTAGCGCTCTTGCCGCCTCCCATCTCCCAATCTCCAACCCCGCCGCAGCCCGAGGCCATCCCCGCCGACCTCGATCTCACCCTCGCCGAGGTCGAGCACCAGCATATAGAGCGGGTCCTCACCCACTGTCAGTGGAACCGCAGCGCCGCCGCCAAAATCCTGGGCATCGACCGCCGCACCCTCTACAGCAAAATCCAAAAGTACGGCCTCATCACCCCCCGCGGCAAACGCAGCTCCTGAAACAAGGCACCGCGAAATAAAGTCCCAGTGATTACTGGTACTTCACGTACCAATTGTACAATATGATCCCATCGCTGGCGGGGCAATTCTCCCCATCCCCCACTTTGATATAGTATAGGAAATCTATCGTCTTTAGTGATTACGGGGACCTGGGATTTGGCATCGGTCTTGCTCTGTCCGCCCGGCATCTATAGAAGAGCAGGTGTCGCGCCATGCGCAAGGTCGTCCGCCCCGATCGTCGATATTTCGAGAAGCTCATCTGCTGCCGTGAGGGCTGTCCGGTGAATACCGACGCGCGCGGTTATGTGCAGGCCGTCGCCAAGGGCGACTATAGGACCGCCTATCGCATCGCCCGGGGTCCCAATCCGTTTGCGTCCATTTGTGGGCGGGTTTGTGGGGCGCCCTGTGAGACGGCGTGCCGGCGCGGGATCGTTGACGAGCCGGTGAACATCCGGGCCATCAAACGCACCACCACCGAGCGGCACGGGGTGGAGTGCAACGAGGACCTGCTCGAAACGCTGAAGATGGCGGTGGGACCGGGCTCGGTGGACGCGGATCCCCGGCCGGAGAAGGTCGCCATCGTGGGGGCGGGGGTGGCGGGCATGTCCTGCGCGCATGACCTGGCGCGCCTGGGATATCAGGTGACGGTCTTCGAGGCCACCGAAGAGCCAGGGGGCATGCTGCGCTTCGGCGTGCCGATCTTCCGGCTACCCCGAAATGTGTGGAAGCGCGAGGTGGACGCGATTCTGGAGCTGGGGGTGGAGCTCAAGTGTGGGGTGAAGATCGGCGAGGACGTGACCATCGCTGAGCTGCGGGAGCAAGACTACGAGGCGGTGCTGGTGGCCATAGGCCTGCAGAAGTCGCGCATGCTGGACCTGCCCGGTCACGACCAGGAGGGGATCCTGCCCGGGCTCACGCTCTTGGACGACTACAACGCCCGCCGGAAGATCCCCCCCCTCGGACGCACGGTGGTCATCGGCGGTGGAAACGTGGCCTACGACTGCGCCCGCTGTGCAGTACGGCTCGAGGGCACGACGTCGGTCCACCTGGTGTGCCTCGAGGCCTTGGACGAGATGCCCGCGGACCTCATCGAGGTCATCGAGGGCGACGAGGAGGGGCTCCTCCGAATGAACCGCCGCGGTCCCGTGCGGTTCGTGGGTGACGGAAAGAAGGTCACCGGCCTCGAGACCCGCAAAGTGAGCCGCGTGTTCGATGAGCAGGGTCGCTTCTCGCCCCAGATGGAGAACGGCAGCGAGGAGATGCTCGACTGCGACACCATCGTCCTGGCCATCGGCCAGGCGGGGGATGAGTCTTTCGTGACAGGGGTGTCCGAGATCGAGCTCGGGCGAAGCGGCACCGTGGTGGCGGATCGGGAGACCGGGCGCACGTCAATCCCCTGGCTCTTCGCCGCGGGGGACATCGCCATGGGCCCCGGGTTGTTCATCGACTGCGTGGCCCAGGGGCGCAGAGCGGCCCAGGCCATCCACGAGCACATCGCCGGGAAGGACCAGGCGGACCGCGACTACGCCCCCTTCCTGGATCGCGGATGGATAACCGAGGGGATCCGCGACAACCTTCAACGTAACTGGATGGATCTGGAGCGCACCTATCCCCCCGACGAGGAACCTGCCCGACGCTTCGACGCGGCGGACATCCAGGTGGAACACATCTTCGGCGACGCCCAGGCCCGAGACGAGGGCGCCCGGTGCCTGCGCTGTGAGGTGGAGACGGTCTTCGACGGCAACCAGTGCATCCTGTGCGGAGGCTGCGCCGACGTCTGCCCCACCTACTGCCTCCGGCTGGTGAGCCTGGCCGAGATCGGCATGGAGACCGAGGAGACCCGCGGCATGAGCGCGATCATCAAGGACGAAGATCGCTGCATCCGCTGCGCCATGTGCGCCATCCGTTGCCCCACCGACGCCATCACCATGGAGCGCCTGTGCGGCTTCGAGCCCTGGGCGGACCGGGAGGCCCTGGTCGGGAACGACGCGGAGAAGACCCGATGATGACCCTGACCTTTTGGCTGCTGATGGGCGGCCTGTGCATGGGCATCGCCGGTGGGCTCGCCTACGTCCTGGCCGTACGCACCGGACAGCTCGATGACCCTGAAGAAGCCAAGTACCAAATGCTGCGAGGAAACCGCGACGATGAGTGAAGGCAACCATGGCAACCAAGGCAAGCTCAGCAAGGAACGTCCGCCGCAAGAGGGGGGCAGCCGCCGCCGATTCATTGGGCTAGCGACCGCGGGGGCCCTGGCCGTATCCGGTGGCGCTCTCGGGCTCATGGCCGCAGTGTTTTTCAAGCCCCGGGTCACCTACGGCCCCCCGCCGAAGTTCCGGGTGGGCAAGCCCGCCTCCTTCACCTCGGGCAGCGAAATCGCCTACCAGAAGCAGGCGGTGCTCGTGCGACGGGAGGGCAACCGATTCGCGGCCATCAGCACCAAGTGTACGCACCTGGGCTGCACGGTGAACGCCACGGACATCGGTTTTTTGTGTCCCTGCCACGGCTCCACCTACGACCGCCGGGGCTCGAACGTCTCGGGGCCCGCTCCGTCCCCGCTCCTGTGGTTCCAGCTCAGCCTGGCGCCCAACGGCGACCTGGTGGTGGACAAGGACAAGAAAGTGGACCCCGGCACCTACCTGGAGATTCAAGCGTGACCATGCAAAACCTCCCCCACGTGGATGAGACCCGTGGGAAGTCCATCCTCCACCGGATCTGGTACTCCATCTTCCGGTCCACGCCCCTGCCGGCGACGGCTCTAGATCGTTCCCAGGCCGTAGCCAACAACTTCTTTTTGCACATCCACTCGGCCAAGGTGGGTGAGAGGACCCTGCGCTTCAAGACCACCCTCGGGCTGGGCCTGATGACGTTCTTCACGTTCATCATCCTCGTGGTGACGGGCATCCTGTTGATGTTCTACTACGTACCCACGCCCGAGCAGGCCTACGACCGCATGCTGGACCTGCGCAGCGCTGTGTTCTTCGGCTCGTTTTTGCGGAACCTTCACCGCTGGTCGGCCCACGCCATGGTGCTGCTGGCCCTGCTGCACATGATGCGGGTGTTTCTGACCGGCTCCCACAAGGCCCCCCGGGAGTTTAACTGGGTCCTGGGCGTGGTGCTTTTGCTGCTCACCCTCTTCATGTCCTTCACCGGCTACCTGCTGCCCTGGGACCAGTTGGCCTACTGGGCCATCGTGGTGGGCACCGCCATCGCCGGCTACGCCCCCTTCGTGGGCGACGAGGTCCGGTTCATCATGCTCGGGGACACCCAGGTGGGGAGTGAGGCGCTGCTGCGCTTTTACGTGCTGCACGTGGCGGTCCTGCCCGCCGTGCTGGTCCTGCTCATCGGTTGGCACTTCTGGCGGATCCGCAAGGACGGTGGGCTGGCCCGGCCCAGGGAAGCGCTCGCGGCGTCTGCTGCCGCTAGCATACCCGTGCCCGTACCCGTACCTGAGCCCAAGGACGGGGACGAGCCCAGGAACAAGGACGAGCCCAAGGACGGGGACGAGCCCAAGGACGGGGACGAGGACGGCGGAGACGGTTCCAAGGAGAAGAAGTAGCCATGTCCAAGATTGAAACTCCCGACTTTGAGCGCCTCCCCGTCAATCCCGACAAGACCTACGGACTCATGTGCGTGGTGCCCACCCGAACCGAGGCGGTCACCATCGAGACGGAGAAGCAGGTGCTGTCCTGGCCCGAAGGGCTGCTGCGGTACCTGCTGGTCTTTTTGGCGCTGTTCGTGGTGCTCTCGATCATCTCGTTGGTCTTCAACGCACCGCTGGAGGAGCCCGCCAACGCCTTGCACCCGCCCAACCCGGCCAAGGCGCCCTGGTACTTCCTGGGGCTGCAAGAGATGGTGAGCTACTCCGCTTTCTGGGGCGGCGTGGGCATCCCCACCCTCCTGGTACTGCTCGCAATCGCGGCGCCCTATCTGGAGAGCAAGCCCGGCGGCGAAGGGGTGTGGTTCCACTCCTGTCGAAGCGCGGCCAACTGGACCTTTTTAACCATCATGGGAACCCTCGGTGTGCTCACGCTCATCGGGACTCTCTTCCGCGGAAAGAACTGGGACTTCATCCTCCCCTGGTAGGCCTTAGGAGGCTGGCGTGAATAAACTTGTCAAGTTGGGACACGAGGCGCGCGGCAGCCAAGGCGCGAGGAGAGCGCATACTCTGCGTATGCAACCGACGAGCAACGCTGGCAGACGCGATGGATCGGGTTCCAGATGACAAGGTTATTTGCACCAGCCTCCTTCGCTGGAGGAAGAGAGAACCATGCAGATTAGAATCGCAATCATCGTAATCGCCCTCGTGCTCGTGGGGGTTGTGGCGGCCATCGGCCTGCGCACCACCTCCGAGCAGTGGCATGGGTACCAGCAACGCTACTACAAGCTGGCGGCCCAACGCACTGACAACCCCGCTGTGAAAAAGGCGGTGCGGTCGGCCAAGCTCGAGATCAAACAGGACATCGTCAAGGACTTCGGCAAGCTCCGGGTGGACCGTTGTCGAACCTGTCACACGGCCATCGACGATCCGAACTTCAAAACAGACTCCCAGCCCCTGCGGACCCACTCGGCGATGCACCCGCATCCTTTCAACGAGTTCGGCTGCACCATCTGCCACGAAGGCAACGGACGGGGTCTCACCACCGCCGACGCCCACGGCACGAGTCATTTCTGGCCCGAGCCCCTCCTCGTCAAGCCGTACATCGAGTCCTCCTGTGTACGCTGCCATTCGGCGCCCTACCCCAAGGGGACCCCTCACCTCCAGCGCGGAGAGAGGCTGTTCGTGCAGTACACCTGCGTGGGCTGCCACACGATTCAGAACGTCTCTCGGGGCAAGCTCGGGGCCGAGCTCACTGACGTGGGCAATCGCCTGAAGCTCAAGACCATTCACGCCAAGATCATCGACCCCAAGGCCGACGTGGCCCTGTCCATCATGCCCACCTTCACCATGCCCGAGGTCGACCGCATCGACCTCGTGGTGTACTTGAAGAGCCGGCGGGGACGCGCCATCATCGAGGACCCGATCTCCTACCGGCGACACAACAAGAAGTGGCTCGCCACCGCCGCGCCCGAGATCCCCGTCAACCAGACCGCGGGCCAGAACGCCTTTGATCGACGGGGATGCCTCTCCTGCCACAAGGTTGCGGGCACCGACGGCAAGCTGGCGCCGGAGCTGACCTGGCTGGGGAGGCTGCGTCGCGCAGACTACGTGGCCGAGCACCTGCGAGACCCACGCGGCCACACTCCGGGCAGCTCCATGCCGACCTTCTATATGTCGCGGTCCGAACGGGAGGCCATCGCCCTGTACGGTCAGTCCCTCCAGCAGGTGTCGGTTCCCTCGCAACCCGCCGAACAGTACAAGCTGCTGTGCGTCCGCTGCCACGGGGCCAAGGGGGACGGCAAGGGACTCATCGCGCACAACCTCGTGCCGCGTCCTCGGATCTTCACCAACGATCGGTTCTTCAACTGGCTGCCCGAGCAACGGGCCCACACCGCCATCCGCGAGGGAATCGCCGGCACTGCCATGCCGCCCTTCAAGTCGATCCTCTCCATGGATCAGGCCAAGGCGCTGTTCGCCCATGTCAGGAGCGAGTTCATCCGGAAAGCGCGTCCCATTCGCAAGTCCAAGCGGGTCATCGAACCGGCCCCCTACGGCTACAGCAGCGCCGCGTCAAGCCGCGGAAAGGGCGTGTTCCTCAAACGCTGCTACGGCTGTCACGGACGTTTGGGAGACGGCCGCGGGCCCAATGCTCCGGCCATGGTGCCGCGCCCACGGAACCTGCGGAACCATGGGTTCTTTGCGCGGCTCACCGACGCACGGCTCTACGAGTCCATCAAGTACGGCATCGTCGGAACCGGCATGCCGCCCTGGGACATGCTCACCCGGAACCAACGTTGGGACCTGATCTACTTCGTCCGGCTGCTCTCCAAGACCGGGCCCGCCGTCAAGAAGGGAGGCCAGTGAGTTGACAAGCTCCAAGAAAACCAAGGAAACCCCCCAGGAACCCGCTGGAACCAGCGAGCGGGGCCAGGACCTGTCGGCCAAGGCCTTCATCATCTCCTCCATCTGGTGGTTCGTGATCTCCACGTCAGTGGGACTGCTGTTGGCCATCAAGTTTCTGTGGCCGGAGTTCATGGGCAACACGCCGGAGTTCACCTTCGGTCGCATGCGCCCCCTACACGTCAACGGCGTCCTCTTCGGCTGGCTCCTGGCCGTCGACATGGGGCTTTTGTACTACGTGATACCGCGCCTATGTGGAAACCGCCTGTACAGCGAGAAGCTGGGCATGTTCACCGTCATCGCCTTCAACCTCGTCATCACCGCGGCGGTGTTCACCACCCTGGGCGGGGTCACCCAGGGGCTTGAGTACGCCGAGTTGCCGTGGTTCCTGGACATTGGGGTGACCGTGGTCTGGGTGGTCTTCGGGATCAACATCTTCGGCACCATCCTCACTCGCAAGCACGAGAAAATGTACGTGGCCATCTGGTACACCATGGGGGCCATCGTCTGGACGACCTTCGTGTACACCGCCGGCAACTTCGGCACGGAGCTGTTCACCGGGGTCAACCAGGCCAACCTCAACTGGTTCTACGTACACAACGCCGTGGGGCTCATCTTCACGCCCCTGGGCGTAGCGCTGGCCTACTACCTCATCCCCAAGCAGACGCAGGCGCCCCTGTACAGCCACAAGCTGTCCATGATCGGGTTCTGGACCATCTCCTTCATCTACGTCTGGACAGGCGCCCACCACATGATCCACGGGCCCATCAGCCAGTGGCTCCAGACAGTCGCCATCATCTTTTCCGCCATGCTCATCATCCCCGTGTGGACCGTCATCGTGAACTTCTTCGGCACCGTCTCGGGCAAGTGGGACCTGGTGCGCCGGGATCCCATCCTCAAGTATCTCATGACGGGGACCACCTTCTACCTGCTGACCTGCTTCCAGGGCCCCATGCAAGCCCTGCGGTCAGTCAACGCCATCACCTCCAAGACCGACTGGGTCGTGGGCCACGCCCACATGGCGGTGTTCGGCGCCTTCAGCTTCTTCGCCGTGGCCGGCTGCCTCTACGCCGTGCCGCGCATGGTGAAAAAGCCGCTGTACTCCCAAGCCCTCGCCAACAGCGCCTTCTGGTTCATGTTCAGCGGGGGGCTGATCTACTTCGTGCTCCTGTGGATCGGCGGCTTCATCCAGGGGCTCCAGTGGAACGACCCCTCCATCCCGTTCATCGATACGGTGAAGTTCATGGCGCCCTTCTGGTGGAGCCGACTGGCGGGCGGCACGCTGATCTTCACCGGCGCCGTCCTGTTCCTGTACAACATCTCCCGAACCTTCACCTACGATCCCGCTTCGGCGACGGCCACCGGACCAACGCCGACCGAAGGTGACACCAAACCCGCCAAGGCGGCGGTCTAAGGCGGCTGGCGTGAATAAACTTGTCAAGTTGGGACACGAGGCGCGCGACTGCCAAGGCGCGAGGAGGGCGCATACTCTGCGTATGCAACCGACGATCAACGCAGGCAGCCGCGATGGATCGGGGTCCAAATGACAAGGCTATTTGCGCCAGCCGCCTAAGGCTAGGAGGACCCCTATGAATCTCCTCAAGAAGACCGACCACAACGCCATGTACCTCTTCGCCGGGGTGCTCGGCATGTTCCTCATCGGCGGCGTGATGACCACCATCGTACCGGCCCTCACCGAAAAGAGCTGGCGGCAGGAGACCAAGGGAACACGTCCCTACACCGCCGCCCAGAAACGCGGCAAGGCCATCTACAAGCGCGAGGGGTGCTGGTACTGCCACACCCAACAGGTGCGCACCCTGGAGGCTGACCGCGCCACCACCCGATCGGGCTGGCGCGGGGTGAAGGCTCCCATCAGCACGCCGGGCGAGTACGTGCGGGACAAGCCGCACATGCTCGGGACCCGCCGCATCGGTCCGGACCTGGCGCGGGTGGGCGGCAAGTACGACCGGAGCTGGCACCGTACGCACTTCATGAACCCGCGTCACCTGGTGCCCGGATCTGTGATGCCGCCCTTCCCCTGGCTCGTCAAACGCGACGGGGGCAAGGAGTTCGAGGATCTGGTGGAGTACATACAGACCCTTGGACGCACCATCAACTGGCGACCGGACAACGACTATGAACGGTAACGACTCCATCTGGATGAGCGAGGCCTTCACCTACGGCCTGATGATCCTGAATGTGCTGGTCGTCGCCAGCGGGCTGATTTGGGCCTGGCGGCGAGGACACCTGGACGACCTGGAGAGCGCGGGAGAGGCCGTGGCGCCCTCCCCATCGCGCGAGGAGGGTGATCGTGAGTGACGAGAAACAACCCCCGGACCTGACCGAGTATCCATCGGGCCTCACCGAGCATCACGGCCCCCCGATACCCCTGTTCCTGAAGCTGACCTATGTTGGGTTCGTCCTCTTTGCCATCATCTACCTGATCCTCTACTTCTCCGGAGACGGATCACCGCTCGTGGAGCAGTTCAACAAGCTGAGTGGGCACTAACGCCATGGCCCCCGGAGTCAACTTCAAGGGCGTGATCATCGGTGTCATCGCGCTGTTTTGCGGGCTGATGGTGGCGGTCTGGGTGATCGCCGCCCGGGTGGACCCCCAAATGGTCCGCACCTCAGAGGCGGCGCCAATGACTTCGCCGAAGGCTGCGCCCAAAACCACACCACACGCTCCCCCGGGCCGCCGACCATGACCAACGCATCGGGTCCCCCGGCCCTGCCCTCCTCGGCCGAACCCTCTTGCCGGCTCTGCGGCGCGCCCGTTTCCGACCCTTCGGAGCACTACTGCTGCTCCGGCTGCCGTCGCGTGGCGGAGATCCTGTCGGCCTCCGACTACGACGGGGATCCCCAAAAAAGCGCCGCCTACCTCCAGGCCGTCCGCACGGGCCTGGTGCCCGCCACCAGAGATGCGGGTGAGGCTCCCGACCCGAGCGTCTCCAGCCTCCGCAGCGAAGATCGCCGGGAGATCCGGCTGAACGTCTCGGGGCTGTGGTGTCCCTCGTGTAGCTGGCTCATCGAGGAGGTCCTCTCCCGGGAGCCCGGCGTAATGCGGGTGCGGGCCAACTTCCTGTCCGACCTGGTGGAGATCACCTATGACCCGGCCGCCCAGGCCCGAGACGATCTAGCCCGCCGCATCGAGACCCTGGGCTACGGCGTCACCGCCCCCGAGTCCGCCGCCCAGACTCCACAAGGGCGTCGCCTGGTGCTGTGGTTCGGCATCGCCGCGCTGCTGACGGCCAATGTGATGGGGCTGTCTTACTCGTTGTTTTCGCGCACGGCGCGTACGGCCACCGATCCGGTGGTGATGTACCTGCCCTGGATCCTCGCCGTCCTCGCCGGGCCGGTGGTCTTCGGTGCCGGCGCGCCCATGATCTCCCGGGCCTGGCGCGCCCTGATGAACCGCGGGTTGACCATGGACACGCTCATCGCCGCGGGCGCCATCTCGGCGTACGTCTACAGCCTGGTCGCCACCGTGCGCGGGGGATTGGACGTGTACTACGATGGCGCCTGTGCGTTGATCACCTTTCGGCTGCTGGGCCGGCTCATCGAGCAGCGCGCCTTCCGTAGAGCCAGCGCCGCGGCCGAAGGAGTCCGTCGACTCTTGCCTCGCAAAGCGAGATTGATTGGCCACGGCGATGACGAGCCCCAATGGACCCCCGCCCAGGACCTCGTGGCGGGAGACCGGATCCGCGTGGCTCCGGGAGAGCGCGTCCCAGTGGACGGCGTGGTGGTCGCTGGACACGGCCGCGTCTCCACCGCCGTGGTGGACGGCGAGCCCCGCCCGCGAATGGTGGCCACCGGAGATCAGGTCCCCGGGGGCAGCTCCGTGGGCGAGACCGCCCTCGATCTCGAGGTCAACGCCCCCGCCTCGGAGTCGCTGCTAAATCGCATCGCGGACCATGTCTCCTCCACCACGGGCCAACGGGAAGACCGCCCCGACCTGGCCGATCTCCTCGCGCGCTCTTTTTTGCCCTTCGTGTTCGTGGCCGCCGTGGTCACCGCCGTCGCGTGGTTCGCCTACGGCTTACCCGTGGACCAGGCCTTCGGCCGGGGACTCACGGTCCTGGTGGTCTCCTGCCCCTGCGCCCTCGGCATCGCCGCGCCCCTGGCCCGGGTGGTCGCGTCAGGCACCCTGGCGACCCGAGGCATCATCATCCGTGGCGCCGCCACCCTGGAGTACATCGCCACCGCCCGGTCCATCGCCTTCGACAAGACCGGGACGCTCACCGCCGGAAGGCTACAGCTACTGGGCACCACCGCAACAGACGACAACGCGAAAGCGCTGCGACTACTCGCCGCCCTGGAGGAACGCTCGAACCACCCCATCGCCGAGGCAGCCAAGCGCGGCGTAAAAGCGCTGGATGACGACCCCAAAGCCCTGGACGGAGCCCTGGACGAAGCCCAGAAGTCCGTGGACACGGCCGACCTGCGGGGGATCCCCGGTCGGGGTGTGACGGGCCGCGTAGCCCAGGCGCGATACCTGGCCGGTCGGCCCGATTGGGTGGAGGACCAGACCGGCCCGCTGCCCGAGCCGCTACGCGCCGCCCGGGACCGCGCCGAGCGCCGGGGAAACACCGTAGTGGCACTGGGCGAAGTAGATGCGGGGCCCCTGGCGCTGTTTTCCTTTGGGGATCCGCTTCGGGCCGAGGCTCCGCGAAGCGTGGCGCGACTGCAGGAGCTGGGCTTGGCCACCGAGGTCCTGTCGGGCGACATGCCCGCCGCCACTGAAAGTGTGGCCCGGGCCGTGGGCGCCCAACGATTCAAAGGAAAGTGCCTGCCGGAGGAAAAGGCCAAACACCTCGCCGACCGGGCCAAACAGGACGGACAGAGGCCCCTTTTCGTGGGGGACGGCATCAACGACGCCCCCGCCCTCGCCGAAGCCGTGGGCATCGCCGTGGCCAGCGGCACGGACTTCGCCCGGGAGACCGCGGACGTGCTGCTGCTCGAACCCGACCTGGAGACCTTGCCCTTCCTGGTGGACCAGGCCCGGTGGATGCGACGGATCGTGCTGCAGAACCTCACCTGGGCGGCGGTTTACAACGCGGTGGCCATCCCGGCCGCGGTGTTCGGCCTGCTCACTCCCGTACTGGCCGCGGCCGCCATGGTGTCGAGCAGTATCCTGGTGACACTCAACGCCCTGCGTCTACGCGCGCCTGTCCGGGAACGCCCCGTGAAAGCGCTGGCCCAGAGCAAGGCGGGCGTGACCGGGTGACGGATCACTGGGTGACGGATCACTGGGTGACGGATCACTGTACCGGCGGTTTTTTGACGCTCACCAGAGCTTTATTCAGCAACAACAGCTTCTTGTCGCCACTGGCACTGTCGAACTCCCCCTTGCAGCTCGGGCACATGAAGCCGATGCGATACCCGCGGAAGTCCGAATGGAAGGTGGGGGCCTTGGCGGAGCCGCCCACGGGCTTACCCGACACCGGGCACTTCGCGTTGCCCACACTCTTAACGCCTGCGGGCGTCTTGGAGCCCGTGCATCCCATCATGGGACCGGTCCAGGTGGCCACGGCAAAGGCGGCGACAACGAACACCACAATCAAACGACGACGTCCATCCAACATCTCGAACCTCCTGGTCTCACCAGAACATGATGGCATATCCGCGTCCTCCCAAGGTGAAGCCGACGCTTTGGTGGGCGATCCAACCGTTGGCCGCCATGGCGATGAACCCGAGCCACAACCCCGAGAACATCAACGCCACCGGCAGGAGCCTACGCTGCCAGCGAAGGGTGCGGGCCGTGGCGATGGCCGGCGCCATGCCGAATCCAAAGATCACAAAGCTGGTCATCCAGACCAGCATCACCATGAGCGCCGCGCCGTGAAAAGGGCTCTGGGTAGAGGCTGCCAGCCCCAGCACCCACACCGGGATCATGCACGGCAAAAACCCCAGCACGACCCCCAGCCCGAACCGTCGCCGGCGTCCACCGGTGGCGCGCATCCGCTGCACCAGCTCACCCAGCAGCCGCCCCGGCGAAGAGGAGCTCAAGCCCGGGATGCGGGCCGCCGGCCGCAACAGGGACATGAGCCCCGCCCCCACCAGCCCCACCGCCACCACGAGGCCGGCGATGCGCGTCACGTCCGACAGCAGCCGCTGCAGCACCGCACCCGCCCAACCCGCCGCCGCCCCCATGGCCGCGTAGGTGACCGACCGGCCGAGCTGATAGGCGGCCAGGTTGCCCGAGGCCATGCGCAGACGCTGCCATCGGCTGAGATCCGCGATGGACTTTGGGTCCTGTCCATCTCCATCTCCGGGCCCGGGATCTCCCACGCCACCGAGGTTCAACCCGATCACCAACGGACCGCACATGCCGGCGCAGTGCAGGTTGATCCACAGAAACCCCACGGCGAGCAACTGCAGATACTGTGGATAGCTCGCGAGCCAATCATCAGTCATGCGGCACTTAACGTAATACCAACGACCATCTGGGACAAGGTCCCTGGTCTTCCGGGGCGTGGGACTAGAACATGAGCCTCCCCGAACCCCTCGCCATCCGACCGCCCCGGTGGGGCAAAATCCACCCCTGGCGGCGCCTGATCCAGATCCTTACCTCGGCGCTGTTCATCCTGGCGCCCCTGGTGGACCTGCTCCGCTTTGACATCGGGGGTCGCAAGCTGATCCTCATGCGCATGGACTTCTCCCTGCTGGAGCTGACCCCGGTGCTGCTGCTTACGTTCCTGGCGGTGCTGCTGGTCTTCGCGGGCGCCTTGATCTACGGGCGACTGTTCTGCGGCTGGTTCTGCCCCCAGACCACGCTGTCGGAGCTCGCGGAAACGTTCATCCGCTTCTTCGAGCGGCGGCGCAAAGCCGCCCTTTGGCGACGCGCCCTCGCCCGCCTCGCCATCGTGGCCCTGGCGGGCTTCGTCTCCGCGTCCCTGGTCACCTACGTCTTGGACCCCGCCCGATACCTGTCCCCTCCCCTCGCTGCCTGGCTGGTCTGGGGCATCCTCACCGCCGGCTTCTCGGCCAACTTGATCTGGATACGACACCGCTTCTGCGACGGAGTCTGCCCCTACGGGATCCTGCAGTCCGTGGTGCAAGACGAGCGCACCCTCGGCGTGAAGCTCGACCACAACCTCCTGAAGGTGTGTCTCCACTGCCACTCCTGTATCAAGGCCTGCTTCATGGGCCTGGACATCCGACGCATCGCCTTTGACACCCAGTGCATCAACTGCGGCGACTGCATCGACGCCATCAACCAATCCCACCGCCGGCTGGACCGCCCCATCGTCACCGGCTTCCGCTTCGGCAAGGGCCGAACTCCCTCGTCCTTCCCCCGCTTCCTGCAGGCCGTGGGCATCTCGGACTGGCGCCGGGCCGCCGTGGTCCTGGCCATCCTTACCGTCTCAGGCTTTCTGGCCTACGCCCTGTTCGCGCCCCGCACCCTCGAAGGACGCCTCAGCCCCCGCTTCGATCGCACCACCGTGGACGCCGAGCAGAACGTCCGCAACCACTACACCCTTCGGCTGGCCAATCACCTCGACCACCGCGTAGATCTCACGCTTAGCGCCCAAAGCAAGCGCCTGCCCGACCTCCGCATCGAAAAGCCCCGCGGCCCCTTCCACCTGGACGCTGGAGAACGCGCGACCCTTCAGCTCGTCCTCTGCGCCCACCGCACCGACAAAAACAAAGGCTCCCACGACATCGTCCTGGGCCTCCAAGACCGCAAACGCCGCCAGGGGCTCACCCTCCGCACCAAGTATTTCATCCCCAGCCCCCGATCGGGTCCTCACCGGGTCAGGTAGATCGTATTCTCCATGTCCACGCCGCGGATATGGCGGACCTGACCCGCGATCAGCATGATGATTCCCGGGAGTATCATGCTGCCTCCGATGGAGCTCATGGCGATCCCGGCCTTGGCTCCCGCTGTGGTGCGAGTGCCCCCCAGAATTCCTCCTCCAATGGCGCTGAGCACCACTCCGCCGATCAGCAACCCAATGCCCCAATTGCGAACACTGGCGCCGCTGACCTTGAGATGTATGTACTCTTTCAGCAGCCTCCGACGGAGCTGGGTGCCCGCACCCTGTTTGGTGGCGTGGCGTGGAGGCACCATGGCCCTGGCGCGAGCCCGAACCCGGGACGCGTCGGTGACCCCTCCCCGGTCCCGCACCTTCCGGCGCGGAGATACGATGGCACGAACCACGAGCACCTTGGCCAGGGCAACATCCACCGATCCGGATGACGTCTCCAGCTTCACGTGGACCGCGTCGACCGCGCGTACGACACCCACCACCTGGCTCCCATCATCGAGATTGAGCCGCACGGTCTTACCAACGACTGCTTTGAGCCGAGCCGTATTTTTCTCTAAACGTTCGGCTGGTGTCGATCCCACGGTGCCCCCGGCGACCGTACCCGTGGTCCCGCTCGTCACAGAAACCCGCACGATCAGCCTCCTCTTGATGCGGAACTTTTTCTTCGAAGAGAGTCGGAGAACCACGTAGCCGACACGGATATCCGCCAGCTTCCCCACGCGGACATCCCCGTTCCGCAGCACGACCTCCACCCATTTGCCATACAGTGGAAGCAGAGTTTTGTTGCCTTTGGATACCGACTGCGCGTACAGCGGTGTCGCCCCCCGCGCGTAGGCTGAAGAGGCCCCCACGACCATTCCCACAGCGATCAGCCCCAAACGGATGATCCTCCAAGAACCGCATTTCGTGCTCTCAAGCATTATGTCCCTCCTATAGTCCGCAGCTCCAATACCTGGAACCCGCGCCTCTCCCGACAGTTGCCATATTCAGTTGTGTCTATCGGTCTGTTCGTCGCACACCCGTCCACCGGGCGCAAGCCCTGAGTGCAGAGTCACTGGACGAAACCGCCAACGTTAGGGCGTGCCGGATTTTTAATTTTTGAAAGAAGGCGGGAACTGCCCGAGCGGCCGCAACCTTGCCAGAGGTCCGCGCCAACGAAGGACGTGTGAGCTCGCGTCTTCCAAATCCCGAAAGCAAAAAGCGAAGAACCTATTGTACCCAACACCCCGGCCACATTCACCCCACTTCAAAACGAAGTCCTGCGGTTGTGGCCGCTTTGAGGGCCCAAACGGCAACTATGGCGATACTTGGACCCGCCAAGTCCCCAGGTATTGGCCGTTACACCCATTATCCCGGACACAATCACCTCACTTGAAAATGAAGTCCTGTGGTTATGGCCGCTTTCTGTCCGGCCACTTTCTTTCCCTGATCGCGCAACCCTACCCAGCGATTGGCCGATAACCCTTGCGAAGGAGAAAAACGATGCCGCATCTTGGACACCATATTCGCATCCGCTTGCAGGACGACCGCGTAATCGCTCCTACCGTTGCGCAACGCCGAATGGTGGCACGGGTCGTGCTGCATCACGGCTTCCGCTATAACCTGGTGGCGATGGCGCTGGCCGACTCGCACCTGCACATGGAGGCCATGTGCGACCGCATCGCAGCAGGCCGATTTGCGCACGGAATCGAGGCGAGCCTCAAACAGCGGTTACGCCTTGCGGTCAGATTCATCCAGTATGAGCCTGAGCCCATCCGGAACCACCGACACCTTTGGAATACGTTCAAATACATTCTCACGCAGCACAAGCGGCACGGACTCCGGGCGGACCTCGTATTCGAGGCATCGAATGTGCCCGATCTGCTTGGTTTGCGCCTGCAGGGCCGCTACACCCTTGAGAACGTGAGACGTTATCTTCCAAGGGTGCGCAGAGCCGATCTGCTTCAGTGGCTGAACATGACCGAGATCGAACCCGCGGATGGTCCCACGGAGAGACTTGAGGCTGCCACCCTGGCTGCGTCTTGCCTCGATACTCTCCAGGGCTCCACCCAGGCGGTGGTCACGGCTCGGAGGGCCATGGTTGAAATACTCGGTAGCCGAGTCTCCAGCCGGGAGGTGGCAAAGCTCCTCGGTGTGGCACCGCGAACACTGCGAAGGCTAAGAAGACGCCATGCGGATCCCGACCTGGTGATGGCCATCCGATTGCAGCTGGGTTTCCAGCCGAGTCTGATTCCTTCGGGCACCGGAACCGTCGACAGTGCAATCTCCAGAGACGTTGGCATGGTGTAGCGGCGGTGACATTGGCGTGGTCGAAAGCCTGAGGCGCCTTACGAATGCTCAACAATTCAGTCCACCCAGCCCTTGGATTTGTCCCTTTTCGGAAATGCACCCTGCGTGTGCAGCCGAGGAGTATATCGATTGAAGACCCGGCCGGCTCTGCCCGAATCCCCTGGCGTGCGGTGACTGGCGACGATAGTCTGGAGCTCATGAGAGACTATTTCGCAGGCAAGGTCGCGCTGATTACCGGATCGGCGCGGGGGATCGGGTACGCCATCGCCGAGCAGCTCGGGCGGCGCGGAGCCACGGTGGTGATCTCGGACGTGCTCGACGATACGCTGGCCGAGGCCGCCGCGCGGCTGGCCGACCAGTCCATCCGGGTCATCTCCGCCCACACGGACGTCACCGACCCCCAGGCCTGCCAGGACCTGGTGGACCGTACCCTGCGCGAGGCTGGAGGCCTGGATGTGCTGGTGAACAACGCCGGCATCTCCATTGTGGCGAACTTCGAGGAGTGCGAGCCCGCCGCCTGTAAAAAGCTCATGGACGTCAACGTCATGGGCTCCATCTACATGACCCACGCCGCCCTGGACGGCCTCAAACGCAGCCGGGGACACCTGGTGTTCGTCTCGAGCGTGAGCGGCATCCGCGCCATCCCCACGGGGTCCATCTACTCGGCCTCCAAGGCCGCCATGCGCAGCTTCGCCGAGTCCCTGCGCTTGGAGCTCAAGCCGAGCGGGATCCACGTGGGCGTGGTCAGCCCGGGGTTCACGCCCACCGAAGCCAGCAAGACCGTGCTCCAGGGCGACGGCACGCCCCGCCCCATCGATCGCCCGGCCCACGACACGCCCGAGTCCGTGGCCAAGCAGACCATCGCC
Organism: Deltaproteobacteria bacterium; assembly: GCA_029938605.1. GTDB lineage: Bacteria > Myxococcota_A > Polyangia > HGW-17 > JAJRWW01 > JAJRWW01. The sequence goes on along the minus strand of JAOZUO010000022.1, from coordinate 12,589 downwards.
CTCATCGAAGGTCGCGAGCGCGAGCGCGTTCTCACCCCCCTGGGCAAGGCCACCCTGGTGCTCCAGCGCCTCAGCCCGACGATCATTGACTACGTGCTCCAGGGCCGCCAGCTTAAGAACTGATGGAGAGATGGATGCATGGCTCGCAGGTGACAGACGTGAAAAGAACCGGAGTAATTGTGTGGTGGGTGCTGCCCCTGGTGTCCGCGGTGCTGCTGACCGGCGGTGCGTCGGGGTGCGGCGATGACGACGTCGACGCTGATTCCGGGGTGGACGCGGGGTCAGACGCCCAGGTGTCGGACTCCGGCGTGGACGCCGGTGAGCCGGACGCCGAGGTGGTGTTGCCCCACTGCGAAGGACTCGGCCTGCCCAAGCGAGCCTTCGTGAACGCCACCGAAGACGCCACGCTCTACAGCCTCGCCCAGGACATCACCATCCCCACCACTGAGGGCGACGTGGTGCTCAGTGAGCTCTGGACGGGCTGCGACGTGTACCTCTTCATTCCAGACGCCCCCCGGCAGAACGGTGGCTGGCCCCTGGGCATCTGGGAGCGCGACATCGAGGACCTCTTAACGCGGCTGCCCCGAAACACCCACGTCTTCTTCACGTCCATGTACAGCCTCCCCGGATCCATCACTACCGCGCTGGAACCGATCCAGGAGGGGGTCGCCACGGCGCTGCTCAGTCTCGGTCAACAAGAGTACGACTACTGGATCGATCGCATTCACTACGTCACCGTCTCGGCCAAGGCATTGGACGGCGGGCTCGGCGATCTGATGACGGACCCCGGCTGGGGCCTGGGCATCGACCGGTTCGGACGACTACGGTACCTGGGCAGCTTCGCCGACCTGACCCGCTACGACGGATCCATGGGCTGGTACGCGCCGAACCTCTCCATGGCCGCCAACGAGGCCATCTACTACAACTTCGAAGCCCAGCGGGAGGCGCGGTTGGAGGGTCAGAACGCCACCGTGATCTCCATCCTCACCGGCGAGCTCGTGCAGGACGCCGCCTGGTCGGGCCAGCGCACCTATGTGGACATCAACCTGCCCGACGCCGCGGCCATGGCCAACTTCGACACCATGGATCTGGACCTGTACCTGGGCTGCCAGGGCGGCAGTGAGTACGGTGACTGCCCGGCCTGGGACTACATCGTGTATCTGTATCTGTGCGACGAGGGCGACCCCACGCAGTGCACCACCGAGATCGGACGGTGGATCACCACCTACCACCGGGAGGGCCGCTGGGTACACGACATCTCCGGGCTGCTCCCGCTGTTGGCCGGCGGTGGCACGCGCCGCTTCGCGGTGTACTCCCAGCAGCCCTACCTCGTGGACCTGGATCTGCGGCTGTCCAACCAGTCCAAACCCACCCGCCCCGCCAAGGCGCACTATCTCTTCTCCGGCGGGACCTTCAACGCCACCTACAATGACACCTACGACGCCACGCAGATCGCCATCCCCGCTGACGCCGTGAAGGTGGAGCTGGCCACGGTCATCACCGGCCACGGCATGGAGAGCCCGGGCAACTGCGCCGAGTTCTGCAACACCACCCATCACTTCACGGTCAACGCCACCGAGAACACCCTCGACTTCAACCCCTGGGTCAACATCCAGACGGGCTGCATGGGCCAGGTGGACCAGGGCACCGTGCCCAACCAGTACGGCACCTGGTGGTTCGGCAGAAGCGGCTGGTGCCCTGGCAAGGAGGTGCAACTCGTCATGACCGACATCACCAACCAGGTCACCTTGGGCCAAGACGCCACCATCGCCTACCACGGCTACTACCTGGGATCCGACTACACCGGCTCGGCCTCCATCCGCATGGCCTCCTGGCTCGTCATCTCCAAGTAGCATTCCCGCCTCGCCCCATCCCTCCGCTCTTAGCTCAAACTTAGGCTATACTCTGTAAAAAGAGGGGACCCAACATGAGCGAAACCAAGAAACCATATCGGGCGGCGAAGACCACCATCGTGGGCGGACAGCCGCCGGGCAACAGCCGGGACCTGGCCACGGTGCCAGTGGGCCTCGAGGAGCTGCTGGGCATGGCGGCCATGGACGACGAATTCGCCGAAGCGCTGGTGACGGATCCAGTCCAGGCGGTGGAGGCCAGCGGCGTGACCCTGACATCCACCGAGCAGACCATCCTCCGGGGCCTGTCCCGGACCACGCTCGAGCCCATGGTCGCGCGGATCAGGCAGCACCTCCCCGAACCCGATCGACGGGCCTTCCTGGAGCAGGGCGCCGCGGCAGTGTTGGTGCTGGTGGGCGGCGGGGTGCTCGTGGGGACCGCGGGCTGTAAGGACAGCGGCAAATCCTCGGCGCGAAAATCCACCTCACCACGCAGGACGGCGCCGGACCGAGAAGCCGTGGACACGGGGGCCCGCCCGGACCGTCCCCCCACGCAACGAGACGTCCGAGACGCGGGGGGCAAGCCCCAAGACGTGCCCGAGGACAAGCCCCAAATCAAGCCCGAGGACAAGCCCCAGGACAAGCTCCAGCCCCTCCCGCGCCGGCGCCCGCGCCCCGGCCCCAGGGAGATGCGCCACTCCAAGGGTATCCGCCCCCGTCGCCCCCGCTCCCGCGCCCGCTCCCGTACCATCCACGACACCCGAACCACGGGCATCTCACCCGATCGCCCAAAGAAACCCCAACGCCCCGACGACAAGTAGCTTCGCCCTACCCCATCCATCTGTCATTCCGATCTGAAAGACTCAGGGGGTCGCGGGCTCGCCGGAGCAGTGTACCGGGGCGGAGCGCTGGCAGAGATTGGCGGAGTCGATGGGGATGCCATCGAGGCGGTCGCGTACCCAGGCGTGCTGGTCCACCAGGGACCAGATGGCGGCGTCCGTGTGCTCGGCGCCGGCGCACTCGAGGTACTCCATGCGGTACCCCATGGCGCAGAGCCGGTCGAAGTCCTCGCGCTGCACGGGGGTGTAGACGAGATCGTCGTTCTCTCCGAGGATAAACAGGGTGGGGATGTCCTGGTACAGGGGGAACCGGGCCGTGGCGATGGAGTTGTCCTCCAGGTAGCAGAACCAGGGGTCCCAGGAGGCGTCTGGGCCTCCTTGACCTTCGGCCAGCCAGGTCGCGTCGAAGACCCCGGCCACGTCGGTGGCATCCCGCAACACGTCCATGGCGTCGCAGTCCGAAAATACCTCCGCCGGCCAGCCGGTGGCGAAATACGTGGGGTCCTGGTCGGTGAACAGGTCTGTCCAGGGCTCGTCCCCCTCGTACCAGGTGTGCGCCGTGACCCAGAAGGAGGCGATGGAGCGGGTTGCGAACCGGAACTCCGACAGGGAGTAGGCGCTCAGCCCCACCAAATCCGTGGGCGGCACCATGGCCACCAGGGCGCGATAGTTGAACTCCGGCGCGTAGTACGGCGCCAGCAGGTTCACCGCGAAGGCCGCGTGGCCGCCCTGGGAGGCGCCCCAGATGACCACGTCATCACTCGCGGTAACCTTGAGCCCCAGCTCGTCGTTCACCAACCGATAGGAGGCGCGGAGCGCGTCCAGCGAGCCGATGCCGGCCTGCTCGAGGCCCATATAAAAATGCTTCACGTCCGCGGGCACCGGAGCGTCCTGCCCCCCGTCCAGCCCGATGAAGTCCGGCGCCGCGGTCACGTAGCCGTGCGCCGCGAACAGGAGCAGGAACCCGGTCCCCTCCACGCCCATGACCGACGGCGCGCACTCGGGCTCGAACCCCGTCGTGCCGTGAAGCCACAGGGCCACGGGCATCTGGGCAGCGGGCTCCTCCTCGTTCCACGGGATCGCCACCAGCCCCGTTGCCTCCACCGCCTGCCCCTTGTCCTGGGTGGTGTAGCGGATCCGGTAGATACGCACTCCATAGGGCGCCGGCACCAGGCTCTCGGTCATGGCTCCCAGAAAGACGTCCACCCCCGCGGCGCTCATGGGGCTCAGCACGTCCTCCTCAAAGGAGATCACCTCCCCCATCCCCTCGGTGGGCAACCACTCGTAGGGGGCCAGACCACACCCTCCCGGGGTGATGGGATCGGGCACGAATCCGTTATTGTTGTTCAGGTTGGCGTTGTTGTTTCCGGCGTCGTCGTCCCCGCAACCCATCGCCAAAACCGTACCCACCAACAGCACCCCACAAAGGGCCGCAATGGATCGTCTCATGCACATGACAGAGGTCTCCCGTATGAGGAAGTACTAGCATATTGTGGAAAAATACGGGTGGGCTCCTAAAAGGCAGCCAGCGGCACCGCGTCTACGGTACGAGTAAGCGGGAAGGTTTCGTCGCAGAGGCAGGCAACCAGACCACGAGCCACCTGATCGCCAAGAAGCTTCTGCAACTCCACTACCCCCGCGGCGTGTTTGCGCCCCGGTGTCGCCGAGAGCTTGGCTTCCACCGCCAAGAGCGTCGTCCCGTCCTCGACGAGGAAATCCACCTCGTGGCCCGCGGCGGTGCGCCAAAACGTGATCGGCAAAGCTTCTCCGCGGTTGACGAGCAAGCGATGCAAAGCACAGAAAACCGCCGTCTCGAAAAGTGGGCCCGCGGCCATTCCGTCTAAGGCCTGCTCAGGCTCGCGAACCCCCATCAGGTACGCGAGTACCCCAGTGTCGGTGAAGTACACCTTGGGCCTCTTGACCAAACGCTTACCCACGTTGCGATGATAGGGATGCACCGTCACCACCTGACCGCTGGCCTCCAGCACGGACACCCAGGCTTTGATCGTATGGTAGCTCACGCCGACATCCCGACCGAGGTCGCTGAAGTTGATGAGGGTGCCGGTTCGTAGCGCCAGCATTTTCAGGAAGCGCTGGAAATCTGATAGATCGCCCACCTGGCGCAGGCTCCGAACGTCGCGCTCGAGATAGGTCTGCAGATAGGAAGCGTGCCAGAGCCGAGCGTCTCGCGATGGATCCAGGGCCAGCTCCGGATAGCCCCCGCGGATCACGGCCTGGAGGCGGGGTTCCAGGCCGGCTGGGCTTGGCGCGGGGAGGCTGCCGGTGAGCGCCTCGCGCCAATCACCGTCACCCATTGGGACCCCGGACGCCTCCCTGAGCGACAGAGGAAAGAGCGTGAGCACCGCCGCTCGACCCGCCAGAGACTCGCTCACACCCTGCATCAAAGGGAACAGCTGTGACCCGGTGATGACGTAGCGACCGCTGTGCTGGCGATGTTCGTCTATGTCGCTCTTCAGGTAGTGAAGAAGCTCCGGCGCATATTGGATCTCGTCAATGATGACAGGCGGCGGATAGCGCTGCATAAGCAAACGCGGATCGTGCACCGCCTGCTCACGAATGACGGGATCGTCCAGCGAGCAGTACTGATGGGTGGCCCCGAACATTTGCCGAACCAGCGTCGTCTTTCCAGACTGCCGAGGCCCGGTGAGCACCAGCGCCGGAAACTGGGCGGCAGCCCTCGAGAGCACACCACTCAGGTCTCGGCCGTGAAACCGAAATCCATCCATCCTGCTATAATAACAGTAAAAACAAGCCACGCAAGCAAATTGGATATGCAAGTTCTATTTTGCATGAAGGGGATATGTAGGATTATCGAACCCAGGTTCGGTACCAGCAGGTTGGGTACCAGGACACCGCTCAGAGGCGGGAGTGGGGAGTGGGGAGTGGGGAGTGGGGAGTGGGAACGGGGATCAGTCCGTCGGGGAGAAGCTGTCGGTGCCTACGCCGCAGACGGGGCAGACCCAATCGTCGGAGAGATCGTCGAAGGCGGTGCCGGCTGCCACGCCGCTGTCGGGATCCCCCTCGGCCGGATCGTAAATATAGCCGCAGATGTCACAGACGTATTTTTTCATGATTCCGCTCCTCGGGCCCTTAGGGTCTCTTGGACTCTGGGTCTCTTCGATCTCTTACGAGCTCTGAAGGACAACTACGCCTTCCAGAGGCCGTGTAGGTTGCAATATTCGCGAACCGTTACGTTCTCGGCCTTCACCAGGAACACCGCCTCGGCAGCAGCGCCGGGGGTGAGGAACTGTCGGTAGGCCGTACCATCGGCGATGAGCTGGATCCACTGGATGAGATGCGCGTCCTCCATGGGATGCGCCACGCTGCCCACGGTCACCTTGTATCCGCCGTCCACCTTCTCCACCACCGGCACATGCTTCTCGGTCGCCGCGTCCGTGGTGTTCTCCACGATCAGGTCCATATCCTTGCCACAGCACACCAGGGTGCCGCCGCCCGCGTGAACCACCTCGATGATGTTCCCGCACACTGAGCACTTAAAAATCTGTAACTTCTCGATAGCCATTTCGCTCTCCCTATCTACACAGTTGTGTCTGCATTTGTACCTGAAACTGCCCGGATGATCTATATGGAGTGAACAGTCTCCGACTCGTCCTCCACCTCATCCCACTTTCCAGCGGCTCGGTGGCGGTCACACTCCGAATCGGCCAGTTTGCGTAGCCGATAGGCCATGTCCCGCATGATGCCGTAGATGATTCCACAGGAGTCATCCAGGCGGTCCCGGTCTCCCTCGTCGGCGAGGGCAAGCATCTCCCGGGTCATGCGGAGGGTGCGTATCAGGTTTTCGTTTGCTCGCTGAGGCATTGATTTGATTCTCGACTCGGCTCCGGAAGTTGCAACCGGTGTGCCACTCTGATCCTTCCCCCTTACAAGTCCAGCCACACCTCTGTTTTTCTAGTCCCTTAGCGCCTCAATGGGCCTTTAAAACATCACCTCTCGGATGAGCGAAAATGTCTCAGGACCTGTGTATCAAGACACCCGTTTCGAGACATCCGAGCGTCCGATGAGACAGCCCGCCGGTCCACCCCCTGCCCAGTCCTGGCCCAACCTGGCGGTTTCTTGGGCCAAACTGTCGCGTTCTCGGGCCGTCGGGTCGGGACGAATCTTGCATAGGGCTTTGAGTCCATGTCGACCCACGCAGACACCACGCCTGAGCCCACGCCTGAGCCTACGCCTGAGCCCACGCCTGAGCCCATGCCTGAGCCTACGTCAGAGCCCACGCTCAACCTCAGCGAGCTCTTCTCTCACTACGAGAACCTGGAGCTGGTGCTGGAGTCCATCCCCGCCGCGATTATCGTGCATGACCTCGACCGCAAGATCACTTTCTTCAACCAGGCGGCGGAGCGACTCACGGGGCTGCGCCGGGATCAGGTCCTGGGCACGGACTGCCACAACGTTCTGGAGAGCGGATTTTGCGGCAGCCGCTGCGCCTTCTGTACGGGCTGCCAGCCGAGCTTCGAACACCTCGCCTATCCCGTGGTGATCACCCGCCCGGATGGGACCCGGCGCCAGATAGAGATGACCATCGTGCCCATGAAGGACGGCCTTGGTGCCTTACAGGGCGTGCTCGCCGTGGCCCGGGACATCACAGAGGTCACCGAGCTACGCCGCGCCATGGAGCGAGAGCGCTCCTTCCGCGGGATCGTGGGCCAACACCAGCTCATGCGGGCAGTATTCGACCTGGTGCGGGAAGTGGCTCACACCGAGGTGCCCGTGCTGATCCAGGGCGACAGCGGCACGGGCAAGGAGCTCGTGGCCTCGGCCATCCACCACGAATCGGGTCGGGCCGGTCACCCCTTCGTGGCCCTCAACTGCGGGGCCATCCCCGAGGGGCTCATCGAGAGCGAGCTGTTCGGCCACGTACGCGGCGCCTTCACCGGCGCGGTGAAGAACAAGAAGGGGCGCTTCGAGCTCGCCCACGGGGGCACGATCTTCCTCGACGAGGTGGGAGAGCTCTCCCAGGCCATGCAGGTCAAGCTCCTGCGCGTGCTGGAGACCAAGTCCTTCGAGCAGGTGGGTGGGGAGCAGACCCTCCAAGTGAACGTGCGCATCATCAGCGCCACCAACCGCGATCTGAGCAGCGAGGTGGCCCAGGGACGCTTTCGCCAGGATCTGTACTACCGACTGGCCGTGGTGCCCATCACCCTGCCCCCCCTGCGCAAGCGCCGCACGGACGTACTCACCCTCGCCGACCATTTCCTGGAGCGTTTCTGCGCCGAGGCCGAGCGTACCCCGCCCACCATCCACGAGTCCGCGGCTCGGTTGCTCATCGACTATCGCTGGCCCGGAAACGTGCGGGAGCTCATGAACGCCTTGCAGTACGCCCTGGTCAAAACCCGCGGCGCCGTCATCGAAGCCACGCACCTGCCCCCGGAGATCACCCGGGGACAGGTCCCCGCTCGCCGTCGCGCGGGACGCAAGCCCAAGCTCACCGCCGCCGACGTGCGCCAGGCCCTGAGGGAGTCCGGAGGCAACCGGGCCAAGGCCGCCCGCCTACTTGGCGTCGGGCGCTCGACGCTGTATCGTTACCTGGAGCACGTCTGACATCCAAGCCATGCCAAACCAAGCCAAGCCAAGGGCAAGCCAACCATGAAGTGTCCCAAATGCAAGATCGCCGAGATGCTCCCGGCCACCTATGAAGGCGTGGAGGTCGATCGGTGTCCCCGGTGCGAGGGCATGTATTTCGACAAGGGAGAGCTGGAGCACATGCTCGTGAGCCGGTCCGCCGAGGGCGTCGACCGGTCGGAGTTCACCGTGCTATCGGACAAACACGACATGATGGTAGGCCGCTGCCAACGCTGCGACGTGGAGATGCGCCCCATGGTGGGCCACGCCGGCCTCCGCATCGACCGCTGCCCAAACTGCGGCGGCATCTACCTGGACCAGGGCGAGCTAGCCGCCATGCGCAACGCCTGAGGTGGGTGGAAATTCGGTCTGGTGGGTGGGAATTCGGGCTTAGGTGAAGAGGCAGATCTTGCATTCGGCGGCATAGGCCATGAACTCGTCGGCGTTCCAGATGGTGACGCCCTCGACCAGAGCTTCGGGGTCCAGCTCGTACATGTCGATGGACATCTTGCAGGCGATGAGCTCCACGCCCTCGAGCTGCGCCATCTCCTGAAGCTCGGCCAGCGACGGAATCTCCGCCTTGTCGATCTTCTTTTTCATCATGCCGGTGGCCACGCGACTCATGCCCGGGATGGCGCCCATGGGCCCCGTGGGAACGTAACGCGCCGACTCGACGCCACCCTTTTTCACCAGGTTGAGCCCGGCGAAGGAGTAGAAGATCTTGGTGTCCAAGCCCTGCCGCGAGGCGTTGATGGCCAGCATCAGCGAGGGATAGGCCCCATCCAGGGTGTCCTTCACACACACGAAGGACGCTTTCTCCTTCTCGGGCTTAGCGGCGGGGGTTCCTTCTGTGTCTTTTTTCTGCTGCTGGGCTACCATCTCTATCACCTCCTGTATTGTTGTAGAGCGACAATCGGCGCTCTAGAGCTTTTCCATGGCTTGTTTGAGCTTCGCGTCCACCGCGTTGGCGATCTCCACGACATCGGGTCGGCCGACGACCTTGAACACCTCGGCGGGGTTCACCGCCGACACCGTCACCGTGGAGTCATCCTCTTCGAAGACGATGACGTTGCAAGGCAGTAAAAGACCGATCAACAACTCGGCCTCGAGCGCCTTGAAGGCCAGGGGCGGGTTACACGCGCCGAGGATCCGGTAGTTGCGAAAATCTACATCCAGCCTCTTTTTCATAACCGCCGTGACGTCGATCTCCGTGAGCACCCCGAACCCCGCGCCCTTGAGCGCCTCGGTCACCCGGCCGAGGGCCTCGTCGAAGTCAACCTTGCCGAGGCTCTTAGTGATTCCGTAGGTCACGTTCGTCATGATGGTTCTCCGCTTGGGCCGCTCGAACCGCTTAGTCCGCTCGCTCCGCTTGGTCATCCGACGCGGTCGACCGGGGCTTGTCTGTCGAGACCCGACAGGCTTCAGACGTTCATGTGGGCACACCGAAGCGCGGCAGGATCCACGTCTGTAACGCGAACCAACCCACAAAAATGATGAGAATCCACCAGGTGTCGTTCACTGATTACCCCTCTCGCTCAATTGGGCAAAATGCCCGCGAGGGTTTCATCCAACGCCGCGGTGAAGTCCTGCTTGGGCCGCGCGCCGACGAGGGTATCAGTCAACTTTCCGTTATGAAACAGCGCGACGGTGGGGATGGAGCGAATGCCCATGGACCCGGCCACTACGGTGTTCTCGTCCACGTTGACCTTCACCACCTTCGCCTTGCCCGCGTACTCCGCGGCCACCTCTTCGAGCACTGGTCCCACCATCCGGCAAGGTCCGCACCAGGGCGCCCAGAAATCCACCAGCACCGGCACATCACTGCCCCGGACTATCTCGTCAAAGTTCGCGTCGGTTCCTGTTTCGATGAGTTCGCTCATGGCTTGTCTCCTTGTTGAAATATTCCCGGCCCCGTCGGGAGCCCCGTGTGATTTCCGTGTGTTTTATCCCTGCTCCTCGAGGAAGCGTGACGCCTCGATACCCGCCATGGCGCCGGTTCCCGCCGCTGTGACCGCTTGTCGGTACACCGAGTCCTGCACGTCGCCCGAGGCGAACACCCCCTCCACGCTCGTTTGGGTGGAGTCCGGCGCGGTGATCAAATACCCGGCGTCATCCGTCTTGAGCTGTCCGTCGAGGAAGTTGGTGTTCGGTTGATGCCCGATGGCGATGAAGACACCGTCGGTGGCCAGTTCCTCGATCTCGTCGGTACGCGGATCCTTGAGCCGCACCCCCGTGACGCCCGAGTCGTTGCCGACCACCTCGTCCAGCACGCGGTTCCACTTCATGGTGATCTTCGGATGGTCCGCCACGCGCCGGGACATGATCTTGGAAGCGCGCAGCTCATCCCGCCGATGCACCAAGAAGACCTCGGAGGCGTGGTTCGTCAGGTAGATGGCCTCCTCGGCGGCCGTGTCTCCGCCACCGATCACCGCCACCTTAAGGTCCCGGTAAAAGAACCCATCGCAAGTGGCGCAAGCCGACACTCCGCGGCCTCGGAAGGTCTGCTCGGACTCCAGCCCCAGGTACTTGGCCTCAGCGCCGGTGGCGATGATCAACGTCTTCGCCTCGATCTCGCCCTTGCCCACGCGCACTTTGAAGGGACGCTTAGACAGGTCCACACTCTCCACGACGTCGTTGACGAACTCGGTACCCACGCGCAGGGCCTGCTCTTTCATGGCGGTCATGAGCTCGGGCCCGGTGATCGGGTTCGCGAACCCCGGATAGTTCTCCACCTCAGTGGTAGTGGTGAGCTGTCCGCCCGGTTGCAGTCCCTCGATGAGAAGCGTGCTGCGCCCGGCGCGCACGGCGTAGATGGCTGCCGCGTAGCCGGCAGGCCCGCCGCCAATAACGATCACATCTTTTGCATATCCAGAGTCGCTCATGATTCACCTCCGCGGTTGTCTCCGCTAGCGGTTGTCTCCGCTACTGTGTCTCCGCTTCTGGTCGCTGTACCAGTGCATCGACTGTGCCACAGTTGCCTCCCCTTGATTTCACACAGATTTTTCCAAGTGTCCCAATTACCTACTGCCCATCAAACGTTGCAAAACACCAGTATTGCAACTCGCGCAACAGTTTCTCGAAAGAGCACCAAATGAGGTCCCGGACAAAAAGCGCTCCAATCGGGGCAATCAATGATCATACTCTAGCCGGCATCAGATTCCCCAGGAGCAGCCAGAGATGAAGTTCAGTATCAAGATCGATCCCATCAGCGGCCGCAGGTACATGGCGGTGGACCGAAAGGGCGAGCACGTCCTCTCCCATCCACTGGTGAATAAGTCCACCGCGTTCACCGAGCAAGAGCGTAACGAGCTGAACCTCAACGGCCTCCTCCCACCGGGGATCTCGACCATCAAACATCAGCTCGCACGGGTCTACGAGAGCTTCCGACAAAAGACCACCCCCCTGGGCCGCTACAAGCACCTGACGGCCCTGCAAGACCGAAACGAGACGCTGTTTTACCGGCTGCTCCAGGAGCATATAGACGAGATGATGCCCGTGGTGTACACGCCGGTGGTGGGCGAGGCCTGTCAGAAGTTCTCGCACATCTACCGCAAGCAGCGCGGGCTCTACATCAGCTACGAGCAGCGCGACCACATAGAGGAACTCCTGCGGAACTTCGGACGAGACCACGTGGCGGTCATCGTGGTCACCGACGGGGAGCGCATCCTGGGCCTGGGCGACCAAGGCGTGGGCGGCATGGGCATCCCCATCGGCAAGCTCAGCCTGTATACGCTGTGCGCCGGGATCTCGCCCAACGCCACCCTGCCCATTACCCTGGACGTCGGCACCGACAATGAGGAGCTCCTCGCCGACCCGCTGTACATGGGCCAGCGTCACAAGCGCATCCGCGGGGACGAGTACCAGGCCTTCGTGGACGACTTTGTCGCGGCGGTGCAGAGCGTGTTCCCCGACGCCGTGCTCCAGTGGGAGGACTTCCACAAGGGCAACGCCATCAAACAGCTCAGCAGATTCCGCGACAAGCTGTGTACCTTCAACGACGACATCCAGGGCACCGCCGGGGTGGTCATGGCGGGGCTATACAGCGCCCTGCGACTCACCGGTCTGGCCATGAAGGACCAACGGGTGGTCTTCGCCGGGGCGGGCGCCGCGGCCCAGGGCATCAGCAACCTCATCGTCAAGGCCATGATGGAGGACGGCCTGACCCGCGAAGAGGCCATCAGCCAAATCTACACCGTGGACAGCCGCGGGCTCGTCACCACCGCCCGGGAAGGCCTCGAGGAGTTCAAGGCCACGTACGCCCGCCCCACAGACGAGATCGCCGATTGGAAACTCGCC
>JAOZUO010000121.1:16850-26410 GCA_029938605.1 Deltaproteobacteria bacterium | reverse complement strand
GTTCCCATATTGACTCCCGCGCCTGCGCCCGTGGTCGGGCCTGCGTTCAGCCAGGGACCGCTCCCGGATCGGCCGGAGGGATCGGGTCCGCACGTTGTACCGCCGGAGATCCGGGGAGAGACACCGCCGCCAGAGAGTACCCCCGCCGGCGCCGGCGCCGGCGCCGGCGCCGGTGACGATCAGCAAGTGGTGGGCGCCGAGCCCGAGGTTGTTGATCCCACCATGAGCCAGATGTGGTACGCCGACGGCGAGGCTGAGGCGGCTGCGATGGCGGAGGAGTATGAGGCCTACAAAAAGACGCAGCTCAAGGGACGGCCGGATCCGGATGTGACCGAGCCGGTGCTCCCCGGGCTCACCGCGGAGATGGGCGACGTGACCATGTTCATGCGGGTCAAGCGCGCTCGGCGGGTGCTGCTTTTGACCGTGGGTGTGGTGGTGGTGATGGTGGCGGTGACGGTGGTGTTGCTGTCCCGACGTTCGAATGGCGGCGAAGGTGGCGGCGACAAAGTGGGCAACCAGCCGTCTGGGGGCGCCTCCGCCATGTCCGCTGGTCGAAATACCAATGATGCCATGGGACACGCTCCCGGCATGGACGGGGCGGCCTTGTCCGTGGACGCGGGGATCCCCACGCTGGTGGTGGACATGGCCGTACAAATCGACGCGGTTGAGCCCATGGACGGCATGGACGGTATGAACAGGTTGGACGGCATGGGGACCGGACGTCGTCGTCGGCGTCGGCCGATGGGGTCGGGCTCCCATATGGACATGAGCCGTCCGCCGCCGGATATGGTCGTACCCAAAGCCGCCAGCGCTGCCGCTGCCACCCGCAGCGGCAGACTTGCCCTGTCCCGTGGCGACATCTCCACGGCCAAGATCGAGTTTCAGCGGGCCCTCACCCTTCGCCCGGGGTACGGTCCCGCCCTGACGGGGTTCGGCGAGGCGCTCTTCGAGCAGGGCCGCTACGCCTCGGCCATCGGCAAGCTGAAGGCGGCCACCCGGTCCATGCCCGGCTCCGTGCGCACCTGGGTGCTGCTCGGTAATGCCAGCTTCCGGGCCGGCCGGTACTCCGGGGCGCGAGCCGCCTACAAGAGAGCGCTGACCATGCGCCCCGGCCACGCCGAGGCCCGGAAAAACCTGGGTCTGGTCGAACGGAAGCTCGGCGTGAAAAGAGGGATGTAAGGGCCCTTATAGGGCTACAGCGGTTTCGAGCGGATGCCGCTGTCTTTCTTCTTGGCCAGGTCCTGGAGCTTCTTGAAGAGCTCGTTGTTCCACTTGGCGCGGGCGGCTTTGAGTGTGGCCCGAGCCTTGCCGATGGCCGCCGTGTCTACCGTGTCGCCCTTGGTGGCGTCCGAAAGGGTCTTGAGCGCCGCGCACATGGACATGGTGACCTTCCGCTCCACGCGGGTGAGCCCCAGGTGGGTGGGGTGCTTTCGCTTGGGCTTGCTCTCCAGCTTGGCGATGCGCTTGCGGAATCCAAAGCAGCCGTCGTTCCAGTCCTTGAGCTGCTTGTGGAACTCGTTGGTGCGAAGCTCCATGCGCCAGACGCCTTGCAGGTACTTTCCGGGCTTGATTTTTTTCCAGGTCAGGTTGGACATGGTGAAGCTCTTGATGCCCGGGGCCATGCGGAAGCGCATGGGAGTCGAAAGGGCGCGATAGCCCTCGTATCGCGGCTCTTTGGGCAAGGTCTTCATTTTGGAGAAGGCGAAGCCGTCCCGGTTCTGCAGCACCACGTTGCGTTTGATCTTTCGATACTTGGGCTCCAGGTGGCCCAGCATCTTGCCCTTGAGCTCGATATCGGCGAATTTGTACACCGCACCGAACACCTCCCGCCGCTCCCAGATGGTCGCTTCCATTACGATGGGGTGGTCCCGGTGGATTTCCGCCAATTTTACGGGGCAATCGAAGATGTTGAGCTTGCCCTGTGCCTTGCCGTCCTTGGCGGGCTGGATCTTCAGATTGAAGTCGAAGATCTGCTCCTTCTTGCCATTGACGGTTTTGGTCTGTACCCGCCTGTTGAAGTGCGAGTTGTACTTGTAGCCTCGGTTGTGATGCACGGAGCACACTTCGCCCATGAAGCTCTTGATCTGCTTACCCACGTCCCGGTACCAGTTGTCGATGGCGGTGATCTCCGCATCGGTCACGCCGCCTTCGCCATCACCTCCGGCCCCGCTGCTTCCGCTTTTACCTTTTTCGCCGCCCGCGACGACGAAATAGACCCCAACAGCGATCAGTACGGCAACCACGCCCACCACCGCGAAGATCCACGTCTTGGACTTGGCGGGTTCCTTCCGATGCACGGCGGATGGATCCGCGGGCTTGGAAGGCTTGAATTCATCGCCCCATCCTTCCGGGTGCTTGTGCTCTTCGGCGGCTGGTTCAGGATCGGCCACCTCTTCCGGGGGCCAGGGCTCGTGACAGAAGGGGCATTCCTCGGTGGTCTTTTTGACCTTGCTCGGAATTTCTTCTTCACATTTGGGGCAAACGTACATAGGTCCTCCAAGGGTTCGGAGATGGATTTTTACCCATCTGCCGCATCCGAACAATATACTATTGTTCTGTGACGTAAACCACGCAAAACGGGTGGGAGCGTTACCTCCCCCGATGGGGTTGGCGAACCAACCCACGCTGCCTGGATTTGCGTCTAGTGACTCGGAATCCTGGCGGTTCATGGAAAAATGGCGGGGTGGGCCTGGTGCGTCCCCGTCGGGTGTACACGGTGATCAGCGGTACCCCATCGAGGGTGAGGACGCGATCCGGCTGAACCGTTCCGTACTCTTGCCAGATGAGATATTCCCACATGACCTGATGCATCTCATGCTGGTAGATGGCGATCTGCGAGCGGCGGATGCCCCCGTAGCCGTCGCCGGCATAGGTGATGTTCGGAAGAAGCTGGCCGCTCCGGACATAGAGGTTGCGGCTGAAGTGGTTTGTGTCGTGGAAATAGGTGGGCACCCGGGCGGTGAAGTGCTTGAGCTGGGGCCGGGCCAGCTGGTTCAGGTCGGGGAGCAGCCGGCGGGTGGTGTAGCCCCAGTACTGCCGCTTGAGCCCCAGATCCGCGGCGCCTGGGGTGCCACCTACCACGGGGGAATAGGCCGAAGGCGCCACGTCTCCGACATAGGCAGTCTGCACGAGGGAGGGGATCACCAGCGCCGCCGTAAGGGCCGTGGCCAGGGCCGCGCGGTGTATGCCAGTGCGCAGGCGGGTGGCGCAGGCGCGGTAGGTCTCCTGAACGGCCCAGCCGGCCAGCAGCGCCAGGTAGGGCCACGCAGGCATCCAGAGGCGGGCTCCGCCGAAGATGGGCGTGGAGGGTAGGGCGATGAGCGCAATGGGGAACAGCGCGTTCAGGGCCACCAGCAGCGCTGGAGAGCGGCTTCGCCCCAGTAGTGGGCGACCCCATCCCCGGCGGGGACCATAGGCCTCGGATACCACCTGTCCAGCGCGCCAGCGGTGGTAGGCCACCCCGAACCCGCGCAAGGTCAGACCGAGTCCCCCCAGCGTCGCCAGGACAAAGGGCAGCGGCATGATGTACAGGGTCATCCAGAAGGGGTACGCCGCCGGGAACGGCGGAAGGTTGTAGTTCGTCCCGAGGTACTCAGTGTTGTAGAAGGTGTGGTCCAGGTGGTAGCTCAGATACCCGGAGAACCGCGCGTTGGTGTCGTGCCACAGCCAGGGCCACTGCAGGTAGAAGACCGCGCCGCCGAGCAGGAGCATGGAGAAAAATACCGCCGGCGCGGTCAGCTTCATGGCGCGCAGGGGCCGCCAGTTGTAGCGCCACTGCCAGATGAGCACGCCCAGCAGCACGACGCCGGCTCCCAGTGCCAAGGGGCGGTGGCCCCCAATGACCAGCGCGCCCACCGCGGCCATCAGCGCCGGTGCCACGAGATTGCGCCATCGTAGGGGCCAGCGGAAGGAGTCCTGGCGGAGGAGGTACAGACCCAGCAGCGCGCTCCCCGCCACGATGATCCACCCGTGGCCCTTGCCCTGCCCCAGGGCGGCGAGGCTCAGGAAGACCAGCGGCAGCAGGGACATGAGGCCCACGCCCGCCAAAAGAGGGTGGCGAAAGTCTCGACGGCTTGCCCAGCCGTAGTGCACGATGAGCAGCAGGGGGAGGAAAAAGGCGTTGAACTTGGTGAGCAGGGCCAGGCCGAAGATGAGGCCGGCGGCCACGGACCAGCGCCAGCTATGCAGCGCGCGGTAATAGGCGTAAACGGTGAGGAACATCACTGCGGTGATGGGCGCGTCCAGGCCGGCTAAGTGACTGTGGAAGAAGACCCGGGGCAAAGAGACGTAAGCCACCACGGCCACGAAGCCGGCGAATCGCCCAAAAGCCATGGCGCCCAGCAGGTACAGGAAGGCCGCCAGCAGCGCGGCGGCCACCATAGCCGGTAGCCGCAGGGCCGTGAGGTCGTCCACCACGCCCCAACTATCGGCGTGGGGTGGTTGCCCCGGATGCGTGCGGGGTGTGGTGCGGTGACAGTTGCAGCGATGTAGGGTCCGCCAGCTCAGGCCGTACAGGTGCTTGGTGGCCGGCGGGTGCTCGGCGTTGACGCGGTAGTACCGATCAATGGTCCGTTGGTCAGAGCGGAGCTTGGGGTTCTTTTTGCACTCGGTGACGTAGCGCTGGTACACCTCGGCGGCGTTGATGTAGATGCCCTCGTCCCGGGCGACGCCCACGTCCCCGGAGGTGGTAAACAGCAGCGCGAAGGTCCCCAGGCCCAGCACGAAGGCCCAGAAGACATCCCGTCGGGTAGGCCGACCGGGACCACGGAGGGGACCCCCGGTGGGATTCACGGGGTGACCTCCTCGCTGCGGGCGTAGAAGCAGAAGTGCTTGGCCCAGGCGTAGCGCGAGTGGATCCGGAGCTGGACCACCGCCCGGTTGCGATGGTCGCTCGCTGCCACTGTCAACACGTGGCGGCGCCAGCCCTCGTCCTCAATGGGATGTTGAATGCGTCCCAGTCTCCGGCCATTCACCAGCACCTCCAGGGTCACCGGCACGGACGTTACGCGGCGCACAGGACGTTTCTTGTGCCACTTGCCGGCCCGGTAGCGTTGGTATTCCCACACCGCCCGGCGGGCGCGGTACCGCGGGTCGTAGCCCCGGAGCCCGGTCCAGATCACCAGGTTGCGACCCAGTCGCGCGGCGGGGTACTCGATGACCCGGGTGGAGCCGTCGATGGGCATGGCAAGCAGGCAGCGTCGAGGCGCGAAGCCGATCTCGGCGCGGATTTGGCGTACGGACTTCCAGTCCGGTCCGCAGTCGTGGCGCAGACGGGACGGTCGCCAGGGACAGTGGCGTTTGGATGGTCCGCGTTCTTCCCAGACCCGGGCTTTGGCGATTTGCTCATAGAAGTCTTGGACGACCTTCACCCGGGTTTGAGTGTACAGCGTCACTTGTACACCGCCGAAGGCGCGCCGCCGCTTTGGGGAGAGTCCCCGGGTGTCAGGGTGTCTGGCGCCGCGGATGGACAGCTCCCAGATACGCGAATAGGTGCGTGCATCAGGGCGGGTCACGTCGTCGAGGGTCATGCGGTCTCCGAGCACGAGGCGACCCAAAGGGTCGGCCCAGCCGGGCGCCGTGACGATAAGATCTCCGGGGCGAAGGAGTGGGCGCACGAAGCGCTCCGCCGCGGTCCAGTCGGCTCGCGTGACCACGGCCCGGAGCTCGAGTTGGTGCGCGGCGATCTCCCAGATGGCCGCGGCCACCAGGAGCAGGGCGAACCCCAGGGGCCATCGGGGCGCACGTCGGAAGGGGCTTGTCTTTGCCCGTGGCGTCGCTATCAGGACGTGGTCTGCGGGCGGGGACATGAGCCTACGAGGTGCGCTTCGCGATGAGGTCCGCCAGCATGCCGAGGCCGCCGAGCTGGACGCCGGTGACGAGCAACAGCAGGGACGTGGTGTCCAGGGGGCGATCCAGGTAGGCCCAGGAGAGCAAGAATACCGCTGCTCCGGCGACCAGGAAGGACAGGGCGACAGGGACGAAAATCCGCAGCGGGTTGAAGTACATCACCGTCCGCAGGATCAGCGCGAAGAACCCCAGGGTGTCCCGGATGGGGCGGATGTGAGAGCGCCCCGCGCGGTCGTGGTACTCGATGGGCACGTACTTGACGCCGAAGCCTGACACCAGCATGGCGAGGGTGATCGTCGTGGTGAAGGAGAAGCCGCTCGGTAGGAGGCCAAGGTATCGGTTGACGACCGGTCTGCGCATGATCCGGAAGCCCGAGTTGAGGTCGGGGATAGGGTAGCCTGACAGGTAGCTGGCCAGCCAGCGCAGCACCGCCTTGGCAGGTCGGCGGATCCACGGGATGCGCACATCTCCCTTGGTGCGCGCGCCCACTACCATGTCGTTGTCGTGCGAAAACTCCAGCAGGTCTGGTAGCGCCTCGGGGGGATAGGTGCAGTCCGCGTCCAGGATGGCCACCAGGTCGTGCTGGGCCCGCCCGATGCCGGACTTGAGGGACGCCCCGTACCCTCGGTTCCGCTCGTGGCGCACCACCCGGACTCCGGCCTTTTCAGCCAGGGCCGCGGTGTCGTCCTTGGATCCATCGTCCACAACGATCAGCTCCGTGTCCCGGCGAAGCCCCGCGAGCACAGGCGTCAATCGCTCGATGACCTCAGCGATGCCACCGCCTTCGTTGTAGGCCGGGATGATGACCGAAAGGGGCTCAGGCGTGTTCAGGCTGTCGGACGTGTCCTGGCTGGCCTGGCTGTCCGAGTGGTTTTCTAGGCTCTCTTCCATTTCACGCCATGATAGTTGGGGTGGCTACAAAGGCAAGCAATTGCGCCAGCCGCCTAAGAGATTGCTTCCCAGCCCCCAGTGGCTATACTCGCTGGCGGAAGCGTTTGGGGACCGGTGTCCCCCGCGGCCTTCAAAGCCGTCAGAGGCAGGCTTGCCGGCCGGGCCTGGCGGGTTCGACTCCCGTACGTTTCCGTGCCCACCGGGCGCGGAGCTCAAGAAGAAAAAGGAACCCTAGTGGTTCCAGGTGAGGGTCAGCCCGGCGCCGGCGCCGTCCGGTGTCAGGGTGGGAGAGAGCCGAAGCGTGGAGGAGCGTTCTTTGGCCCCACCGCGCCAGCGGGTGAAGATCGCGAGCACTACCGCAGTCACGGCGCCCGCCGCGGCCACTCCCCACAGGACATTGGCGGTGGTCTCGAATCGGAGGCCGTCTTCCCGGAGGGAGCCATCGGTGCGGTCGGCCAGAAAGTCATCGTGGGCTTGCTTGGTCTTCATGGACATCACGCCGGCCCCCGCCGCCGCTCCCACGGCCACGATGGCCATGGTGGTGACCCATGCCCAGTGGATCCCACCGGGCCGCTCGGATGATCCACCGTTGCCCTTGGGCGGAGGATCGGTAATGGGACGCTCGGGCGTGGGCTCCGTGCGGCGAATATCACGTGGCAGGCTCGCAATCTTCCAGACCGTCTCTTTTCCCGCCGTTACCACCAGGTTTCGCCGCCCCACCACCCGTCCCGCGAGCCTGATCGCCCCGGTGTGATTCCCCGGTAGAACGACCGTTTCCGCCCGACCCTTCCCGAGGAGCGTACCATCCAGGTAGATCTCCGCCGCCCGATGGGGGGACTGGATCACCACCACGCCCACCTTGGCCATGGCGGCCCGGAGCACCTTGGGCAGGTTCTCTTTCTTACCGGACGTCAGCTTGAGGTAGCGCCGACTGTAGGTTGTGGCCTCAACCGGATTCTTCAGCAAGGCGTAGCACAGTGCGATATTGAACAGGATGACCGGATGAGAGCGACGGCGTAGCGCGGTCTTGAACGCCTTGATCGCCTTGACGTATTTCCCTTTCTCGTAGAACTTCTTCCCCTTGCGAAAGAGCTTCTTCGCCTCTGCCTTTGGGGTCGCCAAAGCCGGAGACACTTGAACCGTTCCCAGGCCCAGGCCGATCACAAGCGCATAGAGAACGAGACGGTGTTTCATCGGATTTTCTCCTGGGCTACCAGACGGGATCTTTGAGCATGGGCCGCCGCATGGGCCGCCGCATGGGCCGCCACCTGGGCCGCCACCTGGGACGTCGTATATATCGCATGGGTCGAACCATAGGCCGAACCATGGGCCGAACCGTGGGCGCAATTCTAGGCTCGGACTTTTTCAACGTTACCGGGATCTCGCTGTCTTCGCTGGGTACCAGGTACATGGTCTCTGTCTGGTATCCTTCGGCCTGGATCACCGCTTTGGTGGTGTGCTTGGAGCGCGCCAGGACCACTTCAGCCAGCGAGCCCCGGTAGGTCTTGTTGGCGATACGGATGATGGTGGGCGCCTTCTTCGGAAGCACGGTGAACCTGATCGTCACCTTCGCCGAGCGAGGCGGATGCATGTCGGCGGTGGCTCTCATGGGCGCCCCCATGCCGTCTGCCATGGATCCTTGCGTGCTCTTTGCGGCCGCCGCCGACTTGGACGACGAAGTCTTTTTGTCCGACCTGCCAAAGGGGGCCCACACAAACAGGACCACCACGGCGAGCACCATCAGTCCCGCCACCGCCGCCAGGACCCGCTTGGTTCTTGTGTCCAGTCCCGCGACCGTCATCATGCGGCTCGAGATCATGGACATGCTGGAGGTTCCCGCCATGGCCAAGCCCTGTAGCGGCGCGACGGCCTGGGCCTTGGAGGCGATGCGGATCTGCTCGTCCTTGATCTTCCGGCGATCGAAGAACAGCTCCTCCATCAGCGTCGCCACCCGTTGCCGGCTCACCAACTGTCCCTCGATGGCCAGCAGCTCGTCGAGCACGTCGGCCATCTCCTCAGCGGTGTCGTACCGGTCCTTCGGGTCCAAGGCCAGGGAGCGGAGGATGATCTTCTCCAGCTCTACCGGGATCTCGGGACAGTAGGTGCGAGGAGGGATCACCACGGCCTCGCGAACTCGTAACAGGGTGGCCGCCTCGTTCTTTTCCTTGAAGAGCCGGCGATGGGTCACCGACTCGTACAGGACCGTGCCCAAAGAGAAGATGTCCGAGCGGCGGTCCAGATCCTCGGCGTGGGTTTGCTCGGGCGACATGTACGCCGCCTTGCCCTTGAGCATGCCGGCGGCCGTGTGGGCGACCTTCTCGGCGGCGTAGGCGATGCCGAAGTCCACTACCTTCAGGTGACCGTCGTAGGAGACCAGAATGTTTTGCGGCGATACATCCCGATGCACGACGCCCAGGGGCGTGCCGTCGGAGCTGAGCAGCTCGTGCGCGGCGTGTAACCCCTTGGCCGCATCGGAGACGAAACGCACTCCGAAGGGCCACTGGAACTTGTCTGGGAGTCGCTGAGAGGCCTTGAGGATGTCCGTGAGATTTTGCCCGTGGACGTACTCCATGGCGATGAAGTACGACTCCTCCAGTTGCCCGAATTCGAAGATCGTGGCCACGTTCGGGTGGTGGATCAGGGCCGCGATGCGGGCCTCGTCCAAGAACATGTCCACGAAGTCCTTCTGGTCCGACAGGTGCTCGTGGATGCGCTTGATGGCCAGGAACTTCTCGAACTGCTCGGGGCCCCGGAGCCGCGCCAGATATAGCGCCGCCATGCCGCCGCGGCCCATCTCGATGAGCAGCTCGAATCGACCGAAC
>JAOZUO010000121.1:9309-16750 GCA_029938605.1 Deltaproteobacteria bacterium | reverse complement strand
TCATGGCACCTGATAGTAGATGGCTACGGCCAGGTGCGTGGCGTCGATGACATGGGCGCCGGCCGACGCGCACTGCCCCATGGGCATGTCGACCAGGGCCAGCTCGTTGTTTTCGATGCAAGGGTCGGCGTTCAGGTCCGTGTCCCCGCTGCAGACCCACAGGGTCTTGGTGTCGCTCGAGCTTCCCAGGTAGAAGTCATTGGCCCCGTAGTTCCACGCGGGACTCCCCACGTCGCACTTCACGGTGGAGGTTTGGCCTGCTACGCCTGCGGTCGGATTGTCTGCGAGGAGCACTACGCCATTGGTCTGGAGCGTGCCGTAGGTGCCTCCGTGGTCTATCGTGTCAAAGGTCTGGGTGACGTAGCTTGCGCTGCTGTCCGGGGTCAATGTGCCATCGCCACGGAGGGTCCAGTTTCCCCCCATGGTACTCCAGTACCGGATGCGTAGGGTATACGCCGCGCCCAGGCAGTTCATCTCCCAGTGGCGATTTACGTCGTCCCCTTCGGTGTTGATGAACCCAGCGCACTGCACGAACCCGGCCGGAGGGTCCAGGTCCAGGAAGGCGGAGCTGGAGATCTTCGTGGAGCCGGTGTTATTACAGTCGGTGACCGAGGCGTTTGAACAGTCGATCATGCAGCCGTTGTTACAACCGTCGCCGGAGGTGGAGTTTCCGTCGTCGCACTCCTCCTCGCTGGGGATGTGTATGCCGTCTCCACAGGAGGTGGTACAGGTGCTGGGCGCGCCGCTGCAGTACCAGCCTGACTCGATGGCGCAGGTGCTGGAGCAGCCGTCGCCCGACGAAGTTTCCCCGTCGTCACAGGTTTCTGGGGCTTCGATGATGCTGTTTCCGCAGATATTCTGAGCCGCGTCCACCGAGGGATCCGCGTCCACGGGCGTTACTGCGTCCACGGTAGGATCCGCGTCCACGGTAGGATCCGCGTCCACGGCGCCATCCGTCAGCGCGCCGTCGTCCAGGACCGTTGCGTCGTTGGTGGGCAGCGCATCCAGATCAGCGTCGATGGTGGTGTCGGCATCGGGACCGGCGTCCCCGGTCGGCAGGACCGCCGGCCAGGTGTACTTACATCCCCCGGCCAATCCCCCAGCCAACCCCAATGAAAGCACCACTCCCCATAAACAGACGAATCGCCAGTTCTTCACTTGCTTACACTCCCGGTAAATCCATCGGCGGATACCTGTTAGCAGTATACACGATCCGGATGAACACGTAAAAAGACGAATAAAGACGACAAAGTAGATAATATTTTAGAGGTGTCCGCCTGTTTGTGGTGTGGTGTCGTGTTGCTTTTGCAGCCATGTCATTGACGAAGCCGATGGGCGAATTGTTCCTGAAATTCACAGGTGGCGAAAGAATGTGTACCCATACGATCGGAATCCACGCCTATTTTTTGCCGTAGGCGCGATTTTTGACCATGTCGGCGGTCTTCCAGGGGGCGGGCCCCCCTTTCAGGTATTTGTGAAACCACTCCAGGTGGGCGTTGTAATACACGGGCATGGAGCGTACGTAGTCCGGCCAGTGGCCGTCGTTCTTGAACAGGATCAGCCGGGCGGGCACGTCGCGTTTGCGCAGGGCCGTGAACAGGGCGATGGACTGGGTGTAGGGGATGCGAAAGTCCAGTTGACCGCTCAGGATAAGAGTGGGGGTCTTGTACCGGGCGATGAACTTGGAGGGGGAGAACTTCGCGTAGACCTTCGGCGTCCAGGGTTGGCCGCCCAGATCCCACTCGGGGAACCACTGCTCCTCGGTGGTGGCGAAGAAAGTGGCCAGGTCGTACACGCCCATCATGGACGCCAGGGCCCGGAAACGATTGGTCTGGCCGCCGATCCAGTTCACCAGGTACCCTCCGTAGGACCAGCCCATGACGCCCATGCGTTTGCCGTCAACGTAGGGGAGCCCCGCGAGGGATTCGGCCACGGCCATGGTGTCGCGGTAGACCCGACCGCCCCAATCCTTGGAGATCCCCTCGGTGAATTTTTGCCCATAGCCGATAGAACCTGTGGTGTTTGGGAAGGCCACCACATAGCCCGCCGCCGGGTAGACCTGCCAGTCGCCGCGGAAGGAGTCAGACCACTGGTACTGCGGCCCACCGTGGACGTTCAGGATGAGCGGGTACTTCCTGCCCGGTACAAAGCCGTGGGGTTTGACGATGAAAGTATGAATTTTTTTGCCGCCGTCGCCCGGTATCCAGAGCTCCTCGACGGGGCGGAAGTCCACCTGGGTGGAGAGCTGCTTGTTGATTTCAGTGAGCTGGCGCGGTGTCGTGCCGTCCACGGTCACTACGTACAGCTCCGGCGGGCGGGCCACGGTGGTATGTACGAAGACGATGAGCCGGCCGTCAGGGGACAGGTTGAAGTGGCGCACCGAGGGCGGCGCGGGGAGCCGGGTGATCTTGCCGGTGGGGATGTCCACGGTGAACAGGGGCCACCGTCCTTTTACCGGGGCGGAGAAGAGGATCCGACGGGAGTCAGGTAGCCAGTGGAAATGGTCCACCCAGAAGTCGAACCCCTCAGTGAGCACCCGCACCTTGCCGGTCTTGCGCTCGAGCAGGGCCAGCCGTGCGCGGTCGGATTCGTAGCCCGGCCGGCGGTGCATGCGATAGGCGATGTACCGTCCGTCCGGAGAGTAGGCGCCCGAGCCGTCCCAGGCCTTGTTGGTAGCCGTGATGTTCACGGGCGCCCGGCGGTGGGGGATGGCGGCGCCGGCGACGGGCGTGGTGGAGACCACGAATAGATCGTTGTTGGTGGAGGACGCGCGGGTGGCGGGCGGGTCGTGATTGGACTGGTAGCACAGCTCCTTGCCGTCGGGGGCCAGCGCGAAGTCCCGGTGGCCGTGGAGGCTCAGGGGGGGCGCGTTGTAGGGGCCCGGGGTGAGGTCGGTGATCTTTTTGGTGGCCACGTCCAGCGCGAGGATGTGGTTTCTCCGGCCGTCGTCGTAGGAGGTCCAGTGACGGAAGAGCAGGTCGTTGGCCAGTACCGCCTGCACGGGGCCGTCGCGCTGCTCCTTGAGGCGGGCCTTGTTCCGGGCGTCGTTGGCTCCGTGGCCGGGGAAGACCTTCGAGCGGAAGACGATCCGCTTGCCGTCGGCGGACCAGATGGGGTTCGACACGCCCGTGGACAGGGTGGTGAGCTGCTCGGGATCTCCGCCGGCCAGGTTCAGACGATACAGTTGCGGTTTGGCGTCGCGCGTGGAGACGAAGAGTAACTGCTTGGAGTCGGAGGACCACCGGGGGCTATAGTCGGCGCCCTTGGACCGCGTGAGTTGTCGGAGGCCCTTGCCGTCCATGCGCACCAGCCACAGGTGGGTGTCCCGCGAGCCCTTTACAATGTCGTAGGCCGTCTGCACGAAGGCCACCCAACGTCCGTCCGGCGAGATCTGCGGATCGGCCAGGTTCTTCACCCGGTACAGATCCCGGATGGTCATGGCCCGTTTGCGCCTGGCGGCCGGATCGTTGGGCCGCGGGTCGGCGAAGGGCCAGGCGCCCAAAGCGGTGACGTCTGGGACAGACAGTCCCTTGGGCGATCCCTTGGGCAATCCCTTGGGCGCGTCGGTGGCGGTCGGGTCTACGCGCAGCGCGGGGCGGGTCAGCGTCGAGGAGGCCGCTGGGGCACCCTGCTGGCGGTTCGGCGCCCGGTGTTTCGCCCGGTTTTCCGCCCGCTGCTCTGCCCGCTGCTCTGGCTGTTGCACCGGGGGCTGCGTCTCAGGATCAGGGCAGCCCCAGACCCCCAGGGAGAGCGAGAAGGTGAGCCCCAAGGAGAGCGAGAGGGAGAGCGTGAGGGAGAGTGTGAGGGACGATCCCTTGGCATTGCGTACGGGGTGCATGACGTCCTCGTCTGACTGGTTGTGGATCGTACTGTACCGAATTGAGACCGACAGAGCCAACGTTGCGGACTCCGCTGGGTAGATCTCGTATACTATGGTCCTGTACTGCGACATGCGCGAGATCAACAACATAGGCCAGGATAGTCCGCGACCGGCGGCGACGAGCTCGAAAGGCGAGACGTCGGGGCTCGATGCCACGGTGCCCGTGTCCCGGGCGATGCAGTCCGGGTCGGATCCCGCGGTGGACGCAACCGTGCGGATCACCGATGCCGATTCCGGTGCCGATTCCGGTGTCGACTCTGAGGCGACCTTAGCCCCGGACCTCGCCATCGCGAACGATCTCTGTGGTCGCACCCTGCAGCACTTCCAAGTGCAGGAGTGCATCGGCGTCGGCGGTATGGGCAGCGTCTACCGGGCCCACGACCTCTCCCTGGATCGCACAGTGGCTTTGAAGGTGATCCGGTCCGAGAGGGTTCAGGCGGCGGCCCAGCGCGAGCGGTTCATCCGGGAGGCCAGGTCCCAGGCCCGACTCAGCCACCCCAACGTGGTGCCCATCTACTACATCGGTGAGGACGATGGGCTGCTGTTTTTCGCCATGGAGCTGGTGGAGGGGGAGCCCCTCGACGTCCTGCTCGCCCGGGGGGAGCGGATCGATTGGCCGCGGGCCCTGGACCTTTTACACGACGTGGCTGATGCCTTGCGTATGGCGCAGGAGCGGGACATCGTGCACCGAGACATCAAGCCGTCGAATCTGCTGGTGGACCCGTCGGGCCTGGTCAAGGTGGCCGACTTCGGCCTGGCGAAGACCGTGGGTAGTGGGGACTCCGGTGAGGCGGTGGACGTGCAGCTCACCCAGGCGGGCACGGTGCTCGGCAGCCCCCTGTACATGTCCCCCGAGCAGGGCCAAGGCGAAACCGTGGACCACCGCTCGGACATCTACTCCCTGGGCGCGACTTTCTACCACCTGCTCACCGGCCGCCCGCCCTTCGACTCGAAGTCCGCCGTGGGGGTCATCGCCAAGCACCTATCGGCGCCCGTGCCTCCGCTGTGCAAGGCGCTCCCCAAGCTGCCCGAGGGCGTGGCCCGTCTGGTGGAGCGCATGTTGGCCAAGGACCCGGCTGATCGCTTCTCCGACTATGACGAGCTCATGCGCGCCGTGCGTGCCGCCCGACCCAACGCCGCCGTCCCGGCTGGGCTGGTGGTACGCTCCATCGCCATGGGAATCGACTTGATCCCCTTGCCTCCCCTCGCTGCGGCGCTGGATTGGAAGGGTGTCGTCCTGTACGGCGTGTACCTGGTGCTGGGCTGGTTTTTTTGGGGCAAGACCCTGGGCAAGTGGCTCTTCCGGCTCCGGGTACGTACTGTGGACAATGGGCCGCCGTCCCTGTGGCGCTGCGCGGTCCGGGCCGTGTTGCTTTTCTGGGGCCCGCTGGTTGTGAGCGCCATCGCGGGGATCAGTCGCGTCGTCTTCGGGGTGTGGGGCGTGAACAATGTCGGGCCTGCCTATGCCGAGCACCGTGGTCTGGCCACGGTATTGGTTGTGCTCGCCGTTATCGTGATGGTGATCCACGGGGTGGGGCTGGTGTGGGCGGGGCTCAGGAGCCACAAGCGAACGTGGCACGATCTACTCAGCGGCACCATGGTGGTCTACCATATGCCGTCCACCGGCACCTCATCCGGTGGCGCGTCCCCGGAGGTCACCCCGGGCCTTATGTCGCGCTCTTCGTCGTCGGATCGATGAGGGACGCCGAAGCTTCGCCACCGGTCCCCTCAAATCCCTGGCTTCGTGGGCCCAAGGGCCGCCCCCCCTGGCCCTTGACCGTCGTGCTGATCCTGACGCCCCTGATGGCCCTGTGGACCCTGCCCCAGACCCTCGCCGGCTTGGCGTACGCGGTGGCCATGAAGCTACGGGGAGCGCCCATCGGCCTCTATCGCTTTGGCCCCTTTGTCTTTGTGGTGGTACGGGAGCGCCCGGTGGCCTCTTCGGGCATATCCCTGGGGTTGGTGGTCCTGGCGGACCGACCTTCGATCTTGACCCACGAATTCTGTCACCTGTACACTGGTCTGTGGCTCACGTGGTTTTACCTGCCCGTCTACGGGCTGGAGTACCTGATCCTGGGCCACGAACGCTCCTTCCACGAGCGCATGACCGTGCGGTTCGAGCAGCGTACCCGCTACGGCTGGCGTCCCTGGGGAGGTGGACCGGCGAGGAGGAACCTATGAGGGGTTGTACTGTGACTGGGTGCCTGGCGTGCCTGCTGATGGCAGCAGCGGCCTGTGGCGACGGCTCTGACGGCGGCGGATCTGACGCAACCATGGGCGGGGACACGGGCGTCCTCGTGGATGGAGACGTCCTCGTGGATGGAAGCGTCAACCAGGATGGGAGCGTCCACCAGGATGGAGGCGTCAACGGCGGGTGCGGCCAGGATCCCACCGGCCTCACCACGACCCTCGATATCGGCGGTCAGCCGCGTACCTTCGTGCTCGCCCTTCCGGGCGGCTACGACCCAAACCGCGCCTATCCCCTGATCTTTGCCTGGCACGGCCTGGGGGGGGATGGTCAGCTCGCGCAGGCCTACTTCGGGATCGGGCAGCAGGTGGGTGCAGACGCCATCATCGTCTATCCCGATGCGCTGCCTCTACCGGATTACGGAGGAGAGACCGGCTGGGTGCTGGCTCCGACGGGGTACGATTTCGATTTCTTTGATGCTCTGTACGATCACCTCGTGGACAACCTGTGTATCAACGCATCGAGGGTCTTTTCCATGGGCCACAGCTTCGGGGGGTACATGACCAACAGCCTCGGATGCTATCGTGGGGCAGTGCTCCACGCCATCGCACCGGTGGCCGGCGGCCCGCCGTACTACGGCTCCTGTGATGGGCCCATCGCCGCTTGGCTCACCCACGGAACAGCGGACGACGTCGTTTTGCTCTCTGAAGGAGAGGCGGCACTCGACACCTGGCTGGCGGCCAACGGCTGCGAGGTCACCACCACCGCCACGACGCCCGATCCCTGCCTTGCCTACGTCGGTTGCTCCCGGGAGGTGCACTGGTGTCCGCACCCCGGCGGGCACGAGTGGCCCGCCCTGGCCGCCCCGGCGATCTGGGCATTTTTCGAAGCCCAGTAAGGGCTCGGGCCCGTTGGTGAGTTTCACCGGGTGGTGGGGCGGGGTCTTTGGGGCGCGCAGCGGTGGAGGGGATCGGGGGCCTGTCGTCGGGGGAGGCCCTTGTGCCAGACGATCTCCACCCGGCGCCAGACTCTTCTCAGGAGCTCGCAGTACGGGAGGTGGAACACGCTGAGATCCAGCGTGGCGTACTGGCCCAGCTCGCTGGCGGCCACCAGGAACCCTTGGCTGAAGACCAGGTGCGCTACGGAGCCGTGGATGCGTCGGTGCTCCAGGCGAATGCCATTGGCCAGACTCCACAGGCCGAACACGCCATTTCCGAATCCGACCGCCAACGTTCCGGGGGGGCCGGGGACCAGGGACACCACGGGGCTCGAGGGGGTGTCCTCGAAGACGAAGCCGGACCGCTTCAATCCCGTCTGGCCCGTCTGGCCCGTCTGGCCCGTCTGGCCCGTCTGGCCCGTCTGGCCCGTCTGGC
>JAOZUO010000121.1:0-9209 GCA_029938605.1 Deltaproteobacteria bacterium | reverse complement strand
CTGGCCCGTCTGGCCCGTCTGGCCCGTCTGGCCCGTCTGGCCCGTCTGGCCCGTCCGGATGGGGAGCAGCTCAATGCCGCCGTCGGCAAAGCCCACGACCAGGAAATCCCCCGCCCGGGACAGGGCCGTGATGCCCACGTCAGCGGGGACCCGGCCGGTGGCAGTGCCTTGTGCATCGAAGAGTCGCACCTCGCGGTCCACCGCCACGCCGATGCCACCGGGCAGGCGATTGAGCGCCACGCCACCTGTGGCCAGGGTGCGATCTCCGGCGGAGGTGCGGCCCAGGATCCGGGCCTGTCCAGCCGCCAGTACGGCGCATCCGTTTTTGAGCGCCACCACCCGTCGAAGCCCGGGCAGGCGAACCTGCCGGAGGCGACGATCCTTTCGGGGAGACCAGATCTCCAGCTCCGTTTCCGAGGTGGCCACGCAGAGCAACTCTGAGCCGGTGGATTCATCCGCGAATAGGGCGCGGGCCACACTACGGCGCCAGGCCGCAGGAGAGGGGGGGGGCAGGGTGGTTCCCTTGGGGCTGCGCGGATGGAGCCAACCGCGGTGCGTGTACAGCTCTTTTCCGTCGGGGCGGAGCAGGGGTGCCCGCCACAGGGGGCGCCCGGTGCGCGTGTTCCAGATCCGCACCGTGGAGTCGTCACTGGTGGTGGCGGCGAAGCGGCCGTCGGGGCTGAATCGGATGGAGTTCATCTCGGCT
Organism: Deltaproteobacteria bacterium; assembly: GCA_029938605.1. Taxonomy (GTDB): domain Bacteria; phylum Myxococcota_A; class Polyangia; order HGW-17; family JAJRWW01; genus JAJRWW01. The sequence goes on along the minus strand of JAOZUO010000121.1, from coordinate 8,503 downwards.
CGATGGCCGCGCAGGGTCACTGCCGCCCCGGCTGCCAGATCCCAGATCATCCCGCTGCCGTTGGAGCAGGCCACGGCCACGTGCTGTCCTTGGGCGTCCACGTCCAGGTTGTAGGCGCGTCCCGGGTGTGGACCCAGGGTCTTGACTGTGCGCCAGGGGCCGATCCCCCGCTGGCGGCGCCAGATCCGTACCGTACGGTCGTTGCTGGCCGAGGCGATGAACGTCCCGTTGGGTCCGAAGCGTATGTCGTACACCGCGGCTTTGTGGCCACGCAACACGGCCGGCCCCAAAAACAGGGGCGCTCGCCACACCCGCACCGTTTTGTCGTCGCTCGCCGTGGCGAGTAACCGCCCTGAGGAATCGGCGGCAACGTTCCAGACGACGGCCGTGTGTCCTTTCAGGACGGCCCGTGCTTGCCCGGTTTTCACGTTCCAGAGCCGTACGGTCTTGTCCGAGCTGGTAGACGCCAGAACATCGCCTCGGGGCTGGAAAAAGACGCTCCACACCTGCGCCGTGTGTCCTTTCAGGACGGCCCGTGCTTGCCCGGTTTTCACATTCCAGAGCCGTACGGTCTTGTCTGAGCTGGCGGACGCCAGGAGGCGGCTGTCGGGGCTGAATCCAACGCCCCAGACAGTGGCACGGTGTCCGGGCAATACGGCCCTGGTCTGTCCAGTCTTCACATCCCAGAGCCGTACAGTCTTGTCCACGCTGCCCGAGGCCACGAGGCGGCCGTCGGGGCTGAAGGCGACTCCGTTCACTTGAGATTTGTGTCCCGCCAGGTGGCTGGATCGACGGGCGGGGCGCACCCGCCATAGCCGCACCGACTGATCCCAACTGGCCGAGGCGAGTTGCCGGCTGTCGGGGCTGAAGGCCACGTCGCGGACCCGGGCCCCGTGGCCTCGCAAAATCGCCGCGGTCTTGCCGGTCACCGCGTCCCAGAGTCGGACTGTTTTGTCGGCGCTGGCCGACGCGAGCCAGCGGCCGTCGGGACTGAACCGCGTGCGATAGACGATTCCTGTGTGTCCGGTGAGCACCTGCGTGAGCTTCGCACTACGTACATTCCAGATGCGCACGGTCTTGTCGGCGCTGGCCGATGCGAGCCGGCGACCGTCTGGGCTGAAGGACACCGATTGTACTCCGGCGGTGTGGCCCAAGAGGGTGTGCATGAGTGTGCTACTGCGGACATCCCAGAGTCGTACCTGTTGGTCGTGGGCGCCCGATGCGAGCCAGCGACCGTCCGGGCTGAAGGCCACGGACTGGACCTGCCCCGTGTGTCCGGTCAGGATCGCGCGGGCGCGCGCGGTCGCCACGTCCCAGAGCCGTACGGTTTTGTCGGCGCCGGCCGAGGCTACGAGCGTGCCGTCGGGGCTGAAGGCCACCTGGGCCACGCCGCTGGGGTGCCCGCGCAGGCTTCGGGAGTGGCCCGTGGTCAGGTTCCAGATCCGGATGTCGCCGGTGTAGGTAGCCGAGACCAGGCGTTGACCATCCGGTGCATAGGCCAGAGTGAGGATCTGGTCCGAGTGCCCGCGGAGGACCCGGTCGGCGCGGGTGCGAACATTTAGCAGGTGGACGGTGTGGTCCATGGACGCTACGGCCACGGTCTGGCCGTCCGGGGCGAAGTCCACGGCGTAGAGGGTGGCGCCCAGGGGCGCCCGCCACACCAGCGGCAGTTCGCTCAGCTTCCACCACAGGGCGCGCGCCAGGGGGGAATCCCGTGTCTGGAGCGCACCGCGCAGCTTTGCGCGTGCCTCCACCAGCGCTCCCCGAGCCAGGGCTGCTCTTGCCCCTTCGCGCTGGGCCTCGGAGCGTTGGCGCACGGCTTCGGAGCGTTGGCGTAGGGCCTCGGATCGTTCTCGGTCCGCGGTCCGCCCGCGGGCTTGAGCGAGACGTTTCTGCCGCTGGGCCTCCAGCTCCTTGCCGTGGAGCGCCCAGCCGACGGCAAGGGCTGCCAGGGCGATCAGGGCGAGCAGCCCGATCCCCGCGAAGAGGATGAGCTTTTTGCGGCGTTGGGCCCGTTGGGATCGGTAGCGACCGGCGGCCAGAAATCGACGCGCGCCCTCGGGCATGTTCTCCACGCGCCGGGCCCGGTTCAGGGCTTCGCGCAGGGCCTCTCCAGACCAGACCTCGTCCACGGGCCGACCCCGTTTTTGCCACAGGGCGGCGGCCTGGGACACGTCCGTGAGGAAATCCCGCTCCTCGCGGCTCTCCTCGAGCCAGGATGCGAGTCGACGCCACTGCGTGATGAGGGACTCGTGCACCAGCTCCAGCTCGGCCTCGGTACTCCCCTTCCGCGCCACGATGGCTCGGGCCGCGGTGAACTGGCGCAAGACCCGCTCCGCGGCGTCGTCCAGGCCTTCGAGGAGATCGCTCTTGGAGACCACCCGGCGGGTGTTTTCCGGGGTCACCAGTCTCAGGAAGAGCGCTCGGGCGAGGCTCACCTGACCGGCGGAGAGCGCGGCCACGATACCGTCGGCGTGTCGTGCCAGCGCTCCGGCGACGCCCCCCAGCTTCCGGTAGGCAGCCTTGGTCAGCAGCCGCTTCTCGGGGTCCCGCTGCTCCCAGAGTTGACGAGCGGCGAACTGCAACAGCGGCAGGGCGGCGGGCTCACCGTGTACCTGGGCGACCATCTCCCGGGGGAGGTCCGGACTCTCAAAGAAGTACCCGATTTTGGCCAGGGGGCGCAGGAGAGTCTCGACGAGCTGGTCCGCGTCAGGGGGGCGTAGCACGGTCACCCGGCTCAGCGCTTCGGAGGCCTCGTTTCCATCCGCCAGCCGCCACAGGAAATCGTCCCGCAGGGTGAAGATGGTGCGCACCGGCCCTGAGGGATCATCAGCGGAGGTGCACAGCGCCAGCATGAAGAGGCGCCGCTCGGTCTCCACGGGGACGAGGGTGTACAGCTCCTCGAGCTGATCCACGAACAGCAGGACTCGCCCCTGTTCCTGCTCGGCGAGGTGGGTCAACATCAGGGCCAGCCGGGTGGGGGCGTCGCGTAGCTCCTGGGCCAGCGCTCGTTCCGCCTCCAGTCGATCCCGGCCCACGGACGGAACGCGGCTCGGTGGGCCCGACGAGTCCATCAGAGACCCACCCGTTCCGCCAGAGGTTCGGCTGGTGCTGACTTCGCTGGCCAGCAGTCGACTGGCGAGGGTCTCGAAGGGACGCGCCCCGGGCCGCATGCGGATCACCTTCCAGTACGATTGTTCTCGGAGTCGCGGGATGATCCCGGCCTGCACGAAGGAGCTCTTGCCGGCGCCCGACGGGCCCACCACGGGCAGGATGGCCTCATCGCGAACGCGCTCCAGGAAGGAGGCGACCTCGTTTTCGCGGCCGAAGAAGAGATCCGCGTGTCGCTCGGTAAAGGGGAGCAGGCCCCGGAAAGGGGCTCGTACCATCGTGGTGCGTTGGGTGGTGTCTAGCAGGAGATCGCGTAGGGTCTGCACCGCGGCTTCGGCCGACGGGCGCTTTGACGGGGTCTTGTTCAGGCAGCGGTCCACGAGCTGGGCAATGGACGCGGGTAGGTCCGGTGCGCAGTCGCCGAGGGAGGGCACCGGGGAGATGTCGCAGACGATCAGGCCGAGCGCAAAAAAGGAATGAGATGCGTAGGGGTGTTTCCCGCCGAGCAGCTCGTACAAGATCATGCCGAGGGCCCAGATGTCCGCCTTCGGGCCCACTTCCCTCTCGGACCATTGCTCGGGTGCCATGAACGCCGGCGTCCCGCGGATGCCCTTGCTGTGGGATTCGAAAGGCTGCTGCGCCGCCGGATCTCCGAGGATGGAGGTGAAGGGGCTCGGTGCGGTGGTTGGCGTTGGCTTCCCTGGACCGGGCAGGGCAACAGGCACAGTGGCGTCGGTCTCCGCGGATGCGTCGGGGTCAGGGCCGGGCGCGGGCTTGGGAATAGACTCAGGTTCCGTGTCGGGGTCGGGGTCGGGCTTGGGAACAGGCTCAGGCTCTGCGTCTGTGTCGGGCTTGGGCACGATCGTCGCTAGCTCTGAGGCCAATGGGGCGGGGCGGCCCTGCGCCTTCTTTTCCGCGCCGACCATCGGTTGGCCGGCGGCGCCGCCTTGGACGAGCTTGGCGAGCCCGAAGTCCACTACACGCAGCCGCCCGTCCCGGGGCAACAGCACGTTGCTGGGTTTCAAATCCCGGTGCAGCACGTTGTGCGCGTGGGCCTCCTTGAGGGCCTCGGCCATGGCGAGCCCGATGCGCAGGGACTCCTTCACCCCGGGCCGCTCCTCGGCCACGCGATCCCGCAGGGTCTGTCCCGGCAGGTACTCCAGGGCCAGATAGGGGCAGCCCCGGTGGTCGCCCACCCCGAAGATGGTCACGATGTGGGGATGGCTGAATCGGGCAGTCACCCGCGCTTCGTGTAAGAAGCGGGCGAGGGATTCGGGGTCCCCCAGAGCGTCGCGCCGAACGACCTTGAGCGCCACCTGCCGTCCCAGGTGGTTGTCACGTGCCAGGTACACCTCCCCCATGGCTCCGTGCCCCAGCAGTCGCCCCACCTGATAGTGGTCCACCATCTCCCCGGCCTGGAGAAGACCGTGCTCCTCCGTAGTGACATCCCCGCGCGTGGTCATTTAAGCCCAACCCTCTCACAGGCCGCAAGCCCTGTCCACAGCCCAGGAGGCCACGGGTGCCGATCCCGCGGGGTGCCGTCCGGTAGATCTCAGTTTGACGGGATTTCGCGCACTTGGCTTCTGCGGCGCTTGTTGGTAGCGAATCGTGGTGCGAGATTATCCTCCTTCACTCGCATGGTCCGGGGGACTGACAAGGTCCTGACGTCGAGCGTGGGCTGTAGGCACAAACGCTGGGTGAAACCGCCCACGTAAGGGCAGCGCCGGTTTTTCTTTCGATCGGAAAGAAGGTGAGCGCTGTCCGAGCATCCGCGACTTCGCCAGGGGTCCGCGCCAGCTCAAGGCGTGTGCCAACGCCTACCACGTCCCGTGTGGTTCTGCACCGCGACGTCGAGCGCAATGTGGGATGCAGTGACGTGCGCGAGTTTCGTAGCAGCTCTGTCAGCGGAGATGTGTTTCAGAATCGGTTGGGATGATTTGTCTGACGGGAAAGTGGAACACCAAAGGGCCATATTTGTTTCAGATTTGGCTGAGATGACGCATCTGGGCCGAAAGTGGAACACCCTAGGGCCATTTCTGTTTCAGATTTGGCAGAGGTGATTTATCTGGCGCAAAAGTGAAACATTCAACGGCCACTAAGCGCTGGTTGACGTAGGTGTCGGCGGCGGCGAGAACATCGGTGGTGCTGGGATGAGTTTTTTTCAAGTTGTTACAATAGGTCTATCCAGGAAACGCAAGACCCGGCCAGAATCGGGGACGTACCGGAGCTCCAGGGTCACCTGGCCCTGCTCGAAGCGGCACCGGATCTTTACAGAATGGATCCTGCCCTGAGTGAGAGGGAGGGCACGCACGTCCTCGATGCGCTGCAGTGAGCCGAACCGACGCGTCAATCGATCCCAGAACATGCGTAGATGGACCGCGGGTCGATGGGGGAGCATGTGGCTACGATGGTATCTGTAGTAGCGCTTCACGGCGGTGCGGAAATCGCCCTGGGACAGTAGCTCCACCAGGTGGCGGGCGCCAGCCACAGGCTTGAATGGGCGATCGTGGCGTCCCAGGCTCCTCCCCCGGAGCCGGTCCCGGTCCCGGTCCCGGTCCCGGTCCCGGTGGTCAGTGGTTGGTTGGACGTTTGGCGGTGGCATCTGGACGTCGGGCGGCGGGCTCTGGATGTCAGGCGGCGGGGTCTGGACGTTTGATTTGCCGCAGGCCAGGGGGGCCAACATGGCGGCAAGAATCAGAGGGCTGGCATGGCGGATGAGCGGCATGGATCTCCTTCCAGTTGGGAGTGGCGATTCGTGGGAACAAGGACGTCTCGCCCGGGGGCGGATATTCCGGCGGGGTAGGTTTGTTACAAATCAGTGACCGAATCGTGGCGCGAGATCGTCGCACTCACATGTACCTGGAACGACATCCTCTAACGAATTGTCCTGCGTTGATTCTCTTCAATCATACATCAAACGAGGATCAGCCACGGCAGCGGGGTCGGCCGTAGCGCCAGTACAGGGTGGCGGCGCCGGTGGCGGCGAGGGCGAGGAGGGCGGCGGCGTGGGTTGGATCGCCCACCAGGAAGTTGCCGATGGCGAAGCCGATGCCGTAGATGACGGCCAGGCCGGCGGCGAAGTCGATCCAGGTGGTGCGGGTGAGGATGCGGTCGGGCGGGGGTGGGGCAGTGGTGACGGGGCGCCAGAACCCGCCGGGGCGTACGCGGTCGTGAAAGGCCCGCAGGTGGGCTCGGTCCACGGGGCGGGTCAGGAAGGTGACGGTGATCCAGCAGGTCAGGGTGATGGGCACCAGGATCAGCGCCTTGAGGTGCGTGGGCAGGTCCAGGAGGTTGAGGATCAGGGCGAGGACGAGGGATGAAGCCAGGGCGGACAGCTCGGACCAGGCGTTGATGCGCCACCAGAACCAGCGCAAGATCAGTACTGGTCCCAGCCCGGCGCCCAGGGACCACACGAGCTCCCAGGCCGCGGAGATGGACGTGATGGACAGGGCGGTCAGAGCCGCTAACCCCATGAGCCCCACGGTGGCCAGTCGGGCCACCAGCAGATAGTGGGCCGTGGAGCGGTCCGGACGCCAGAGGCGGCGGTAGAGATCGTTCACCAGGTAGGAGGCGCCCCAGTTCAGGTGGGTGTCCACGGTGGACATGAAGGCCGCCAGGAAGGACGCCACCAGGATCCCCCGCAGGCCCACGGGGAGCAGGTCGGCCATCATGCGGGGGTAGGCGTCCTTGGGGGAGGCCACGTCGCCGGGGGCCAGGAGCACCACCGAGCACAGGGCCACCAGGATCCAGGGCCAGGCGCGGATGGCGTAGTGTACCAGGGAGAACCAGAAGGCCGCCCAGAGGGCGTGGTGCTCGTCCTTGGCGGCGGCTGAGCGCTGCATGAGGGCGCCCCCGCCGTCGGCGTTGTGATTGGCCCACCACATGACCGCCACGAAGACCCCGAACTGCGTGCGGGAGTCGTAGAGCCAGTGGGGCGTGGGCAGGTACGCCGGTCCGCCGGCGCCGGACTGGGGCACCATGCGCAGCACGTTGCCCGTGGGATCTGCGACACGCACCTGATCGACCAGGGCCACCAGGCCGCCGGTGTGGTCCACCGCCAGCACGGCGAAGGCGATGGTGCCGCCCAGGGCGAGCACGAGCTGCAGCAGGTCGGTGATCACCACCCCCCAAAGCCCCGACAGGCTGGCGTAGACCAGGGCCACCGTGCACAACACCGCCACGGTGGCCACGGCGTTGACGCCCAGCATCTGCTCGGCCACGCTGGCCATGGCCGCGATGACCCAGCCCATGACCAGGGCGTTGTACGGCACCGCGAACAAGAAGGCCTTGAGGCTTCGCAGGACCACCGCCGCCCGGCCGTCGTAGCGCAGCTCGCACAGCTCGGCGTCGGTCAACACCTCGGCCCGGCGCCAGAGCCGCGCGAAGAGAAACACCCCCAGCACGTGGAACAGGGCCATGGACCACCAGAACCAGTTCCGCCAGATGCCATCGGCGCGCACGTACTCGGTGACTGCCAGGGGGGTGTCCGCGGCGAAGGTCGTGGCTATCATGGAGGTGCCCGCCAGCCACCAGGGGAGGGACCGCCCGGCCAGGAAGAAGTCGTCCACCGAACCGCTGGCTCGTCGCCGCAGCACCAGCCCGATGATCAAGGCGATCCCCAGGTAGCCGATGATGATGGCCCAGTCGACGAGGGCCAGGTGCATGGTCGCGGCGAACAACTCCACCATCAATGTCCGTCTGTGTCCGTCAATGTTCGTGTGGCCTGAAAGAGACCGTGTTATCTTTTCGTGCCCGGCCCGAGCGGTCGGAGTCGAGAACTCGGGGCTTATCATGAGTAGATGTGCGTGGCCAGCCTCAGGTGGAGCCGCCCAGCCAGATGGAGGTGCCCATGTCCAAGACCGTCAAGAACACTTTTCGCTTGCCCTATTCGTCTGAGGTGGTGCTGGCTGCGTTGACGGATCCAGGCTTTTTGGAGGCCAACTTCAAGCAGCAGAACAACCCCGAGGCCAAGGTGGTGGAGCGGAGCCGCACCGAGGCCGAGCTGATCCTCGATGCGGAGGTGACCGAGTATTCCAAGGGGCTCACCGGCGTGGACCGCTCCAAGACCGAAAAGACCCAGACGGTCTACGTATGGAATCTACCGGGGCGCAAGGCGGACTGGACCTACACCAACGCGAGCGCCCAGGGCAAGATGGTCAAGGTCTGGGGCGGCTCACGGATCGAGCCTGACGGCGAGTCCACGGCGCTCCATGAGGAGTTCAACGTCAACGTGAAGATTCCGCTCATGGGCGGCAAGATCGAGAAGATCGTGATCAAGGAGGTTCAGAAGTACTGGCCCATCTTCGAGCGACTCCTTCTCAAGTGGTGCGAAAAGCACTCCTAGAGAAGTCGTTGCTCTAGAGCAACGTCCTATTGCTGGTCCAAGGCTTCG
>JAOZUO010000120.1 GCA_029938605.1 Deltaproteobacteria bacterium | reverse complement strand
GGCGATCTTGTCTCGCACGTCCTGGGCGGCCTGGTCCGGGTCTACGTCGAGGTCGAACTCCACGAAGATCTGTCCCACGTTCTCCACGGAGATGGAGCGCAGGTTCTTGATGCCGTTGACCGTGGAGATGGCCTCCTCGAGCTTGTCCACCACCTTGTCCTCGACGACCTCGGGGTCTGCGCCGGGGTAGATGACCGTGACCGAGACGAAGGGGAACTCCACGTTGGGGAACAGGTCCACGCCGACCTTGGGATAAGAGAAGATCCCCATCACCATGAGGGCGGCGATCATCATGGTCGCAAAGACCGGGCGCTTGATCGAGATTTCTGCGAGCTTCATGGGGGGACGCCCTACTGGATGGAGATAGCGGTGATACGCAGGCCGACAGCGAGTCCCGGCCTAGAGGCGTCGGCAACAATCCGGTCGGATTTACTGACGCCGTTTTTGACCACCACCCGGGAGCCGCTCTTGGCGCCCAGCGAAACTGACACCTTCTCGAGCAGACCGTCCTTTTTCACGCGGAACACCACCGCTCCGGCGCTGTCTTTCTTCAGGGCGGCGGCCGGCAGTGTGAGCTGTTGGCCGGAGCTGGCGTCCAGGTGGATCTCCACCGAGAGGCCCATCTGGAGGGAGCGATCGGCGTTGGGCAGCTCGATGCGAAGGGTGGCGGCGCGGGTGACGGGGTTGAGTGTCGGCAGGATCCGACCCATTTGGGGCGTCATCACTTTGTTGCCCAGGCCCGGGAATACCAGCTTCACACGCTGGCCGTCTTTGGGCAGCTTGGTCAACTGCATCTCGCCCACCGAGGCCTCCACGACCACCGGGGTCACGTCGGCGAAGAGCATCACGTGGGAGGGCGGCATGGAGCGTACCATGTCCCCCTTGTGCAGCATCACCCGGGTCACGATGCCGCCGAAGGGCGCCCGGGTCACGGTGTCCTTGCGGTTCTTGAAGGCTCCCGCGGCGCCGGCGTTGGCGAGCTGGACCTGCTGTTTGGCGAGGTTCACCTGGGCCTTGGCCATGAGCCAGGCCGTCTTGATCTTGGTGAAGGTGGCCTCGGGGATGGTCTTGTTTTCGTACAGCTTCTTGAAGCGGTTGTGCTCATTCCAGGCGTTGGCCTGGCCGGTCTGGGCCAGCTGCAGGGCCGCCTTGGCCACGCCCACGGAAGCCGAGGCCCGGTACATGCCGAGGTTGGCGTCCTTGGGATCCAGGGTCACCAGGGGAGCCCCCTCCTTGACGAAGTCGCCCAGCTTGGCGTGGAGCTTCAGGATCCGGCCTCCGGCCTGGGGCGTGATGGTGATCTGTCGGTTGGCCACCAGGGTGCCCATGATCACGTCGCCTCCGGTGGATGGCTCAGGCGACACCACGGTGACCTTGGGCGGTCCCTCTTGGCCGCCACCGGCCTTGTCGGCCGCCTTGGTCGGTGAGGAGGACTTGGCCTTGTCGCAGGCGGCGAGCCCGAAGGCCAAGGCCAAGCCAAGTCCGAGGCGAAGAACGCCTCCCAACCACACGGTCCCCCGGTGATGCGTCTCCGGTTGGTGGGTCATAGGGTGTCCTTTCGTGGGATCATTCCGTATAGGAAATGGTGAACGAGGTCGTCGACGCGCTGCTCGAGATCGATGGGCGCGTTGGGGGCGTGGTGGAAGATCCACGGATGGTCCAAGGAGCGTAGGGTGCCCGTGACGGCGATGGCCGCCAGGTGCGCATCCTTGAGGGCCAGCTCCCCCGCGACGCATCCCTCCTCGAGGAGGGTCTGCACGACGGCCAGCTCCTGCTCGCCATAGTCCTGGGCGGCCTCTTGGATGGCGGGGAAGTCCTCCAGCAGGAGCTGGGGCGTTGCGGAGTAGAGCTTCAGCAGGGAGTGGATGGACCGATACCGCGTCAAGATGAAGGCGCGCAGCCGGTCAGCCACGGTGTTCTCGTTGGCGACGGCCGCTTTGATCTGCTCGAGGATGCGGGTTGTTTCTTGCTGCACCAGGTAGGTGAGAATGTCCTGCTTGTCCTTAAAGTATAGATATACCGTGGCTTTACCTATGCCTGCGCCTTCGGCGATCTCGGTGATGGTGGTTCGGCGGAACCCCATGCGTCCCACGAGGCGGCCGGCGGTTCGCAAGATCTTATCCCGGGTCTGTTCGCCCCGGGTTCCCGGTAGGACAGTAGAGGACCTGACGGTTTTCGTCATATCGTCATGTATGGTCGATCTGCGAAATTCGTCAAGTGAAAAGATCGGCAAGGTGGTGGTGCTGGGATTTGGATGGAGACGGCCGGCCGTCAGGGCAAAATGCCGATCTGGTCGAAGGGGATGGGGGTGAAGGTGAATCCAGTCGTGCTGTAGGCCGGGGAGGTGGGCTCCAGGTTCAGGTCGCCGCCGGCTTCGTCCACGAACAGCGGATCTTCCTCGAGGTTGGGCCCGATGGCCGTGTAGAAGTCCGTGGCGTTGTCGCCGCCCCAGGTGGACACGGAGATGAGCCCGCCCGAGCGCCACACGATGTTGTTGGCGAAGATGCAGCCCTCGGGATCACGCCAGGTGCCGGCCTGGACCAATCCCCAGTCGTTGGGAATGGCGGCCAGCTCCGGGAACCGCGAGGCCCAGGGATCCTCTTGGTAGGCGATGGCCTGTTGCTGGGCCCACCAGGTTTCGAAGACCCAGTTGATACGGCCCAGGAGGTTCCAGCTGTCAGGACGTCCGTTGGCGTCGAAGTCGTAGTTCGAGGTGTTGGCCCGACGATCCGTGGAGTGGGCCGCCCGGGCGGCGTCGACGATGATGTTGTTTTCGAAGTGGTTGTCCCGGCCGCCGCCCGATTGGGTGCCGAGGCCGTGCACGTTGTAGATGATGTTACCAAACACCGTGATGCCGCTGGCGGCGTCGTCCAGGTACACGCCCGCGGCGCCGTCGAAGACGCTCTCGATATCGCGGATGAGGTTGTAGCGGATGAGGTTTCCCCGGTAGCCCCAGTCCCGGCCCGTGTAGATGGCGCCGGCGTCGTTGGCTTCGAGCACCACGTGCTCGATGAGGTTGTACTCGAGGCGGTGGTCGTTGCCGTTGAAGAGGATCGCCGTGTGGGGTGCGTCGTGGATGTGGTTGTGTTCCACAATGTTGCCGCAGCCGTAGATCCGCACGCCCACCTTGTAGGTGCGGTCCCAGCGACCGAACCGGGCCAGGTCGGTGTTGCGCACGAAGAGGTTGCCCGGTGTCAACGTGGGGCGGTCTCCGCCCTGTAGTCGGACGGCCGCGCCGCCGCTGTCGGTGACCACGCACCGGTCCAGGCCGCTGTTTGAGCCGTTGATCCGAATGGCGTCTGCGCCGCTGCCCCGAAAGGTCGTGCCCACAAAGACCACGTCTGTGACGTCGTCGGCCAGGGCGAGGTTGCCGCGAACGTGCTCGAAAATCAGATTCACGAATCGCAGGTGGGAGGCGTCTCGTACATCCAGCAGCGGATCTTCGAGCAGGGAGACAGCGAGGTCGGCGTTGTCCAGCGGGGTCGGCGGGTAGAGGTAGAGGCGACCCGTGGACCGGTCGAGCCACCACTCGCCGGGGGTGTCGAGCTCCTCGACGAGGTTGAGCACGAAGAAAGGGTGGAAGGGGCTCAGGCCGTAGGATGGCGCCTCGGTCAGGCTCACGGTGTCACCGGCGATGGCACCGGCGATGGTGTCGTCGGCCCACAGGTGCTCGAAGAGCCCCTGGAACCAGATGTCGTCGGCCTGGGTCCAGCGCTGGTGGCGGGTGGACGGGAAGGTGAACGAGGTGGTGCTCAGGGCGTCGGGGGTGCGTAGGAAGCCGTGTTCGGCGAAGTCCATGGGGCGAGTCCGGGCGATCACGGTGTCGACGGCGGCGCCGCCGAAGGGCGCCAGGGGCGGCATGGGCCAGTCCCCCGAGACCAGCCAGGAGGTGTCGGCGTCGGGCCAGCAGGACGGGGCCGTCACCGGGTCGTGGGTGGACAGGAACCAGTAGCGGTGGGTGGCACCGCCCCACTCCCAGGTGCAGTGGTACAGGTAGTAGTCCGTGCCGGCGACGTTGGCCATGTAGTTGGCGTAGCCGTCGTCGGCGTTGCCCGTGGCGGTGGTTCCCAGGTACGCGAAGGTGGTGGAGGCGCCGAAGATGTCTCCGGACACGTCGGCGTCCGCGGTGAGGTCCTCGGGGTCTGTGTGACCGCGGTTGGGCCAGCGGGCCAGCGTCATGGGGGCGCCGTCCACGAAGAGCTCCAGGGGTGCGTGGACATTGCTGGTGGAAAAGCCCCGACGGGCGAGGGCGCCGTAGTCGGTGATCCCGTGGGCGCTTAGGTCTGCCACCAGGAGATGGTCCCGGGCCGTGGGATCCAGGCGATCCCAGAGAGGGTCGCTGCTGTCGGACGGGGTGAACCAGCCCGGCTCCAGGGGGGCCGCGCCGGTGATGCGCACGGTCTCGTCCGGATAGGCCACCCACCAGATCTGGCGCTCGGGCTCCCCGGAGTCCTCGGCGCCCAGGGTGAAGGTCTCGCTGCGCTGGTAGATCCCGCCGCGCAGGGCCACAACGAGTCCCTCGGCGGGGATGGTGTCACTTGCCTTGTGGTCTCGCACGGCCTGGCGGGCGCGGTCCAGGGTGGCGAAGGGTTGATCCAGGGTGCCAGGGTGCGCGTCATCGCCGTCGGTGGCTACGTAGTAGTGCGCTTCGTCAAAGGGCGGCTGGATCTCGGCGTCCGGCGGGGCGGCGTCGGGTTGCGCAGCGTCGGCCAGGCCGCCGTCGGTGTTGTGACCGTCGTCGTCGTCGCCGCAGCCCAAGGGCAGCAGTGCGGTGAGCAGCGCTGCGAGCAGTGGCGCGAGCACCGAGCAGACGACAGTCCCTGTGTGGCGGTTCATGGTTTCCCTCCCCGGACGGCGGCAGGCCGCAACCTATGCTTAGTTTAGACCCAACCGCTGGGTTCCTACAAGTCGTCAGGGAGCAGTGGCGCATCATTGTCGAGCTCAGCTCAGCAGGAGCTTTGTGCCGATGATGAGGAGGACGCCGGCGGCTATGCGGGAGAAGAGGACCTCGTTGAGACGGTTGTGAAGCTTGCGACCCAGGAGGGCACCCACGATCATCGGAGGCACAAGGCAGGCGGCGGTGAGCAGCATGTGGCGGTTGATGAGGCCGGTGAGGGCGTAGCTCACGATACGGGCAGAATGCAGGGAGACGGCCAACATCACGAAGGTGGCCCGGAAGGCGGTCTTACCGAGGCCGAGCCAGTCGTAGTAGATGATCAGCGGCGGCCCGCCTGTGCCAAGCACGGCGTCGATGAATCCGGCGCTGGAGCCGGCCGCAGCGCCCAGGGCGGGGTGGGGTGAGCGGGGTTCTGTTTTCTTGCTGCGCTTGAGCAACATCCGCACAGCGAATAGCAGCACGAAGACGGCGAAGACGGTTTTGAGCACATCACTCTGGGCCCGTTGCAGCACCAGTGTGCCGGCCACCGCGCCCACCACCGCCGTACCGATCACCACCCCGAGCCCCCGCCAGTGCACCTCTTTGTGGTGGTGGTACAGCAGGTACACGTCGGCGCAAATGGTTGTCAGCAACACCACCGGCAACACAAACTTGATGTCCGCCATCAACAAAAACAGCGGCACCACAATCAGGCTGTCCCCAAACCCCGTAGCCCCCTTGGCCACAAAAGCCCCCACCACAATCAGCCCCATCAATAAAATAATCCAAACCTCAGGCATCCCTGGGAATATAAGGGATGAGGGGACGTAGTTAACTTGTTAACTTGTTCAAACGCCGACGCGTCTCCATCTCTTCGATATCATGTCGTTCTTTGCTCCAGCATCGCGCTGCAACTCCCTGGGCATGCTCTGTACTCTGCGGGTTGGCTCGACTGCCTCGAAGATACTTCGATGCGGCCGCACTGGAGATCCCGAGCGTTCCGGCAATTTTTTTCAACGGCCGTCCCAGGTAGTCGACCCAGGTTCTCACGGCGAGGCGGCGCGCTCGGCAGACCGCACGTTCTCTGCTTCTGGAGCGCTGTCGTCGCATGGAGACGTGTGTCACGATGGCGACCTCCGCGAGAAGCTCGTAGACACTGCCCTTCCACCGGGGTTGAACGGGTAGGTGTGAGTCGACTACTGCGGGGAAGACCAGATCCATCGGGTCGCAGCTTACGCATGGGCTTGCGATGCCAACCGGTGCGTTCATATCTTTGCGCAGTTGCCGGCGTGCCGCGAGCGTGTCTGCGTCTTCCGGGAACCAACTGGTGTCGGCGGAAGCCAAGGAAATGACCTGATCGTGAAAGGCCACTCTTCCCTGGGGGGTGTCCCCAAAACCACACAAGCTCAGTGCATGCTCGGTGGCTAGCCAGGACGGTCGTTCCTCGGGGTGCAGGAACGCGCGGTGGCTCGTCCAGGTCGACTGCGCTGCATCGCCGACGATGCCCGCTTGAGGTGGGTTGTTGTGGAGGTACGAAATGAGCCGCATGGCATCTTGTGGAGCGACCGAGAAGGTCGTGGGACGCGCTGCGAATACCGGCCCGACGAACCGCCCTGCCGACTCTGAACGCAAGTTTCGTTGCTGTTGGTTTGCCCACAGTCCGAAACCGGTGTGGATGGAGTGATAGAAGCTACTGGCTGGCATGTTGCCAGCGATCAGGGCCCAGTGGGTGTGTGTGCCCATCAGTGCAAAGGCGAGGGGGATCCAGTCCGTACGCTGCACTACTGCGCGCTCTGTCAGCGCGAGGTACTTGGCGCGTGCGCCGGGGAGGTCTAACGCGCGCATTCCGAAGGAGAAGCTGGAAATCATGTGGACCAGGGCGCCGGGAGGGTGGTATCGAAAGATTCTTGGCATGTTTGGGTTATCGACATGGCTGGCAGGGAGTTGCGTACAAAATTGCGCTTTGGATGAGCCCCAGAGGGGGTGAGATTACTTAGTTGCATGAAACTATGCTGGAAATAGCGTGGAGTGTTGGGATAATAAGTTAACAAGTTAACTACGTCCCCTTCTTTTCCCTTCTTTTCTTTGGAGCAGCCTGCTGATGACGATGGAGCATCTGGACACCGCCCGCCCTGTGCGCGAGGGCGAGGAGCTGGATTTGGCGGCCCTGGAGGAGTACCTCACCTCCGAGCTGGCAGGTTTTCGCTTGCCGCTGGAGGTGGAGCAGTTCCCCACGGGGCACTCCAACCTGACCTACCTGTTGCGCGCCGGCGATCGTCAGCTCGTGCTCCGGCGGCCGCCCTTCGGCACCCAGATCAAGACCACCCACGACATGGGCCGTGAGTACCGTATCCTCTCATCGATTCAGGGCGTCTTCCCCAAGGCGCCGGCACCGTACCTGTACTGTATCGACGACCGGGTTATCGGCGCGGACTTCTACGTGATGGATCGCGTCGAGGGCGTGATCCTGCGGGGCAACACACTACCTGAAGGGCTCACTCTCGGCCCCGTCGCCATGCGCGGCCTCTCCACGGCGTTCATCGACGGCCTCGCCGAGTTGCACAGCATAGACGTGGCCGCGGCGGATCTCGCGGACTTCGGCCGTTCCCAGGGGTACGTGGAGCGCCAGATCACCGGGTGGACCCAACGCTACTTCAACGCAAAGACCGACGAGATCCCAGAGGTGGAGGCGGCGGCACAGTGGCTTTCTGACCACCAGCCCTCCGACCTCTCGGGCGCCCTTATCCACGGCGACTATAAGTACGATAACCTGGTGCTAGACCCCGAAGACCTCACCCGCATCGTCGCCGTGCTGGACTGGGAGATGGCCACCGTGGGCGATCCCCTTATGGATCTGGGCACCACCCTCGCGTACTGGGTGGAGGCGTCGGACCCCGACGAGATCAAGATGCTGCCCCTGGGCCCGACCCTTTTGCCGGGCAACCTCACCCGCATGGAGCTCGTACAGCGGTATGCCGACCAGACCGGACGCCCGGTGAACAATCCACTATTTTATTTCGTATACGGTCTGTTCAAGATCGCGGTTATCGCCCAGCAGATCTACAAACGCTTCAAGGAAGGCCACACCCAGGACCCGCGCTTCGCCATGATGATCGTCGGAGTGCAGCTTTTGGGCCAGAGCGCCGTTCGCGCCATCGAGCGCCGCCGCATCTACGACCTCGCGTAGGATGACTATGCGCATCGCTCTTGGCATTGGTATCGCTGCGATCATCCTGGCTACCGGTTGTGGCGGCGACGGCCCGAGCAAGGCTCGCCCCGTGCCCCGGTCCGTGACGTGGACCGCTCCCGGGACTGCTGCCCCCGCGCCGGCGTCGATGCGCCCCGGCCCCGCCCGACTCCACCCCATGACCGTCGCGGGCTCACGTCCCGTAGCGCGTCCCGTGGCGTCCGTCGCCCGGCCCGAGCCTCGGCCCGCCATTGACTGGAAGAATCGCCAGCGCCCCGCCGTCAACGATTCCGACCTCACTCGCCAGGGGCGCGCCCTGCTCGCCGCCGTCGCCAAGAACGATCCCTCGGGCGCCCGGGGCTTCTTCTTCCCCCGAAAGCCCTTTACGCCCCTCAAGGAAGCGGGCAACCCGGATCGATACTGGCAGCACATCAATCGCCTGTACGAAAAGGACATCCGGCGCTTGCACCGCAACCGAAACGTCTGGGCCGGCGCCATCTTCGAGTCCTTGCGCCCGGATGGACCACCTGTGTGGATCAAGCCCGGCCGGGTGCATAACAAGATCGGATACTACCGCACCCGCTTCGCCCGCCTCCGCTATCGCTACGATGGCAAGCGCTACACCCTCTTCATCCACACCCTCATCTCCTGGCAGGGCCACTGGTACGTGACCCACCTACGGCCTCCGCCTCGTCGCCGCCCCCGCCCACGTCAGCGTCCCATTCCACGTCCACGTCCACCTCTGCGTCCGTGATGTGGTCTTGGCGGGCGTTGAGTTGCACGATGGCCCCGATCGTTCGCGTATACCCCCCGCGATTCTCCCGATCACGTACACCCTTCGACTTGCGAACAGTTTATTAGTCTCGTGACAGCGAGATGAGCAGGAGCAGGATGTACCAGAACATCAGGGCCACGGCCGCGAAGAGCGCCAGGGCGGCGGCCACGTGCTGGTCCGGGTGGTAGTGGTGCTGGATCTGTGAGGTGTAGTAGAGGATGTAGCCGGCCGCGAGCCCGATCATCACGATGGAGAAGAGGGCCCCGAGTGTGAAGCCGTACAAAACGGCCACGACGATGATACCGAGCGCCACGAACAACCCCACCGACAGGAACGTGCGCAGGAAGGAGAAATCCTTACCCGTAATGAAGACGGTGGCCGTGAGGCCGGTAAAGAGGGTGAGCGTCAGGATCGCCGCGGTGGGCAGCACGTCCGGGTTCGTGAGGTGCGCAGCGATGTAGAGCAGCGGCATGAAGATGATTGCCTCGGCGAGCACGTAGACGATCAGTCCCACATACTGCATGGTCCGGCTGGTGGCGGATCGCGCCCAGTAGTCCGCGACCCAGCCCACGGCCATGAAGGCGAGCAAGACCCCGATCCAGCTCATTCGCGACGAGAGCATGGCCCGCATCATGGGGTAGGTGGTCTCCTTCAGGGGGCCCAGCAGCATGGCCTCCATGGCCGTGAACATCAGGATGGCCGCGGCCAGGTGCGTGTAGGTCCGCTTGATGAAGGTGCTTCGCTCTTCTTTGGACGCGTCGATGACTGCGTATCCGTACATGCCTTCTTGTACTGCCATGGGATCGATCTCCTCGTGCTGAGGTTGCTTCAAATCATTGATAGGTGGTTGCCAGTCCTCTGGACCCGAAGAGTAGCACGAATTCAGGCAGGGAATAGTTGCCGGCGTAGGGTGGACAGGAGCGTCTCCATGTTCGCCCGGCCGGCGTTTGCGGTGGCGTTGGCCAACGCGGCGCGGGCTTCGGTGTTCCGGAACACGTCCATGCGTTCCACTACCAGCTCCCCAAGGGCGGTGGGGATCCACGCCATCACCTCGTCTTCGCCCACGCGAGTCTGGGCGGCGACCTGCGCGAGGCGTTCCATCAATGGGCCGGGTTCGAGCTGCGCGAGCTGCCCCACAAAGCACTTTGGACAGGTTGCCGGCTCGCAGCGGTCACAGCGAACGAGTCGGCCGATGCGACGGTTTACCGCGGCGGAGTTCTTTGCGCCCAGTTGGACCTGCCAGGCGTCTCGCAACTCGGTGAACCCGCCGAGGTGGTGTACGGCGCCGAAGAGCTCCGCCCAGGTGGTGGTCTTAGGAAAAACCCAGGAGGCTTTGGCCGCTACGGGATGGGAGGCGGTGGGCGGCGCTCCCGTGGTAGGCCCAGTGGGTTGCGTGGATGCTGCCGGTGTGGTGGGTGTGGTTCGTGTGTCGGGTGCACCGGTCGCGGTAGTCGCGGAAGCCACCTTGAGGTGCTCGGGCTGGATCTCGGCGCTGTGCTGGGCCGTGGCCAGGCTGTGGGCTTCGCGCACCACGTCCTCGAGCTCCCAGTGGTTCAGGGGCCAGGCGTGCAATAGGAGCTTGCGCATGGCGTTGGGCGCGAAGGAGAGGGGTGGCTCCTGCGCCGACAGCACTGCCTCGGCGAGGTGGGCGACCTCCCATCGTCTCCGACGCAGGGGAGGCAGCTCGATGATTCCGGCTTCCCCGCCCATGCGCGCGAAGAGATCACCAGGGAAACGTCGCGGATCTCGTACCACGTCCAGCCGGTTCGTGGCGAAGGCCACGAGCCCACGGATGCGCTTGCGTGACGTGTTGTCTCCCCGGGGCCGGAAGGTCCACTCGGTGAGCAGATCAATGAGATGCTCGCAGAGTCGGTCGCCGAGGGTGTGCACCTCATCGATGAGCACTACACCGTCGGGGAAGGTGGCTGTGTCGAGGCTGCCGGCCTGGTCGGGTACCCGCGCCCCATCGTGGGCGAAGTTGGCGCAGCCCATGAGCTCGATCAAGTCGATCTCCGCCTCCGCCGCCACGGGATGCACCACGGAGAACCGGTCGGAGCCCAGCACTGAGCGATACACCGCCCGCGCGAGGGTGGTCTTGCCGCACCCGGGTTCTCCGGCCAGGAGGAAGGGCTGGCTGGCTTCCCACCGGTCTCCCGAAGCGTTTTTGGGGACCAGCACGCGCATGCGCGCCCGCCGCCGCAGGTTCATGATCATCTCGGCGGTGGCCAGGCTGTAGCAGCGGAATCCGGGCATGGACTCGCGCAGGGCGGGGTCTACCTCCATGACGTGTTTTTGGGACTCGGCCAGGGACTGGGGCACATACCACAGGACTACGGGACCTACGCCGATGGCGGACCAGGGCTCGACAACCGTGGCCGCCGTCGGACCGGCCACCGGGGTCAGATCCAGCCAGAACCGCTGGGTGCCTTGGGCCTGGGTTTCCACGACGAGCTCACCCCGGGGGAGGTGCAGCACCCGCGTGGGGGTCCTTGAGACGTCAGCGTAGGTGGCGTTTGAAGGCACCACGAGCTGCCAGCTTCCGTCTCCGGGGACCAGGGTCGCCGTGGGGACCACTCCCCGGCGGATGGTCATCGACTCCCCCGGGTGCAACTCCAACCCCCGCACCTGTCCGTTGACGAGGGTGATCTGCGGGTGGCTCGACGCCTCCGGGGGCTCGGTGGGCCAGAGCCAGATGAGGGTGTGCCCGCCGGTACGTTCGGATTCTGCGAGCTCTCCGCGTCCGACATCGACGAGGGTGGCCGGCGCTTGCTCACTGGGTGGCATGGCGAGGACTATAGCAGAGCGGCCGGGTGTTTCAACGAACCACAGGCTCGTTCAGGTCGCGCTCTTCGACAATCTCGTGGGAGGACAGGCCGGTCTTGCGCATGCAGCAGTACTCGCGGATGTGCCAATGGCGGGCGTCCCGTCCCAGGGGCGTGCCCTCCACCCGGGGACGGGGATCCGACGGATCGGCGTCCGCGCAGTGGTGGGTGTCGTACTTCCAGTAGCGCAGGGTGTCGCCCTCGATGTCCAGCATCACAAAGCCCGGGCGGCGGCAGTGGTCGCCGGGGTCGGGATCGCCGAAGCCGCCCGTGCCCACCACCAGCGAACGCAGGTGGCGATCCCCGTCCACGAGATCGTGCGCCTCGAAGTGGTGGCGATGTCCCATGAGGGCGAGGTCCACGCCGTGCTGCAACAGGAGTCTCGGGTAGGCGGCCCGGCCTGGGGGATGGATACCGCAGTTGTGATCGTGAAAGGTGGTCACCAGCCACACGTCCGGCTTGGACACGGTTCGGCCCAGGGACGACAGCAGCCGCACCAGGGCCGTCTCCTGGCGGCGCCCCCATCGGCGGCGCCAGTCCTGGGCGGCGCTCACCCGACAGCCTTTGATCATGGGCAGCCCCAAAGAGACGAAGATCACGCGCCCCCAGCGAAATGTGTAGAAGTAGCCTTGGCCCGCCGCATTGAAATCCCGGGCCGCCGGGCACCAGGCATCGGCGGCGTTGGGGAGGACGAAGTTACCCTGGTACGCCTTGCGGAAGCGATTTGCGGAGCCTCCGTTTTGCAGGCAGACGTCGTGGTTACCAAAGGTAGGGAAGGTGGGCAATCCGCCCAGCAAGCCGAAATAGTGAGGGTTGGCAAAGGCGGGGACGTCCGTCTCGGGCCGCCCGGGCCGTCCGGAGATCTGGCCGGAGATCTGGCCGGAGGTGGCGCGCCCGGTGGTGGGACCCCGGTACGCGTTGTAGACATCAAAGAAGAACGGATCCACCGCGTTGGGGTGGCCGTTGGTGTCGTTGTCCAGGTCGCCCAAAGGGAGCCAGAGCTGCGCGTCGTGCCGTCGGGCTACCTCGCAAAAGAGATCGCAGACGTCATAGGCGTAGCTCGGCTTTCGTTTGCCCGGTCCCAGATCCCCCATGGCCAGGAGGCGTACGGATGGGGACCGGTTAGGCGCGGGCGCCGTGCGGAAGGTCACGTCGTCGGCGAGCAAGAGCCTGGGTGAGCGCGACAGTGGGGATGGTGACTGTGCGTTGTCGTTGTCGGTGTTGGTGTCGGTGTCGGTGTCGGGTGCGCGGGGGTCGCGCCCCTCGGATTCGACCCGGTAGTGGTATACGCGTCCGGCGCGCAGGCCGGTGATCCTCGCCTCGCACTGGAGCACTGGCCTGTGGTACTGCGACCACAGCCGCAGGTTCGGTAGGGCTGGCCGGGCGTCCGTTTCCGGGCTTACGGTAGGACGATACAGATAGGACCACGACACCTCGGATATCTGGATCCCGCCGTCGGCCGTGGTGAGTCTGCTCCCCTGTTCGAGGGGTGTTCCCCCAGGCGCCCAGGTGAGTATCGCGTCGAGCCGCAGCTCCGCCAGCGTCAGGTTGGCCGGGTCCGGGCGGACACCCCAGCCCAGGTTCACTCCGTAGCGCCGCTCCCCATAACCCAGATACGCTCGCCCGCCCTTGCGCAGGTTTTCAAGCCGCATCTCGGGAGGATCTCCTTCGAGCCGCCACTCGGCGGGGTTGCGTTTGCGGGTGTCGGCGAGCCAGCCGAGATCCACGCCCCGTCCCCTTCGGGAGTGCACCAGGTAGTCGCTGGCGGCCCGGTTCCACAGGGCCACCGCCCGGGGTTCGACGTCCCCGGTTTGGGGGTTGACGTCACCGCGTATCTCCCACTGCGCCCAGGGTCGCGTGGACCACCCCAGGTTGATCCCCACCTCGCGCTCGACGTACCCCAGATATCCGCCCCTGCCCACGCTCAAGGCAAAGGGAGCTCCGGACGGTACTGTAGAGAGTGGACGCACCAGCGTCGACTCCTTGACCGGTGGATTGACCCGCCACAGGATCGTGGCCGCATCCGTGGTGACGTTCTGCAGGTAGGGCGCCCGCAGACCGGTGGCGTAGGCCTCGAAGTCGAGCCCCTCGTGGCCGTCGAACTCGATGGTCCAGGTCTCGGGTCGCTCTGGCGAGAATCGGCGCTCCCCGGGCGGGTGCTCCCCCAGGGATGGGAGCGGAGTCGTCGGCTTGCGTGGGGCCATCACTGGTTTCGGTACGGTGCTGTGGAGGGATTAACGACGTCGGTGGCGGCGACGTTGGCGGCTTCGTCGACGACGTCGCCGGCGCTTGTCGCGCGGTTTGTACCAACGGAATTGTGGCGTCATCAAGGGCGTGCTGCCTTTGGGCGGAGGGAACTTCCAGCGCTTCACCGCACGTTGAATACAGGCGCAGGTGGCGGCGTGTCCCTCGGTGGAGGAGACCACTGACACCGGACCGACCTTGCCGGTGGCCAGAATCGAGAACGCGACTTTGACCCGGGCCCACGCGAGCTTCCTGGCCGGGAGCCCCGAGCTGATGAAGCAGTACTGGATCTCGCCGTGGTGGCGCCGGATGATCCGGTCGATGGCCGCTCGGGAGGGGCTGGATTGACTTTTTCCACTGCAGCCCTTGGGGCTTATGACGAAGGCTTTGGATCGGCCGAAGCGCAAGGGCACCACAGCGAAGGCGGTTCCCTTCAGGCCATCCACCCGTAGCTTCCCCAGGGCTTTGAGAGCGCACTTGATCACCCGCCGCGCCCGCAGACCCTTGTGCGCGGCCTTCACCCCCCGTACGCGTCCGCGCTTGTCCACGCGTAGGGTGACCACGAGCTGGCCCCGGACCGTCCGCTTGCTGCGGCGGGTCTCTTTGAGGTAGCACTGCGCAATGGGAGCCAGCCCCCTGGCCAGGGCCCTAGATAGTACGGCGCGGATCCGGGCCCGAGCCCGGGGATGTAGGCGTTGAGCTGTGGGATCGACAACCCGCACCATCAACCCCTCCCCCACCGCGACGGTGACACCGTAGTGGTCACACTTCGAGGCCCGGATTGTGTGGGTGATGGGGACAGTAGGCGCGGACTTACCCCGGGTGGCCCGGCAGGTCGACAGGGCGCGCTCCTTGTGGCCGAGCGCCGTCCGCACGCGGGCGATTTCAGTGGCGAGTCGGGTCAGGCGCTTTACGTCGCCCGTTTGGCTCTTCCGGGTCTTTTTCCGGCCCAGCGCCTCCTTCGCTTCGAGGGTGTCGATTCGATCCATCTTCTTTTGGAGATGAACCTTGAGCCTGTCCGCCCGGGCGATCTGCGCGTTGTACTTCTGGAGCGGCACCCCGCAGCCGCCCAAGACCGGTACCAGGACGAGCATCGCCCAACAAAGTCCCATTCGCATGACTGACCTCCCGACACCCGATTGTTGATGACGTCATAGTAGCGGCTCCTAAAGATGTTGCATAGGGGGCCATGGCGTTGAGGGGGCAGGCGTAGGGGTGGTGCCAGGCGTAGGCGTAAGGGCGGTTGACATCGGGTGAGGGGCTCGGGGATGATGGAGTCTTGCAAATGTGAAAGGGGCCGTTGATGCAGATGCGAGGAATCCGAGGATTGATTCGTCTGGTAGTGGTGTGCGCGCTGGCGGGGGCGATGGGGTTCGGTTGTGCCGGTAAGGACGAGGAGGACGACAACAACTTCAACAACCAGAACAACACCAACGGCAACACCACCCCCATCGTGTGCGGCAACGGCGTGATGGAGGTCGGTGAGGTCTGCGACGGGACGGACCTCGATGGCCGGGACTGCCTCGATCAGGGGTTTGACGGCGGGGAGCTGGTGTGCGGCGGCGACTGCACCTTCGACTCGTCCGCATGCACCACCTGTGGGAACGGGGTGTGCGAGGAGGGGGAGGTGACAGCTTGTCTGCGCGACTGCGTCATCAACGCTTCGGTGGCCGCTGGTAGCGCTCATACCTGCGGACTGGCCGCCGACTCCACGGTGTGGTGTTGGGGGGACAACGGCGATGGCCAGCTGGGCGACGGTACCTACGAGGTGCGGCTCGTGCCCACGCAGGTGTCAGGCTTGGCTGAAGGGGTCGACGTTGCCGCCGGCCAGTACCATAGTTGCGCTCTGGCCGCCGACGGAGCGGTGTGGTGCTGGGGGTACAACGGCGATGGCCGGCTGGGCGATGGAACCTTCATCGACAGCAACACGCCGGTGCAGGTCGCGGACCTGAACGACGCGGTGGACGTGGAGGTGGATCACAACCACAGCTGCGCCATTCGGACCGACTCCACGGTGTGGTGCTGGGGCTATGGCGGGGATGGGCAGCTCGGTAACGACGACTGGGAGGACTCCAACGTCCCGGTGCAGGTGGTGGGTCTCATCGGTGCGGTGTCGATCACCGTGGGGGATTATCACACCTGCGCGGCCCTGGCTGACGGCACGGCCTGGTGTTGGGGCTACAACGGCTACCTCGGGTTGGGCACCGGCGAGGACTACGCCACTTTGAGCGCGGTGGCCACGCCGGTACAGGTCTTGGGGCTCACCGACGCAGTGCAGGTGACGGGCGGTAACTTCCAGTCCTGCGCGCGCTTGGCCAGCGGGCAGGTGTGGTGCTGGGGCGTCAACGTCACGGGCACTCTGGGGGACGGGAGTTACACGAGTAACGCGGCGCCGGTGCGGGTGCTGGCCGTGAGTGACGCGGTGGACGTCACCGCGGGGGGCTACCACGCCTGCGTGGCGCGGGTCAGTGGCGAGGTGTGGTGTTGGGGGAACAACGAGGATGGCGAGCTCGGGAATGGCGGTTGGGCCCCGAGCCCCGTGGTAGTGCGGTCTACTGGGGTGGTCGGCGCTGCCCAGGTGGCCGGCGGCTCCGAGCACACATGCGCCGCACTGCAGGACGGGACGGTGAGCTGTTGGGGCAAAAATTGGCACGGACAGCTGGGTCTCGGCAGCAGTGTGGAGTCCTTCAGCGCGACGCCTGTTCAGGTGGAGGCGCCAGGGGGCCTGGCCGCGGTGGAGGTGAGTGTAGGTCTGGACCACGCCTGCTTCATCCAGACCGATCAGACCCTGTGGTGCTGGGGTCGTGGCTGGCAGTGGGACGACGACGGGCTCGGCTGGCACGGCGGGCACCTCGGGACGGGCATCATCGGCAGCCGCCCTACGCCTACGCAGGTGGCGGGCCTTGGCAACGTGACCTCTGTGGCACCCTTTCGGGATCACACCTGCGCCGTGGCGAATGGAGAGGTGTGGTGCTGGGGAAGCAACAACCACGGCCAACTCGGGACCACGACCCTGACCGAGAGCCACACGCCGGTGCAGGTCACCCTCGGGGCGTCGGCCCTGCAGGTCGTGTCGGGGGACGCCTTTAGCTGCGCCGGCCTGGTGGATAACACCACCTGGTGCTGGGGCTCTGGCGAGGACGGGCAGCTGGGCAACGGCGGCTGGACTGATAGCGCCACGCCCATGGAGGTCCCGTGGATGGGCGCCAATGAGATGGCCGCCGGGGTTGGGCACGTCTGTATGCTAAACGATACGGACCTGTTTTGCTGGGGCTCGAACTGGGCGGGGCAGCTCGGGGATGGCACCTACGACGACTCCGCGGATCCCGTGCAGGCGGCGCAAAGCACGTATACCTTCGCCGTGGGCTCCCACCACACCTGCTACCAGTCCTCCGGTAGCGCCTACTGCATGGGATGGAACTACTACGGCCAGGTGGGCCAGGATCCGGCGCAGGAGTTCTGGCCCACGGCCGCTGTGGTGCCGGACCTACAGGACGTCAAGAGGCTCGCGGCGGGACACAGCCACACCTGTGTGATCACCGACCCCGGCGAAGGTCCCATCAATACGTACTGCTGGGGCAGCGGTGGCTCAGGTCAGCTGGGCAACGGGCAGACCAATGACAGCTTCGTTCCGGTGAACGTCCAGGGGCTCGGCACTCCCCACCGGCTCGTACTCGGGAGGGGTTACTCCTGCGCCGTTTTGTGGGACGACACGGTCTGGTGCTGGGGCGACGCCTCCTTCGGTAGGCTCGGCACGCTGGACTACTGGCACCATCCCGTTCCTACTCCAGTGACCGGTTTCTAGTTAGTTGCCACCCCAGAAGTGGACTTCGGCTGCAAGCGCACCAGGCACGCCGTCTGCACACCACCAGATCTGGGGTAGTACACCCGGTACAACCACCAGATCTGGTGGTGCCCATCCGACGCACCTGGCACACTTTCGCTTCGAACCCACTTCTGGGGTGGCAACTAGTTAGAACCTCCATGAATAACTACTGTTTCACTGGTGTAATGACAGGGGTAGCCAGGATGGCGTTCTTGTGTCATTGGAAAAATCCATGTGTTGCGGTGCTCACCTTCGCAGGTTTGCGGGTCCTCTCTTTGGGATGGCGCTGGCGTTGGTTATTGTCGGTTGCGGCGATGACGACGGCCAGCAGCAGCAGTGTGGAGACGGCGTCTGTGAAGGGACCGAGACCATCGAGTGTTGCCCGTTGGACTGCGCCGACCCTTGCGAGGGCCAGTGTCTGGCCGCGGATGATTCCCAATGCCTGGGATCCATGATTCAGGTTTGTGTCCCAGACGCCGAGGATGGCTGCCTCGTCTGGGAGGACAGCACGGACTGCTCCGTCACGGAGAGTCTCTGCGAGGACGCTTCGGGCGTAGTCAGGTGCGTGGAATAAACCGCCTGGCCCCCGCCCCGCCTTAGGTGTCGCAAATCCATTGGGTCTTTCCCCTTTGCTTCCGATGCGGTATGGAACAGACAATGAGGTGAATTAGCAATTGTGGCTTTTTGCCAGGTGAAGCCACTAGGAGCCAATAGGAGTGGGAAGAATTATGGAGACCGCAAGATTTCGGTTGGTGGTGCTGTTGGCGACGTTCTTCCTCGGAGCGGCCTGTGGGGACGGGTCTGGGGGCGACACGCCCCAGCCCCATCTCATCGGGGCTCCCGGCGTGACCATCACCGAGGTGGCCATATACCAGGGTCCCAAGTGCACCATCATGTCCGGGGGCGTGGCTCAGACGTGTGACGTCCCATTGATCAACGGGAGGGACGCCCTGATCCGGGTATTCTACCAAGCCGATCCCTCCGTCGTGGGGCGGACCGTCCTGGGCCGATTTTCCATCGACGCCGAACACACCTACGAGGTGGGCGTGGACCTCATCGCCGCATCCACAGAGGAGAACCTCGGGTCCACGGTCAACTTCGTGGTTCCCGGGGAGGCCATCAATCAGTTCCTCACCTATCAGGTTGCCTTTCTCCAAGAGGGGGTGGATAGCGAGAACAACCCGACGGCTATCTTCCCGGCCCAGGGGGTGCAGACCGTGACCGTGGACGGCATCATCAACACCTTTCGCGTAATCATGGCGCCCTTCGCCTACTGCGCCGACGGCTCCTGCCGCGTGCCCGATCTGGGTCCGGCGGTGTTGGAGGGGTTCCGGCAGCGGTTCCTGCAGCTATACCCGGTCACGGACGTGGAGGTCACCACCCGTGCCCCCCACGACTGGAACTCCGTCATCGCCCCGAATGGTGACGGCTGGGAACAGCTGGGCATGACCCTGGCGGGGTTTCGCAACCAGGACGGCGAGAGCGCCGATGTGTACTACTACGGGATCTTCAACCCCGCATCGTCCTTCTACGCCTATTGTGGTGGGGGGTGTATGCTGGGTGTGACCCTGCTCAATTCGTCGCCTCCCGCCGAGGGCAACCCCCAGCTGCGCATGGCCCTCGGTGTGGGTTTCGAGGAGCAGGCGGCAGACACCGCGGCCCACGAGCTCGGCCACGCCCATGGCTTGGAGCACGTGAATTGTGGCTACGGCCTCGACCCCAACTCCATCGACTACAACTACCCCCACGACCCCAACTCCATCGGCGTGTGGAGCTGGGACATCGTCAACGAGCTTCTTTTGGATCCCGACACCAAAACGGACATCATGGGCTACTGTGAAGACACCTGGATCTCGGACTACCACTACAGCAAGCTCTACGACCGTGCCGCCTGGGTGAACCTACCCCGGTACATCGGGTCTGCCCCGCAGTTCTCCTACCGAATCGTGGCGGTGGACGGCGTGGGCGGCGGGATCATCAACAACTCGGTGACGCGCAGCAGTCACGAGATCAAGGGCCAGCCCCTGGAGGTCCTCGCCCACAGCGCGGACGGGACCCGGTTGGTCACCGGTCAGTTCTTCCGCTGGGACCATCTGCCCGGCGGATTTGTTTACGTGCCCGAGCAGAAAAGCCCCATGGAGCGCGTCGAGCTCACGGTGCGCGGCGTTCACACGTTTGCTGAGCGCCGCATCCTCCCCTAGCGCCGCATCCTCCCCTAGGTATTTCACACCCCGCTCCCTGGACAAACCATCGCCCCGACGGTCGCTCGGAGTGCTATACACTGTCGGCCTTACACGTACCCCGAGAATGGAGAAGCTCATGAATTCTGCCCGATCCTCGCTAGCGGCCCTGTTCCTGGGCGCGGTCTTGTTGACCGCCGCCTGCGGAGACGACGACGACACCAACCCCTGCAACAACGACACGGTGTGCGATTCGGGGGAGACGTCCCAGAACTGCCCGTCGGACTGCTCGGTCTGTGTGGAGGACGGCGTTTGCGATACTGAAGGTGGCGAAAACGTGGCGAACTGCACCGCGGACTGCGGCGCCCCGGACTGCGACATGAGCCTCGCGGGGGACGACCACGACTATCTGGTGAGCGAGGTCTTTTTGCCCGACACCACCGAGTCCGCGCAGTTGATCGGCGTGGACATGACCGGGGACGGCCTCGTGAACAACCGGCTGGGCTCCATCATCTCCATGCTGGCGGCCACCAGCCCGGACTTCGACGTGAACGATGACGTCAACGACGCCATCGCCCGAGCCGAGATCATGATCGTCCTGCGACTGCGCACTGAGCAGTTTGGCGATAACGACGTTGTCCTGGCGCAGATCTTCCAGGGAGCGGTGCACAACGACGCCACCCCGCTGTTCGACGGCCAGGACACCGTGGCCCTGCACGCGGACTCGGCATTGGACGACTACGTTTGCGGTCGGCTCGTCGGGGGCGAGTTGGCGGCCGGCCCGGGCACCGTCCGGATGCCCTTTCCGCAGCCGGGCATGGGCCTCCTGATGTACAACATGCAGTTTCTGCAGTTGGTGGGCATGACCACGGCCGACGGCTGGACCGAGGTGATGCTCGGCGGCGGCGTGCCCGCCGAGGAGATCGACACCGTGCTGTTTCCCGCCCTGCAGCTCTGGATGAACGAGCTCATTCAGGAAGACCCCACGGGCTCCATGGCCGAGGGAATGATCGAGCTGCTCGACGGCACCTGCAACGCCACCATCCCCGGCTGCGAGGACGTCGTTCAGGGCGAGGGCGAGTGCGACAATACGGCGTCCCCGCCGGTGATCACCGACACCGAGATCCGTTGCAACATGATGATGACCCAGGCCTTATCGCCTGACGTGGATCTGGACGGAGACGGTACCCCCGACGTCATCAGCGTGGGCCTGCGCATCGAGAGTGCCGTGCCCGTGACCATCGCGCCCTGAGCCCTGGTAGGGCCCTACCCGGGCTCAGGGCCCTGCCAGGCCCCACCCCCACCCCCACCCCTGCTACAGCCGGTAGGCCCGGTTCCGTGGATCGAAGTCCGCGTCGGTGAGCCCCGGGGAGGGGTCCAGCTCCCGGTAGTGCAACTCCTCGTGTAGTCGATCCTCGAAGTCGTAGATCTCGGCCTTGATGTCCACCGCCGCCAGGAAGTCGGTGTAGTGCACTACCCGGTGGCAGTAGTAGCCCAGGGATGGGTCCCTGGGGAGGCGGCTCTCGATCTTGTAGACGGGCCGTCCGTCCAACTCCACCAGGCCGTGGTTGATCCGCTCGAGGTGACCCCCGGCCACCGCCCGATCGTGATCCTTTGCGAGCAGGGTGACCATGTGGTGGAGTCCCACCTCAGTGGCCAGGTGGTTGGTGCCCCGGCCCGAGAGGGCGCCCTTCACGTCCAGGGTGACCGGGAGCACACCGAGTAGGCCTGCTTCCCGCACGCGCAGCTTGTCCGCACCGAGCACGGCCTCGTTGTACAGCAGCTCCCTCCCCTTGAACAGACCGGCTCCCCACTTCATGTAGAAGGCTCGCGGAGACTGTCGGGCCTTGAGCCGGATCCGCTCGAACTTCTGGAGCTTGCCCCCGACGCGTTCCCGCTTCTCCAGCAGGGCGGTGTACTGGCCGAAGCTTTGCAGCGCGTCCTTGGCCGTCTCGATGAGCACCCAGTCCGCGGTGTGGTCCAGGATGGTCTCCACGTGGCCCGGGTCCATCGCGGCGAAGACCTCGCGGCGTCCAGCCGCGCCCAGAAAAATTGACTGGCTGGCCACCTCGGCGGAGGTCAGCGACGCCATCACCTCACGGAGCTGGGATCGATCCAGCCCCCGGTTGGTGGCTATCATGACCTGCGGATACACGGCGGCGAAGGCCTTGGCGTCAGGCGGATCGGCGTCAGGCGGATCGGCGTCAGGCAGACCGGCGTCAGGCGATTCGGCGTGGTCCACCGGATAGCTCTCCACCAGGATCTGCGCCTTGGCTTCTTCCAACCCTTCGGCCACGGTCGCCACACCCTCGGCGCCAAGGAACTGGGCCACGGCCCGGCGGGTCGCCTCGGGCAAGGTGTCGACCACGCCGTGGAGCTGCTCGACGGTGAGCACCCGTACGCCCAACCCAAACAGGTGCGCGAAGATGTCATGAAAAGGGGGAATGGGTTGTCGGGTCTCGGCGGTCATGGGGGCCTCCTGGTCGCAGCAGTGTGCCGTGTGGCGCCTGTGGCAGTCAACCTATGCGTCGGGGGCACTTCACTACGCATATTGACCCCTCAGTCCTCGTACCCGATACTTGAGCGCACTGGCCCCACAGCCAGCATACTGTCTTTTTTCGTCGAAACGGCGTGTTGGTCACCAACGGGAGAAACCCATGAGGAGCATCGTCACGATCTGGGGAGCGTTCGCGCTGGTGGGTGGACTGTCGGGCGTCGGCTGCGGCCCCGTTGCCGATCCGGCCCGTCCGGCCAGCCCGTCCAGCCGCCCCCGCGCCGCGCGCGATCGCCCCGCGCTGGCCTCCGAGGGGGAGCCCTGCCCCAAGACCACGGCCTGCAAAGCTGGGCTGACCTGCATCGCTCAGTGGTGCCGGCACCCGAGCTGCGGTTGGGCTCTGGGATGCCTGCGCAAGCTGAAGGTGAAGTACAAGGGGACCCCGCGGGGATATGAGGTGCGCCGGTGGTACGCGAAGCTCTCAAAGGCGTCGGATAAGGCGGAGTGCCTGGACATGCCCAAGCGGATCGCCTTTTTGCTCTACAGCGCTCCGCACATCTGGAAGAACCTGTGTGGCGCGCCGCCGGTGTCAGGGGTGAGAAAGCTCACTGACAAGAGCAACCCGTTCAAGCTCAACGACCATCAGATCAAGGCGAGCTCCATTCCCAGTGAAGAGAAGGCGGAAATCCGCAAGATTCATAAGAACCACCCCGATCTGTGCAAGGCCTGGGTGGATTTCAAGCTCACCCGGCCGTTCCAGGGGTGGGTCATCGCCCGGGTCCACGAGCAGTACGGTTGCGATGCCAAGCGCTACCGGGCGCGGCTCAAAGACCCCCACTTGAAGCCGAAGTGCAAGACACGACTCTATGCGCGCAGCGACCGGCGCTACCTCTTTCTGCAAAAGAAGGGCACCAGGTTATCCCTC
Source organism: Deltaproteobacteria bacterium (assembly GCA_029938605.1). GTDB lineage: Bacteria > Myxococcota_A > Polyangia > HGW-17 > JAJRWW01 > JAJRWW01. The sequence goes on along the minus strand of JAOZUO010000120.1, from coordinate 3,131 downwards.
AACTTCTACTTCTCCACGCCACCCCAGGTGTGCAAAAAGCTCAACCTGTCCAACAAGTACTACAAGACCGGCTGCTTCTGCCTGGGCCTCGACACCGCTAAGGTCAAGCTGGAGTGGAAGGAGGACCCCTTCCTGTACTTAGACGAGAAAAAGCCGTAGCTGGGGGCGGGTCTACCTGCTTTGGGCCCCGACCTAAAACCTTGCTGCCTCCTACCGCCAGCATTTTGGTGTCCGAGGGGCAGGCTACTGTTGTCTGCCTACAAAATCACGCATATTTGCCGGAGGGACACGATAGCCCTTGTCGCCAGCGTCGGGGGGTTGTTGTGCGTCGGGGGCACCGCGTTGGCGAGGACTGATTATGTTGTTTGCCGGCGGCCGCGAGCAACGTTATAAGCCGTCCATTAGTCCATGGGGAGCACAGGTTTCACATCACCTGTCCCGAGGAACCCGAATATTGAGTAGCCCGAAGCGATATCTGCCCTGCTTGGTCGGACTCTGGGGGGTGGTGTGTCTATTGGTCGGGCCCGGTCCGGCGTGGGCGCGCCAGGCCAGGTCGGCACCTCGGCGAGCCGTAGGCAAGGTCGTCTATCCGAAGCTGGTGAAGTTTGTCCAGGCGCCCTATCCCGAGGCGGCCCGAAAGGTCGGCAAGCAGGGGGTGGTGATGCTCTTTGTCACCGTCTCTGTCACCGGCAAGGTGACTCTGGTGTCGGTGGCTCGTTCCCTGTCGCCCCTGCTCGACGCCGCCGCGGTGAAGGCCGCCGGCCAGTTCGTCTACAAGCCCGCCACCGTGGACGGTACGGCTGTGGGGGCCAGAATCAAGGTGGCCTACAGCTTCAGGCTGCGGACCCGTCCGGCGCCGCGCCCGGCCCACCGTCGGGCGGCTCCCCCCACACTCCGACTGCGTCCCCGGGTCCGGCCGGTGCGCAAGCGTCCTTCGGTGCGGAGCGTTCCCGGGGCTCGGCTTGGGGGGCGGGTACGACAGAAGGGCACCCGTACGGGCCTCGAGGACGCCGAGGTGCTGGCCTACGCCAAGTCCGACGTCAAGTCCGGCGTCAAAGGTGGCAGGGGGCGGCTGGCCGGCAAGACCTTCACCGGCAAGACGGGGCGCTTTGCCCTCGGGCTGCTGCCGCCCGGGCGCTACCTGGTGGAGGTGCGAGCCGCGGGGTTCCGTCGGTTCAAGGTGGTGGAGAACCTCGCCCCGGGCGCTCGGCTGACGGTGACCTACTACGTGGAGCGCACCTCCTACGGTGCCTACGAGACCGTGGTTACCAGTAAGAAGGAGCGGCGCGAGGTCACGCAGTACCAGCTCTCCCTGCCAGAAATTCAGATGATCCCCGGTACCCAGGGAGATGCTCTCAAGGCCATCCAGAACATGCCGGGAGTGGCCCGGGCGCCCTTTGGACTCGGGCTACTCCTCGTGCGGGGCTCAGCCCCGGAGGACACCCGGGTCTTCATGGAAGGCCACGAGATCCCCATCCTCTACCATTTTTTCGGCATCACCTCGGTCTTCAACTCGGACCTGTTGCGCTCCATCAAGTTTGTGCCGGGGAACTTCTCGGTGCAGTACGGGCGAGCCATCGGCGGCGTCATCGATGTCTTCGCCCGCAAGGGGAAAACAGACGGGTGGCATGGCTACCTGGATGTGGACATCTGGGATGTGGGGGCGCTGGTGGAGGGGCCCGTGGGCAAGGGGAGCATGGCCTTGTCCCTGCGCCGGAGCCACATCGACTCGGTGCTGGCGCTGGTCGGGGGCGTGGAGGTCTCCCCGGCCTACTACGACTACCAGGCCATGTTTGATCACCCCCTGTGGGGCGGTCACCTCAAGGTCCTCGCCTTCGGCTCGGACGATCGCATGCGCATTTTCGACCGGGAGTCAGACGAGTGGCGCACGATCTACGTGACGCTCTTCCAGAAGACCCTGGTGCTCTGGGGGAGACGCTGGGGGAATCATGAGCTGCGCGCTTCGCTGGCCGGCGGCTACCGACGCACCGAGGTGGGCACCGACTTCAAGCAGATCCAGCAGTTTGGTGAGGTGGGGTGGCGGCTGCACTACAGCCACCGCGTGAGCTCGAGTCTGAAGGTGTCGACGGGGTTGCACGGTACGGTGACCCTGGGCAAAGCGGACCTTCGAAGCTACAGCGGAGCCGACAGCGAGGACCTCTCCATCCAGGGCCTGGTCGTCAACCAGGCGGTGTACACGGAGGCGAGCTGGAAGCCCTTTAAGCGGCTCACGTTGATCCCGGGGCTGCGATTGGACTTTTACTCCATCCAGGACATTGGGTTGGTTGCCTTCGACCCGCGGCTGACGGTGCGGTTCGACGTGATCAAGCGCAAGCTCTCCCTGCTCGCGGCGGTGGGGCTCTTCCATCAAGATCCCCAGATCTCCCAGTTCATCCCCGAGGTGGGCGGCAACCCCGGAATCTCCCACGAGCGATCCCTGCACACCAGCGGGGGCTTGAACTGGCGCGTGCGTCCGTCCCTGTCAGTGGAGGCCACAGGTTTTTACAAGCAGATCTGGGCCCTGGTGGTTCCCACGGACGACCTGGTGTACAGAGACGGAGCTGTGGAGACCGAGCACCAGGCCAACGTGGGGCTCGGGCGGGTGTACGGCGGGGAGCTCCTGGTGAAAAAGCGCGCCGACGGGGACTGTCCCCGGTTTCTGAAGATGGAGAAGTGCTTTGGCTGGATCAGCTATACGCTCATGCGTTCGGAGCGCAAGAACCCCGCGGATCCCTGGCGCCTGTTCGACTTTGACCAGACGCACATCTTGACGGCGGTGATCTCCGGAATGTGGAAGTACGGGTGGCAGGTGGGGCTACGGTTTCGCCTGGTGTCAGGAAATCCCACCACCGCCTACCGTGGGGGGATCTTCGCCGCCGACAGCAATAGCTACATTCCGGTCTTCGGTGAGCCCAACGGAGACCGGCTGCCCCTATTTCACCAACTGGATCTGCGCGTGGACAAAAAATGGGTGTTCAAGAATTGGATACTCAGCCTCTACCTCGATATTCAGAATGTGTACAATTACCAGGCCACAGAGTTCGTGCTTTGGAACTTCAACTACACCCAGAGCACGACCCTCAACGGGCTGCCCATCATCCCATCTTTGGGGATCAAGGGGGCGTTTTGAT
>JAOZUO010000259.1 GCA_029938605.1 Deltaproteobacteria bacterium | reverse complement strand
CCGGCCCCGCCATCCCCGCCGTCCACCGCAGCATCCATCGCGGCATCCCTCCCCTCCGCGGGCGCCTCGTCACAGGCCGTCGTCAGGCCAAGGATCAGAACGACAACCAGAATGTGGCACGAACAAAAGCTCACTGTGCCTCCTAATGGCCAATGCCCCAAATAGTACACTGACGTCACCGTGGAGTCTCAGGGTCAACTCATCTCATTGTATTGGTACTAAATATGGACTATATTTAGGTTGTACTGCCAGTGATGAAAGAGACCCCGCCAATGAAGCTCAGCGAGTGCGTTAAACCCATCAGCTACCTCAAAAGCAAGACCGCTGAGGCACTGCGCACGGTCAACGATAGCGGTGGGGCGATCGTGATCACACAGCACGGCGAGGCCAAGGCGGTGCTGGTGGACATCGTCGGCTACGAGCAAACACAGGAGTCGCTCGCGCTGCTCAAAATCCTGGCCCAGAGTACGAGAAGCAATCAACGCGGGCGTAGCAAGCCGGTCAAAAAGGCGTTCGCCGATATTCGAAAGCGCATCCGGGATCGAAGCGAGTGAAACGCCACCGAGTGCGGATCATCGAGGATGCCGAACCAGACATCGTCGATCTGTACGAAACTATCGCCCGACACGACACGGCGGACAGCGCACTCTACGTCGTTGATCAGCTAGAGTCCCTCTGTAGCAGCCTCGGGGATCTCCCATTGAGAGGACACATCCCCCCCGAGCTCGAGCGCATCGGTGTGACCGACTATCGCGAAGTCCACTTCAAGCCCTATCGAGTCGTCTACCAGGTCCTTGGTTCCGAGGTGCTCGTGCACTGCGTTCTCGATGGGCGACGGGACCTCCAGGCTCTCTTCGAGCGCCGCCTGCTGCGCTGGAGCGAAACCTGACCTGAGGGTCACCCTTGACAGTCTGGCTCACCGTGGGCTAATTGGGCTGTTGAACTGTGAGGATGTTCGAGAAGGTATGCCGCTCAAGGTTGCTTGGGAGGCATTCCATGGAAGCCGGTGAGAAGCCGGCGCGGCCCCCGCCACTGTATCCGGTGACAGAGGCAGCATAAATGTCACTGGCGAGATACGGATCGGAAACCGGTCCACTCGCTGGGAAGGCGCTGCCAATGGTCGAACCGGGAGCCAGTAGACCGTCTCGGACGTCGGTCCCAGTCCTTCGGGAGTGAAGGAGCTATGGGCCAACGGCGGACCCCCCTGCCCCGTCGTTTTGCTCTTGCGTCCCGAGTATCCCAGCGGATGAGCAGACGTAATGAGCAGTATCGAACCCCCAAACGAGCCCGCCGTAACCGACGCCACAGCCACAGCTACAGCTACAGCTACAGCCACAGCCGGCGCCATGGACGCCGTAGCAGTGGCCGTGGCGCGTCGTCGCCGACGTCGGCTGATGCCCACGTTGCTGGTGACCGTGGTGGTGGCGTCCTTTGTGCTCAGCGCCTTGGGGCGGCAGTGGGTGGCGGGGTGTGAAGGGACCGGGAGCACAGCGGCCGGCGCCCAGACCACCAACGCCCAGCGCATTGTCTCCCTGGCGCCGTCCATCACCGAGACCCTGTTCACCGTGGGTTGCGGCAAGCGCGTGGCGGGCGCCACCCGCTACTGTAATTACCCCGCCGCCGCCAAACGCATTCCCCGGGTGGGCGGGTACATTGATCCCAGCTACGAACGCATCGCCGGACTGAAGCCGGACCTGGTCGTCGCCCTGCGCGGGCCGGAGCACAAGCGGGTGCGCGCCTATCTACAGCGCATGCGTCTTCCCATGCTCAGCGTGGACCATGAGTCCCTGGCGGGCATCGTCACCTCCCTGGAGCAGCTCGGCCGGGCCTGCGGCGCGCCGGCCCGCGGGGAGCAGTTGGCGCGGGAGGCGCGGGCGCGCCTTCGCAAAGTGGCCCAGCACATCCGGAATCGCAAGCGGCCCCGGGTACTCATCGTCTTCGGCAGGGCCACGGTGGCAGGTCCCATGAGAGAGGTGTATGTGGCGGGCCGCAAAGGGCTTTACGACGACGTCCTGAGGCGCGCCGGCGGAACCAACGCCTTCCCCCGGGATGTGCCGGCCTACCCCAAGCTCTCCGCCGAAGGCATCGCGGCCCTGGACCCCGACCTCATCGTCGAGCTGGCGCCGGAGCTTGAGCGCAAGGGCGTCACCCACGCCCAGCTACTCGATAGCTGGCGCACGATCCCCAGCCTGCGCGCGGTGAAAAACAACGCGGTGCACATCCTCCCGGGCGCCTACGGAGAGGTGCCCGGTCCGCGCTTCGTGGACCTGGTGGTGCACCTGTCTGGACTACTGCATCCACCGCGAACGGGGGATCGGGCGAAAACGGGGAAGACACCATGAGCTCACCGCTCATCGAGGTGAAGTCCCTGTCCATGAACGTCGGGGGCAGCAAGCTGCTGGACGACCTCTCCTTCGACGTGGGCGACGGCGAAAGCCTGGCGGTAATCGGCCCCAACGGCGCCGGCAAGACCACCTTGCTACGCTGTCTGCTGCGCATCCACACCCGCTGGACGGGACACATCCGCATCCTGGGTCAAGACCTACGCGACCTCCGGCAACGCCAGCTCGCCCGGCGCCTGGCCTACGTGCCACAGCTCGAAGGACGCCACTTCCCGTTCACCGTGCGCCAGTTCGTGACCATGTCCCGCTACCCACATATGGACGCTCTGGGTGGGTCCACGGCCGGCGACAAAGAGGCCGTGGACCGGGCCATGGCCTTGGCCGACGTAGAGAAGCTGGCCGACGGCCCCATGGAGATCCTCAGCGGCGGCGAGCGCCAGGAGGTGCTCATCGCCGCCGCCCTGGCCCAGGAGGCCCGGATCCTGTTGCTCGACGAGCCCACGGCCTTTTTGGACTATCGCCACTCCGTGCGCATCCACGAGATCCTGGCTACGATCCGCGCCGAGACGGGAACAACAACGGTCCTGGTCACGCACGATCTGAACGAGGCCCTCGCCGTGGCCACCACCGGGCTCGCCCTGCGCGACGGCCGGCGGGTCTTTCACGGTCCGGTTACCGGGTTGCTGGACCCGGCGGTGCCCGCGGAAATCTTCGGCGTGGGCTTCGAGGTCATCGAGCGCGGTGACGGCGCGCCGGCGCTCCTGGTGCCGGGAGAGCCCACCTGATGGCCCTCTCCAACCACCCGGTGAAGGTTCTGGTGGGCCTGACCATGGTGTCGGTGGCCGTGCTGCTGACCGCGCCCTTTTTCGGCGGCTTCGACCTGCCCTTCTCGGTGCTCTACGGCGACGCCACCCACATGGAGTCCCTGGTCTTCTGGCAAATGCGCGTCCCCCAGGTCATGGTCGCCTTCCTGGCCGGCGCGGGGCTGTCGGTGTCGGGCATGGCGTTCCAGGCCGTGTTCCGAAATCCTCTGGCCACGCCCTTTACCCTGGGCGTAGCCAGCGGCGCCTCCCTGGGTGCCGCCCTGTACGTGCGGTCCGGCGTCCAGCTCGATCTGCCGGGCATCCCGGGCATCTCCGTGGCCTCCTTCCTCGGAGCCTTCGCCGCCATTCTACTGGTGTACTCGCTGTCCACCGGCCGCCGGAAGCTCTCCCCCGCCGGCATGCTGCTGGCCGGGGTCGCCATCAGCTTCTGCTGCTCGAGCCTGCTGCTCTTCGTGCAGTACATCAGCCGGGTGGGACACTCCATTCGCATCATGCACTGGCTCATGGGCGGCATGCATGTCTTCGGATACGCCGACGTCTTCAACGTCCTGCCCTTCGTGGTCTCCGGATCGGCGGTGCTGCTGTACTACCGCCACGAGCTGAACCTGCTGGTGGTGGGCGACGATATCGCCGCCAGCCGCGGCGTGGCCGTGGGCCGGGTGAAGCTCATCATCTTCTTCGCCACCTCCTTTACGGTGGCCGGCGTGGTGGCCGTGTGCGGCCCCATCGGCTTCGTGGGGATGATGATGCCGCACATCGCCCGGCTGCTCATCGGCGCGGACCATCGGACGCTGACGCCGGCCAGCCTCCTGGCGGGGGGGACCTTCCTGGTGTTGTGTGATCGGCTGTCGCGGATCGTGGTCCCGCCCTCGGACATCCCCGTGGGCGTGGTAACGGCGCTGCTGGGTGGCCCGTTTTTCCTGTGGTTGCTCATCCGACGGGGGGTGGATTGATCATGACCGCATTGGAGAGGACCGAGCTGGTCAAACCCGAGCTGGTCCTGTTGACCGGAGGCGCCCGCAGCGGTAAGAGCCGCCATGCCCTGGACCTGGCCGCCCAGCGGCCTGGACCGCGCGGCTTCGTGGCCACCGCCGAGCCCTTCGACGAGGAGATGCGCGAACGCATCGCGGCCCACCGCCAGGAGCGGGCCCCCGAGTACGTCACCGTGGAGGCGCCATTGGACCTGGCCCCCGCCCTCACCGCGGCCGTGGCCGACCACGGGATCCGGGTGGCCGTGGTGGACTGCCTCACGGTCTGGCTGGGCAACCTGCTGCACCACAGGAACCTCCAGGACGCGCACACGCCGTTGCCCGAGGTGGAGGCGCTGCTCACCCTGCTGGATCGCCCGCCCTGCGACCTGATCCTGGTCACCAACGAGCTCGGCATGGGCATCGTGCCCGAAAACAGCCTCGCCCGGGCCTTTCGGGATCGCGCGGGGTGGCTCAACCAGGAGGTGGCACACCGCGCCCACCGCGTCACGCTGCTGGTCTCCGGATGTCCGCTGCCCGTAAAATCGCCCTCCCCCTCCACACACAGCGTCAACCTCACGCCTGGAGTGAAGACCCAATGACCGCAAACGCTCGGTCCTCCCTGGATGACGCCACCATTAAGGCGCACCTGAACAACCTCACCAAGCCCCCGGGCAGCCTGGGAAAGCTGGAGGATGTGGCGATCTCCCTGTGCCGCACCCAGGGCTCTCTCGCGCCCCGGACGCGCCCCAGACACCTGGCGATCTTCGCCGCCGACCACGGCGTGGTCCAGGCCGGGGTCACCGCCTGGCCCTCGGAGGTCACCGGACTGATGATCGCCAACATCCTGGGCGGCGGCGCGGCCAGCAGCGTCTTCGCCCATCAAACCGACACCACCCTGCGCCTGGTGGACGTGGGCTCCGGGTCCCCCACCCACGCCCCCTCGGATGGCTACCGCGATGCGAAGATCGCCGAGTCCACCGCCAACCTCGCCGAGGGGGCCGCCATGACCGTGGACCAGCTCGAGGCTGCCTTCGCGGTGGGCGTGGAGGAAGCGGAGTGGGCCGCCATATCCGGCGCCCGGCTGGTCCTCGCCGGGGAGATGGGCATAGGCAACACCACGCCCGCGGCCTGCCTGGGCGTGCTGCTCTGCGACGCCTCGCCAGAGGTCATGACGGGCCGGGGAGCCGGCGCCGACGACGTGACCCTCTCACGCAAGCTGGGAGTCGTGACCCAGGCCTCGGCGCGGGCGGCGGCCCTGCTCAAGGACGACCCCACCGCAGCCATGGCCGAGGTGGCCGGATTTGAGATCATCGCCATAGCCGGCTTCTACGCCACCGCCGCCCGCCTGGGATTCACCATCCTGGTCGACGGCTTCATCACCACCGCCGCGGCCCTCGTGGCCGAACACCGCGCCCCCGGCACGGTCCGGCACATGATCGCCGCCCACTGCTCGGCCGAGCCCGGACACCGCCGCATGCTGGATCACCTGGGCCTGGACCCCCTGCTCGACTGGTCCCTGCGCCTGGGCGAGGGTACCGGCGCCCTGCTCGCCCTGCCCCTGGTGGACGCCGCCGCCGCCATGGTGCGCGACATGGCGACTTTTGCCGACGCCGGGATTGAGCAGTAGGCCAACACCCCATGCGCTCGTTCCTGGTGGCCATACAGTTCCTCACCCGCATCCCCGTTCCGGGAGGCGGCGCGCTCCCCTCGCCGGAGGTGTTCCGGCGGTCCGTGCGTTTCCTGCCCCTGGTGGGTGGGCTCATCGGCGGCCTCTCGGCGGCCATCATCTGGGGCGCCTCACACCTGTGGGTGCTGCCCCTGGCGGTGCTCCTGGCCCTGGCCCTGGAGGCCTGGATCACCGGCGCCTTCCACGAAGACGCCGTGGCGGACTTCTTCGACGCCTTCGGAGGCGGCTACACCAAGGAGCGCGTCCTGGAGATCCTTCGGGACAGCCGCATCGGCGCCTACGGCTCCGTGGCTATCATCCTCGCCCTGGCCATCCGCGCCGGCGCCCTCATGTCCACGCCCATACCGGTCCTCGCCGCCGCCCTCATCGCCTCGGCCACCTTGGGACGCCTGATGATCCTCCCCGCCATGGTCCTGCTTCCGCCCCTGCAGGGCCGCGACTCCATCGCCAAGGATGCCGGTCAGGGCGCCACCTGGTCCGACGTGATGGTGGCCGTGGTCGTGTCGGTGCCGGGCGTGGCCTGGTACGCCTGGCTGCAACCCGTACGCCTGGCCATCGCCGCGGGCGCCCTCGGGCTGACCCTGTTTCTGTATTTGCGGGTGGTCCGCCGACGCCTGGGCGGCATCACGGGCGACTGCCTGGGCTGCCTCTGCTACCTCAGCCAGCTCGTGGTGCTCCTTGCGGCCTGCGCGAAGGTGCCCAGTTGGTAAGGCCCCTGGTCACAAATGCCAGGTCACATGGACTTCGGCGCTGGCTTCTCGAGGATCCGCAGCACTTTCTTTGCGGTCCAATCCAACACGGCGATCTCGCCGGTCCGCAGGAACCGGTCGTGCCCCATGGGACCGGTGAGCGCGCGAATCACGCCGCCGTGCGTAAAGAGCAACTGTTGCCCCTGGGACAGCTCCTCGAGGAATTCGTGCAGCCGCGCGTGAAACACCGCCGCGGTCTCCCCCCCGGGCGCGTCGAAACTCTGGAAGTCCTCCAGCCCCTTTTGCACCAGCTCGTTCGCCTCGTGCCAGGTGCACCCCTCGAGGGCGCCGAAGTGCATCTCGCGCAACCGCCGGTCCTGTCGCGCCTCCCCATGGGCCAACCGGGCCGTGTGCACCGCGCGCTGGAGATCCGAGGACCAGACGCCATCGAAGGACTCCGCCGCCAGCCGGTCCGCGAGCGCCCGCGCCTCGTCCCGGCCCTGGTCCGTCAGCGCCACGTCCGTCCACCCCGCGAACTGGTGGGCCGCGTTGGCCTCGGTCTGTCCATGCCGAATGAGCCACAGGATCTTCGAGTCAGCCATGAGGGCTGTGTCTCATGACGCAGCCGTCGTGACAACTTCAATGTGCTATGTTGCAATGTCGAAAGTCGCTGAACCTATGGTCCAACCCCCAAACAGACCGTTGAAAAACGCCATCTCCCTGGATTCCCGCCTTCGCGGGAATGACAGATTCGGATCTCCGTTGCTCTGGCTGGTGCTGTGCGCCGTTCTGGTGGCCTGCCAGGGTAGCGACCCCGATCCCTGCCCGGACCAGTGTCTGGACAAGGCGGCGGACGTCGAGGGCTGCCTGGTGGCCTGCCAGAGTCGGGACGTGTCCCACGCCGACGAGATCGTGGAGGCCCCCGGGGACACGGGCGAGGGCTACGGAGACGCCTCACGCGCCGTCAACGGCGTCCGGGGCTGTGGAAACGCCTGCGGGAGCCAGGACGTGTTCTCGCTCGGGTACGCGTCCGAAGAAGACAACTTCGTCGTGCTGCGCTGGTCCGGCAGGCGCGTGCAAAACGGCCCGGGGGCAGACTTCGTGGTCTTCGAAAACGGCTTCGTCCGCGGGAGCGGCCCAGACCAATTCATGGATCATCTGGTGGTGTCCGTGTCCCGGGACGGGATCCACTGGGTGGCCTTCGACCACAACTACACCGCCGACGACGAGACGATCTACTCCTGGGATCCCACCCACTGGCCGGGCTTCGCGGGTATTCACTCGGTGCTCCTCCACGAAGAGGAGAACCCCGTGGATCCCTTCGACCCCGACCTGGCCGGCGGCGACGGCTTCGACTTGGACACCCTCCCCGACGACGGCGGCGAAGGCTCAGCCATCCGGCGCGACGGATTCGTCTACCTCAAGCTCGTCTCCGCACCCTCGACGCTCAACCCGGACACAGGTGAGCCTTACGTCAAGGATCCCATCTCTAATGGTCCGGACATTGACGGCGTCTACGGACGCTGGCT